>CAYXJD010000057.1:0-14572 GCA_964465225.1 uncultured Actinomycetota bacterium
CGAGGTCGAGGACGACCTGTTCAGCGAGCACTACCTGCTCGAGCGGCCGCTGCTGCACGCGCTGCGCAACGAGCGCCAGTCGGTACTGCTGATCGACGAGGTCGACAAGGTCGACCTGGAGTTCGAGGCGCTGCTGCTGGAGATCCTCTCCGACTTTCAGGTGACGATCCCCGAGCTCGGCACCGTGCGGGGCACCCGGCACCCGTTCGTCGTGCTCACCTCGAACGGGATGCGCGAGCTCTCCGAGGCCCTCAAGCGCCGCTGTCTCTACCTGCACATCGACTACCCGAGCGTGGAACGTGAACGGGCGATCGTGCTGTCCAGGGTCCCGGACGCGCCACAGGAGATGGCCGACCAGCTCGTGCGGATCGTGCGCTCGCTCCGGCAGCTCGAACTCAAGAAGCCGCCGTCGGTGTCGGAGACCCTGGACTGGGCGCGGACGCTGCTCGAGCTCGGGTTCGGGTCGGTCGACGAGCAGGTCCTCAAGAGCACCGTCAACGTGGTCCTCAAGCACCACCAGGACGTCGAACGGGCCCTGTCGCACCTGACGATCCCACCGCGTCCGGAGATGAACTGACCTCGTGAGCGATGGCGAGCACGGCTCGGAGGTCGTCGGGCGCACCGGCAGGAGCGGCGACGCGGTCGAGGACGCGAGTGACGACCTCATGGCTGCCGACCGCCGGACCCTGGTGATCGGGGCGCTGGCCATGGCGGGCCTGGTCCTGGTCGGGGTGGTGAGTGGCTCGCTGTTCGCTCGTTCGGCGTGCGACGACATCGCGCCCCGTGCCGTCTCGCTGCCGGCTGCCGGCAACGATCTGGAGCTCCTCGCGAGTGCGTTGCCTGGCCTGGACGACGACGAACTCGCGAGCCTGCGGGCTGAGCTCAGGGCGCTGAGCGACGAGCTCGGCAGCATCACGGGGGTCGCCGGGGCACGGGGTGCGTCGTCCTTGGCCGCGACGGCCGGCGGAGTGGCGAGCCTCGGTGAGCAGGTCGTCACGCTCGCTGCCACCGGCGACCTCGCCGCTGCGGCCGTCGATGTGGGCTCGGGTACGCCCGTCGGCAGCGGAGCGCACCTGTACACCCTCGCGCTCACCAACCCCCTGACCGGGCAGGTGGACGCGCTGCAGCCCCTGGACGATGAGCTCGATGGCCTGACGTGCCAGGACACGGCCCTGGTCGGGAGTCCGCTCGCCTTCCACCTCGACGCCGGCGACGGCCAGCTGTTGGTCCTGCGGGTCGAGGAGGATGGCGACGAGCCGGAGCTGGAGCTGAGGGATCCGGTGGCTGGACAGGTGTGGGCCGCCGAGTTGCAGCTGCCCACAGCACCAGCCGGTCTGGCCGGTGCACGGACGACCGCCCGCCTCGGACCCGAGGTCATCGTGACCGGGACCCGGACCACGCCGGGTGAGGAGGTTGCGATGTTCGTCGGTGTCGCCCGCACGGATGGCGCGGTGCGCTGGTCCCTGGACCGTGCGGCGCTCGAGGCCACCGGCGTTTCGCTGTCCGAGGAGCGCCCCACGCGAGCTGAGGTGATCGCGGTAGGTGATCGCCTCGCTCTGGCGGTGCTGCGCCAGGTCGACGGGGATGGGCGAGCCGACGAGGAGGCCGAGCAGGATCTGCGATCCATCGGTCCGCAACGGCTGGTCGCCCTGGATCCGGTCGACGGCGCCGTGCGGTGGCAGGCCGAGCTCGAACCGACCGAGCGGGTCCTGGCTGCCCGAAGCTCCGGCGACAGCGGCCAGGTCGCGCTGATCGACCTCGTCTCATCAGAGGTCCGGGTACTCACCGCCGCGCGGGACGCCGCCCGACCGGTGGACGGGCCGAGGATCGGGTCACTCGCGTCCGAGTCCGCCGAGTCCGCCGAGGAGAACGGTCTGGTGGCGACGTCGACGGACGACCCGGGAGCCGGGTTGGCCGCCTTGCCGGGCGGTCCGGTGCTGGTCGGGGTGGGGGAGCGCCTGTTGCTGCTGCCGAGTGGCGCCCCCTCGGCTGATGGGGAGCCCGCCGATGCCGACCTGGAGGTGGTCCCGCTCCCGGTCATCGACGTTGCCAGCCACCCGGGCGGTGTGAGCCTGCTCCTGGCCGGTCCGCAGGCGCAGCGGGCGGTGGTCACCTTCGACGGGGTGCCGGCCGCGGGCTGACCGCGCGCCTGGCCGCGGGCTGACCGCGCGCCTGGTCGCGGGCTGACCGCGCGCCTGCAGGCAGGCTGGCTACCTTCGCGTCCGCACCGTCACGAGTCGGCCCTGCGTCGGTGAGGAGCATGCTGTGCCGAGTGATCGCGACCGCCTCACGGCGGAGCTCACCGATCAACCCCCACCGTTGGCTGGCGTTCTGGCCCGGACGCTCGATCTGGTCGCTGCCCTGCGCCGGGCCGGGTTGCCTGCGGCACAGGCTGGGGCGATCGACGCCGTGCGGGCCCTACGACACGTGGAGTTGCTCGAGCGCGAGCAACTCCGTGAGGCCCTGGCGGCGGTGACCGTGACGGCACGCACCCAACGGAGTGCCTTCGACGAGTTGTTCGACCTGTACTTCCCGGCGCGTCCGGTCACCGCCAGCCGGTCGCAGGACGAGGATCTTGACCCGGAGGCGGGTGAGCAGGGCGACGCCGCCACCGACCCCGACCCGGATGACGAGCTGCGCGCGCTGGTGGAGGTGCTGGACCAGGGCGACCAGGAAGCGATCCGGCGCGCGGCCCGAGCCGCGGTCGAGCGGTTCGGGCGGGTCGAGGGCCGCGATGGCCGGGTGACCTACTTCCAGTACAAGGTCTTCCGTGCGATCGATCTGCAGCAGCTGCTCACCGAGCTGCTCCGCCGCGAACAGGACGAGCGTGACGGCGAGCTGTCACGGCTGGAGGAGCAGCTCCTCCGGGACGAGTTCGAGCGCCGGCTCCGGACGTTCCGGGAGGAGGTCGACACCGAGATCCGGCGCCATGCCGCCGCCGACCGCGGTCTCGAACGGGTCGCTGAACGGCTCGTGCGACCTCCGATCGAGGAGCGCGATCTGTTCCACCTGAACCGGGACGAGCAGCAGGAACTGCGTGCCCAGGTCCGGCCGCTGGCAAGGAAGCTGGCGACCCGGGTGGCCGCGAAGCGTCGGGAAGGGCGCGACGGTCGGCTGGACATCCGCCGCACCGTGCGTCGCTCGCTGATCACCGGCGGGGTCCCCTTCGAACCCACCTTCCGACCTCGGCGACCGCACAAACCGGAGCTGTTCCTGCTGTGCGACGTGTCCGGTTCCGTGGCGTCCTTCTCCCGTTTCACCCTCCACCTCGTCCATGCACTGCAGGAGCAGTTCTCCACCGTGCGGTCCTTCGCGTTCGTCGATGCGCTGGACGAGGTCACGTCGTGGTTGGCGGACGGCGAGGTGGACGAGGCCATGCGCCGCATGCTCGTCGAGGCCGAGCTGGTGTGGCTCGACGGTCACTCGGACTACGGACGCGCGTTCGAGGGTTTCCACAGCGAGTACGCCGCTGGCGTGGGTCCGCGCACGACCGTGTTGATCCTCGGTGATGCGCGCAACAACCACCGGCAGTCCGCTGCCTGGGTGCTGGCGGACCTCCAGCGCCGGGCCCGCCACGTGTACTGGCTGAACCCCGAACCCCTGCAGTTCTGGGACAGCGGCGACTCGATCGCCTCGAACTACGCCCGGTACGTCGACGACATGGTCGAGGTCCGCAACCTCAACCAGCTCGCCAGCTTCGTCGAGCGGATCGCCTGAAGACCTGCTGGTATCGGGCCCTGGAACCGGTGGGTGGCCCCCGAACGCGCGGGGGTGATCACCCGTCCAGGGCCTCGGGGAGGTCCGGCGGTGTCCCCGCTCGTGGCTGCCAGGTCGATGGGACGGTGCGGGTCGTGAGCCCGCTGCGCTGGTGGGTCCAGGTACGACGGCCGTCGGTCGTCTGCCGGACCTTCCAGCCGTCTCGCTCCTTGTGCTGGTTGTGGACGGCGCACAGCGGTGCGAGCTCAGCGATGTTCGTGTCGCCGGGGAGGTCGTCGGGGCGGGCGGGCCGCCAGGGTCGCGCGTGGTCGATCTCACTGGTGCGTGCCGGTGCGCCACATCCAGGGGCGCTGCAGGTGTCGTGCAGCGCAAGCGTGGCATCCCGGAGCCAACCCGGGGCCACGCGCACCCGTCGACCGACGCCGACGACCCCGCCGGTCTGGTCCAGGATCACCGTCCGGAGGTCGGCGCCGCGTTCCTCCAGCAGCCGGCGTGCCGTCGGTGCGCTCACCCGCACCTGTCCGCCCAACAGGCCGGTCAGCAGTACCCCCGGCGTCTGCGCACGGTCCAGCAGGGTGTCGAGATCAGCTCGCAGGAGCAGCTGGGGACGGCTGGCGGATGGACGGCGCCTGCGCGTGGCCGCATCCCGGTCGGACATCGTCGGCGGTGTGGCCTGCTGCCGGTCGTCCTCGGTGCCTCCGGCGAGGCCGCGTTCCAGCGCGTCGACGAGCTGGGCGGCACGGCTCCGGCCATCGACCTGTGCGCGATCGGCCGGCACATCGTGGCCGTCGGCCGTGCCGGCCTGGACGCCGGTGCTCCCCGGTTCTCGGGTCGTTCGCGTGTTGAGCGCGGCGTCGATCACCGCCCAGGACGTCGCGCCGAACTCGCCCCACAGCCGACCGCCGCTGCCATCCAACCGGGGCTGCATCCCGAGGAACTCCCGCTCCTGCTCGCGACGTTCGGTCCGTGCAGCCGAGGTGGGCTGGAGTGCGGCAAGGGACCAGGAGATGACGCGCGTGATGGCATCGGGCTCGCTGCCGCCGGTGCCCTCGAGGGCGTCGGCGATGGCCTGGTCGACACGGTCGTCGAGGGAGCGGGGGAGCGGGCGCGCCTTCAACGCGACGGCCCGGACCTGGGCCCAGGACATCCGGCCCTCCTGGAAGCTGGCCCGCAGTGTCGGGAGCCGACGGAGCATCTCCGCAGCGGCCAGCAGCATGCGCGCGTCTGCGCGCGTCCGGCGGGCGATCGTCATCACCCAGCTGTCCAAGCCGACGCCGGTGACGCCGGCCACGTCGGTGTGATCCTGGAGGAGCAGGATCCCTTCGAGCGCTCGGGCGATCAGGCGGTCAGCCTCGCGTAGCTGCTCGAGGACCGTGGCCAGCCCCGGGATCTCGGCGAGCACGGGGAGGCCGAAGGGCGCGGTGCCCTCACCGGGCCGCGGATCGTCCAGGTCGTGTAGGTACCGCCACGCCGCATCGTCGACGGGGTGCGGTGGGCGGTCCGGGCCGAGCGTGACCACTGGCCGGTCAACGGTCCGCCGTCGCTCGTCGGGGGGTGTGTCCGCGTCGTAGCCGCCGCCGTGCTCGCTCGCCAGCCCGGCCGACCGCGAGTGCTGCCATCGCGTTGACGGTGATGATCCGCCACGCCCGTCCGGTGCTCGTGGATGGGCGTATCGGGATGCCGGCGAGGCGCAGCAACGAGCTGGCGGTCTGGAGACGCGCTGGCGTGTCGGGTGACGTTGGCCCGTGGCGTAGAGCGGCTGCAGTGGCCGCGGATCGGGGGGCCACGGTGTCGGCGGGCGAACCAGTTGGATGCTCATGCAGCGAACATACGTTCGAACCGTCGTCCATGCAAGGAGGTCGTGCGGCGGGTTGTGGACGAGCCATCTTCCTGGCCTTCCTACGGCAGATGACGCCCCCGGGCTCGGTACCGTCGGATGACTCCAGTCCGAACGGAAGATGTGGACCACCACCCAGTGTCGCGGTCGAGACCTCCGCGCCCAGCGGCCGCCTCGGGTCCTCCCACTCCCGAAGGTCCCGATGGTCCCGATGGTCCCGATGGTCCCGAAGGTCCCGAAGGTCCCGATGGACCACCTCGCGGCCCAGATGACCCGGAGGACCCGCCAGACGACGACCCCGAGGACCCGGACGATCTCGCCGGTTTCCAGACGACCATGTCCCGGGTGTTCGGAAGGTTGCGCCCGGTGCTGGGCATCCTGGTGGCGCTGGCGATGCTGATCCCGGCAGGGGGCTGGGTACT
Organism: uncultured Actinomycetota bacterium; assembly: GCA_964465225.1. Classification (GTDB taxonomy): domain Bacteria; phylum Actinomycetota; class Nitriliruptoria; order Nitriliruptorales; family Nitriliruptoraceae; genus T1Sed10-7. The sequence goes on from CAYXJD010000057.1 coordinate 5,977, forward strand.
GGACCGACTGGCGGTGCGCACTGCCGGTGGAGCCGTCCAGGAAGCGTTGGGCGAGGATGCCGTCATCACCGACTCCCTGCTGTTGGTCCGCAGCGTCGACTGCCTCGGCCGGTCGAGCAGCGGGAGCGCGTTCAGCCTCGACCTGGATGGCAGCAGCGTGGTGGTGACGAACCGGCACGTGGTCGATGCCGCCCGCTCGACGGTCGTCCAACCGCTGGAAGCCGGGCCGGGTACGCAGGTTCGCGAGGTCCTGCTGTCGGCGACGGCTGACGTCGCGGTGCTCGTCCTCGACGACGAGGCCGCGCCGCCGGCGCTGCCTACCGGACCTGCGGCCTCCCTCGGCCAGCCGATCCTCACGGTCGGGTTCCCTGGAGCCATGCCGACGCTGCGGGAGGGAAGGGTCGACCGCGTCGAGCCCGGGCGGCTCCTGCTGGCGCTGGAGATCGGTGCCGGCGCTTCGGGTTCACCGGTGCTGGACCAGCAAGGTCGCGTCATCGGACAGGTCTTCGCACGGACCCAGGACGGTCGAGGTGTCGCGACACCGATCACTGACGTGGTGGCTGCCGTGGAGGCTGCCACGCCCGCGACGCCCTGCTCATGACCTCCCTGCCGCCGAGCCATGGGCGATCGCGTCGGAGGTCCGATGACGACCTCGCCAGCCTCCGGTCGTCGACCGCACGACTCCTCTTCCGGCAGCTCGAGCCGACCCGTCCAGTGCTCGCGATCGGGGCCGATCACGGCGTCTCGGGGTCCCCGGTGATCGACGTTCACGGCGAGGTCGTCGGACAGCTCTACGCGCGACTCGAGGAGGGGTGCTGCGTGACGATGCCCATCGTGGACGTGGTCGCGGCGGCACGCACGGCGGAAGCCGTCGCCGTCTGCCCCCTGAGGCCGCCGGTGCAGCGCCGTATCCGTGCTTCGCCTACCGTTGGCGGTGACGCGGTGCGTGGCCGCAGCTGGCAGCTGACAGGGGAGGAGCCCCGCGATGGCAGAGGCGTACGTCTACGACGCGATCCGCACCCCGCGAGGACGTGGCAAGGCCTCCGGAGCGCTGCACGAGGTCAAGCCGGTCACGCTCGTGACCGGGCTGCTCCACGAGCTGCAGACCCGCAACCCGGCTATGGATCCGGAAGCGATCGACGACCTGGTGCTCGGCATCGTGGGTCCGGTCGGGGATCAGGGAGGCGTGCTCCCACGCACGGCCGCTCTGGCTGCCGGACTGCCCGAAACCGTCGCGGGTGTCCAACTGAACCGCTACTGCGGCTCGGGGCTGGAGGCGGTGAACCAGGCCGCGGCGCGGCTGCGCTCCGGCTGGGAGGACCTGATCCTCGCGGGTGGCGTCGAGTCGATGTCGCGGGTGCCGATGGGCACCGGTGGTGATCCCTGGGCGATGGACCCGGAGACCAACCTCACCACCGGGTTCGTGCCCCAGGGCATCGGTGCGGACCTCATCGCCACGACGGAGGGCTTCTCCCGCGAGGACGTCGATGCCTTCGCGCTCGAGTCCCAGGTCCGTGCCGCCAAAGCGTGGGCCAACGGCAACTTCGAGCGCTCGATCGCGCCCGTACGCGATCGCAACGGCCTCACCATCCTGGACCGTGACGAGCACGTGCGGCCTGAGACCACCATGGACAGCCTCGGCGGCCTCCCGGCCGCTTTCGCCGGTATCGGCGACATGGGTGGTTTCGACGCGGTCGCCCTGCAGCGCTACGTGGACGTGGACCGCATCGACCACGTCCACACCGCCGGCAACTCCTCGGGGATCGTGGACGGGGCGGCGCTGGTCCTGCTCGGCTCCGAGGAGGCGGGTGCCCGCCACGACCTCACCCCTCGTGCGCGGATCCGCTCCGCGGCCGTCATCGGGTCCGAGCCGACGATCATGTTGACCGGCCCCGCGCCCGCGTCCCGCCTGGCGCTGGACCGGGCCGGTATGACCGCGTCGGACATCGACCTGGTCGAGATCAACGAGGCCTTCGCCTCCGTGGCGCTCAAGCTGATGCGCGATCTGGACGTCGACCACGACCGGACCAACGTCAACGGGGGGGCCATCGCGATGGGCCACCCGCTCGGTGCGACCGGTGCGATGCTGCTGGGCACGATCGTGGACGAGCTGGAACGCCGCGATCTGACCACCGGGCTCGTGACGCTGTGCATCGGCGGGGGTATGGGTATCGCCACCGTCGTCGAACGCGTCTGACCTTCCGACCGGCGGTCCAGCCCTGATCCGGTGACCCGCCCGCGCCTTCCGATGGAGCTGCCGTGACCACCGAGCTCGAGACGATCCGCTACGACCGCGACGCCGACGGCATCGTCACCTTGACCATGGACGATCCGACCCAGCGGGCGAACACGATGCGCGCCCGCTTCGGCCAGGATCTGGCCGAGGTGGTCCGCCGCCTGCAAGCTGAGCCGGACCTCAGAGGGGTGATCCTGACCTCCGGCAAGTCGACCTTCTTCGCCGGTGGGGACCTCAAGGAGCTCATCCGGGCCACGCCCGACGATGCCGGTTCGGTGTTCGCCAACACCGAGCGCCTGAAGGCGGATCTGCGCACCCTGGAGACCCTCGGCGTGCCCGTGGTCGCCGCGATCAACGGCACGGCGCTGGGTGGCGGGCTCGAACTCGCCCTGGCCTGCCACCGGCGCATCGCGATCGACGATCCCTCGGCCGTCTTCGGGCTGCCCGAGGTGACCCTGGGGCTGCTGCCCGGCGGCGGAGGGGTCGTACGCACGGTGCGGATGTTGGGCATCATCCCGGCGTTGATGAACGTCCTGCTCCAGGGGCAGCGCCACAAGGTCGACAAGGCCCACGAGCTCGGCCTGATCGACGAGGTGGTCACCGACGTCGACGCCATGCTCGCGGGGGCGCGCAGTTGGATCATGTCGTCCCCCGAGGCCAGGCAGCCCTGGGACACCGACGGCTACCGCATGCCCGGTGGCGATCCGTCCCGCCCGTCCTTCGCCGCCAACGCGCCGGCGATCCCGGCCAACCTGCGCAAGCAGGTCAAGGGCGCCGACTACCACGCGCCGCGCAACATCCTGTGCACCGCCTACGAGGGGGCGCAGGTGCCCTTCGAGACCGCGACCCGCATCGAGTCGCGCTACTTCGCCGACCTGGTGTGCAACTCGCCCCAGTCGAAGAACATGACCCAGGCCTTCTTCTTCGACCTCCAGGCCATCGAGAAGGGATCCTCGCGCCCCGCCGGCCACGAGCGGTGGCAGGCCACCAGGGTCGGCGTGCTCGGCGCCGGCATGATGGGTGCGGGCATCGCCTACCAGTGCGCCAGGTCGGGCATCGACGTGGTGCTCAAGGACGTCGAGCTGCAGGCCGCCATCAAGGGCAAGGGCTACTCGGAGCGGCTGGTCGCCAAAGGCGTCGAGCGGGGCAAGGTCACCGAGGAGGCTGGCCAGGCCCTGCTCGATCGGATCACTCCGACCGAGAGCTACGACGACCTGGCGGGCTGCGACCTTATCATCGAGGCCGTGTTCGAGTCCACCGAGCTCAAGCACCGCGTGTTCGCTGAGACCGAGCCGGTCGTTGCCCCCGACGCGCTGTTGTGCTCCAACACCTCGACGCTGCCGATCACGGAGCTGGCCGAGGGCGTGGAGCGGGCCGAGGACTTCATCGGTCTGCACTTCTTCTCGCCGGTGGACAAGATGCCGCTGGTGGAGATCATCCGCGGGGAGCGCACCTCGGACGCGGCGGTCGCCAGGGCCATCGACCTCGTGCAGCAGATCAAGAAGACGCCGATCGTGGTCAACGACTCCCGCGGCTTCTTCACCTCGAGGGTGATCAGCACCTTCCTGAACGAGGCGGTGGCGATGCTCGGCGAGGGCATCCACCCGGTGCGGATCGAGCGTGCTGGTGAGCAGGCCGGCTACCCCGCGCCGCCGCTCCAGCTGATGGACGAGCTCACGCTGACCCTGCCCCGCAAGATCGAGGCGGAGTACCGCGTGGCGGCCGAGCGTGCGGGGACCGCCTACGAGCGCCACCCCGCGTTCGACGTGCTCGACACCATGGTGGACACCCACGGCCGCGAGGGACGCTCCTCGGGCGCCGGGTTCTACGACTACGACGATGAGGGTCGGCGCAGCGGGCTGTGGCCCGGCCTGCTGGAGCACGTCACCAGCGGCGACCACGAGGTGCCGCTCACCGACCTCGAGGAGCGCATGCTCTTCGCCGAGGCGCTCGAGACCGTGAAGTGCTTCGACGAGGGGGTCATCGAGACCTTCGAGGACGCCAACATCGGCTCGCTCTTCGGGATCGGCTACCCGGCCTGGACCGGCGGCGTGGCCCAGTACATCGACCAGTACCCCGGGGGGACGACGGGCTTCGTGGGGCGGTGCAAGGAGCTCGCCGATGCCTACGGGCAGCGGTTCCTCCCGCCGGTCAGCCTGCTGGCCAAGGCGGAGACCGGCGAGCCGCTGCGACCACGCGCCTGAGCCATCGAGGGCCGCATCGCAACGCGGCCACCCCGTAAGGTGGCGACGCACGCACCTCGCCGACCTGCCGGAGTGCCCCCGTGGAGACCTCGCGATCGATCCTGACGACCCGTGACGGCGCCGAGGTGGTGGTCCACCGCCACCTGCCGGACGGCACGGTGCGCGGGGTGGTCAACCTGGCCCACGGGATGGCCGAGCACGCCCGGCGCTACGACCACCTCGCGGACGCCCTGACCGGTGCCGGGCTGGCCGTCTACGCCCAGGACCATCGTGGCCATGGTGAGACGGCCGCGAGCGAGGACGACCTCGGCTGGTTCGCCGAGCGTCGGGGTTGGGCGCTGGTCCTGGATGACCTGCACCGGGTCACGCTGCGCGCCAGAGCGGACCTGCCGGACGTCCCCGTGATCCTCTTCGGGCACTCCATGGGCTCCTTCCTCGCCCAGCAGTACCTGTTCACCTTCCCCGACGAGGTGGATGCCTACGTCCTGTCGGGCTCCAGCGGGCCGGTGGGACCGCTCGGAGAGGCGGGGGCGGTGGCGGCCCGGGCCGAGCGGGCGCGGCTCGGTCCCCGCGGGCGCTCCGACCTGCTCGACCGCCTGGTGTTCGGGGCGTACAACAAGCCCTTCGAGCCCGCACGGACACGCTTCGACTGGCTGTCGCGGGACGAGGCCCAGGTCGACGCCTACATCGCCGATCCCTGGTGCGGCTTCGTGCCGACGACCCAGATGTACCTCGACGTCTTCTCCGGCCTTCGCGTGATCGGCCAGACCGGGCGGGTACGGGCCGGCGCGCGGCCCGACATCCCGGTCTACGCCTTCGCCGGTAGCGAGGATCCGGTCGGTGGGGAGGCGGGCATCGCCTCGCTGCTGGAGCACTACCGTGCCGCGGGCTTGACCGCGGTCGACCACCACCTCTACCCGGGCGGCCGGCACGAGATGCTCAACGAGACCAACCGCGACGAGGTCGTCGGTGACGTGCTCGCGTGGATCGAGTCACAGCTGCGCTGAGCCACGCGGCCGCCGCTGCTCCCCGGGTCCGTCACGCCACCCCGGCGAAGCCCAGCATCGACGGCAGCACCGTCCCGAACAGGTAGCCGGCGATGCCCGCGACCGCGGCCAGTGCCACGATCTCCAGGCCGGACCACAGCCAGTTCCGCGAGGTCCAGCGTGATTTGATCACCCCGATGGCGAACAGCACCAGGCCGGTGAACACGGTCGCGAGCACCAGGGCCTGGACGCCCTCGGTGAACAGGAACGGCAGGATCGGGGGCACGGCGCCCGCGGCGAAGGCCGCTCCCATCACCAGGGCTCCCCGCAGCGGGCTGCCCTCCGTGTCGGCCTGCTCGTCGCTGCTCAGCCCGAGCTCCTTGGCGAGCATCGTGGCCAGCAGCGAGCGGGGGTAGCGGGCGATCACGGCGGCGGTCTCCCAGGCCACCTCGGCGTCCACCCCCTCCTGCATGAACAGGTAGGCGACCTCTGCCTCGGACTCGAAGGGGCGTTCCTGCACCTCGTGCCACTCGCGTTGGAGGTGTTCGCGCTCGATCTCGGCCTGGCTCTTGCTGCCCATGTACTCGCCGATGGCCATGGAGAAGATGCCGGCCATGGCGGAGGCGAAGCCGGCCACCAGGACGGCGAGGTTGTCGGTGGTCGCGCCGGCCACGGTGGCCACCACGGCGAGCGTTGACACCAGACCGTCCTGGGCGCCGAAGACGAGTTCGCGGAACTCGCCGAGCAGTGACACCCGCCGGCGTTCACCGTCGATGTGGGCGGCGATGTGCTCGAGCGGGTAGTCGCGCGCGGAACCGGCGTCCTCGGGGAGCGGCGGTCCTGCCATGGTGGTCTCGCTGGCCGGGCGTCGGTGGACTCGGGTCCAGCGTAGGAGCATCGCTGTGGACGGTGGTCGTCAGGTGCCCCCGCTGCCCGTAGGGTCGGGGCCATACCGTCCCGCGAGGAGCTACGCCGTGTCACAGCTGACGCTCGAACCACCCGAGCCCGTCCCCGGGTGGACCACCGGCCCCTTCGCCGCCCTGGATCTGGAGACCACCGGCGTGGACCCCACCACGGCACGGATCGTGGAGCTGGCGCTGATCGTCGAGGAGGGCGACGGGCAGGTGACGGACCTGTACGCCGGCCTGGTCGATCCCGGCCCCGAGGTGGAGATCCCAGCCGAGGCATCCGGGGTCCACGGCATCACCCGCGAACGCCTGACGGCCGAGGCCGCACGACCCGCCAGCGAGGTGCTGCCGGTTGTCCACACGCACCTGCGCAGGATCGCCGAGGCGGGCTGGCCGGTCGTGATCTACAACGCGACCTACGACTGGCCCCTGCTGGCCGCGGAGCTCAGACGTCTGCAACCGGCGCTCGAGCTCCCCGATTGCGTCCTGCTGGATCCTCTGGTCCTGGACCGGCACGTGGACCGCTACCGCAAGGGCAAGCGGACGCTGGAGACCGCCTGCCAGGTCTACGACGTCGTGCTGGAGGCGGCCCACAGCGCCCGTGCCGACGCGCTCGCCTCCTGCACCGTCGGCCGGCGGCTGCTGGCCACCTACCCCGAGCAGCTCGCGCTCGCCTCGGTGATGGAGCTCACCGCGCTGCAGGTGCAGGCCCACGGGGTCTGGCGGGACAGCTTCAACGCCTACCTGCAGCGCATCGCGGCCGATCGGCCGCCGGTACGCGAGACCTGGCCGGGTCTCGAGCGGATCCGCTGAGATGGGCGGTGGCGTGTTCAGCGGCTGACCGGACCGGCCGTGCCGGACGCCTCCCAGCGAACGACCGTGCCGAGGCGGTCGGCGAGGTCACCCAGGGTGAGGGCGGGTTGCCCGGGCGCCGCCTCCCAGTGGTCGAGGCAGGCCGGTCGCAGCTCCAACCAGCCCCTGAGGCTCGGGTCACCGAGGTAGGGGTTGCCGGCCCCGCTGAAGGGGCTGGCGATCTGCCTGGGCCGGGCGATCAACCCGGCCGCCTGCTGGTCCACCCCGGTGGCGGCGCAGACCACGCACCGATCGGGGATCCCGACCTCCAGTACCCGCTGCCGTTCCGCGCGGTAGCCGAGCTCGTACTCGAGGACCACCCCGGAGAGCTCCACGTCCAGACGCACGCTCAGCGGGTCGGCCCGCCGGGCCCAGCTCGCCTCGTTGGGGAGCTGGCGGGACTCGGCGTCGGACCGCATCGCGTAGAAGCCGCACCGGCAGGTCGGGGACGGGGTCGAGCAGCCGCGGGGGCAGGTCGCCCGCGCGTCCACGGCGTACCGGCTGCCGGCGGTCAGGCCGGTGAGGGTGGCCTCGGTACCGTCCGGTGAGAGCCGCACGTGGGCGCGCTTGACCGCGAGGATCGGCTCGTCGAGCGCGGCGTCCTCGAGTTCGCTGTCGGGCAGTGGGCGTTCGTCGCTGCTGGCGGCCCACAGCAGGACGAAGATGACACCCAGCAGCAGCAGGAACACCAGGATGGGCGGCATCGCCCGTCAACCCCGGTGCGCGGACCCCGTCTCGTCGGGCCGGTCGATCACCCGAAGGGGCGGCAGTTCGTCGTCGGCGACCTCCCTGCTCGGGGGGTGGGGCGAGGCGTCGAACCCGGCGTCGTCACCCCGGGTGCGGACCACCACGGCGGGCTCGTCCCGCCCGGTGACGATGAGACGGCGTCGTAGTCTGCCGAGGTGCATCCGGAGCTCCTGAGGTCGACTGCTGCGAGGGTACGTCGCCACGGCGTCGACCACCACCCCGAAGGTGGCCGGTCCGGTGGGTGGGTCATGCCGTGTCAGCCGTCGATGACCGGGACCCGGCGCATCGCCTCGGCGACCGCCTCGGCGGGGTACTCGTGGTCCTGCAGTGCGCCCGAGAGGTAGGCGTCGTAGGCGGCCATGTCGAAGTGCCCGTGCCCACACAGGGCGGTGAGGATCACCTTCTCCTCGCCGGTCTCCTTGCAGGCCTCGGCCTCGCGGATCGCCGCCGCGATGGCATGCGTGGGCTCTGGCGCCGGCACGATCCCCTGCGTCCGGGCGAAGGTGAGCGCCGCCTCGAAACAGTGGGTCTGGTTGATCGACTCCGCCTCGAACAACCCGAGCTCGTACATGTGCGACAGCAGCGGTGACATGCCGTGGTAGCGCAGCCCGCCGGCGTGGATCGGATCGGGGATGAAGTCGTGGCCGAGGGTGTGCATCTTCA
>CAYXJD010000058.1:0-14567 GCA_964465225.1 uncultured Actinomycetota bacterium
TTCGAATCCCCCACCCTCCGCCACAGCACCACCCCGCCGACCTTCCGTCGACGCCCCCGGGATGTCGACCCGAGGGCGTGCTGCCTCGGTGTCTCGCTGCCGGGGTCGGAGGCGGTAGCAGGCGATCGTCACGGCCATGCGGCCCGGGCGCGCCACCCCGCGGGCGAGCACCTGCCGGGTCAGTTGCCTGTTGCGTGGCGCTGGTGCTGGGCGGCGTTCCGCCGCTTGCGTTTGCTGCTGATCTTGGTCTCCTGCTGGTGTTCCCGCTTGGCGGCGCGCTTCTCTTTGAGCGTGTGCTCCGCCTGGCGCTTGGGGTTGTGGCCGACCCGGTCCCGGTTGCCCATCGTTCCGCCTCTCGTGTCCCTCATGTCACGGTGGCACGGGCTCCGCCCAGGAGCGAGGGTCCTTGGTCGTCTCCTCGCCCGAGTTGCCGCCCTCGGGCAGTCACCTCCACGGCCTTCGCCAGCACGCGTTGCACACCGGCGAGGTGATCGGTCCATCGCCCTCAGTCGCTCAGTGCACCGGGGTCGTCCGGGACATCGGCCGCGTAGCGTCGCAACAGCTCGAGGGGCGCCAGGTCCAGCACCCGCTCGTTGGTCGCTGCGAGCACCACCGGGGCTGCCGCTCCGTCCTGGTGCGCGCGCAACCAGTTGGGTGCGGTCACGCACCAGCGGTCGCCAGGGGAGAGTCCCGGGAACCGGAACTCCGGCCTGGGTGTCGAGAGGTCGTTGCCGATCGCCCGTTGATGCGCCAGGAACTCCACCGTGACCACCGCGCAGATCGTGTGGCTGCCGCGGTCGCCCGGCCCGGTTCGGCACGAGCCGTCCCGGAACCAGCCGGTGAGCGGATCGGTGCTGCACCCCTCGAGGTCGCCGCCGAGCACGTTGCGTTCGTCCATGGTGTGAGCCTAATAGGTGTGGGACCCCCGGGGTCATCGGAGGGTGGGTTCGGGAGGTCCGTTCCGGCGCGTGACTCCGGGTCGGCTCCAGGGAACCTGGGCGCCGTCACTGGCCGGCCGGCGGCTCCCCGAGCTCGTCCAGCGCCTCGTCCACGTGCGTGGTGGTGCCGTGTCCCCCGCGGGACGCGGCCGTGATGACGAGTGCAGCCCCGACGGCCAGCACCGCGGTCGGCACGAACGGATCGACCGTCGGCGCTGCGCCGGCCAGCGCACCGATCAGTGGGGGGCCGACCGCCAAGCCGAGGCTGAACGCGACGTTGAACAGACCGAAGGCCCGGCCCCGCGTCGCCACCGTCGAGCTCGACGAGGTGGCGGCGGTGACGGCGGGGAACACCAGGCCGTAGCCGGCGCCGAAGAGCGCGCTGCCGGCCACGGCGACCGTGAGGCTCGGCGCGACCGACAACACCAGCAGCGCCACGCCCAGGATGAGCAGCCCCAGGGCGAGCGGGCCGTCGGCGCCCGTGCGGTCAACGCGTCCGGCGACGGGTGACAGCATCAGCGCCGCCGCGACGACGGCGTAGGCGGTGAAGAGCCCGCCGACCGCGGCCGCCGGCGCCCCGAGCGCCTCCGCCGTCCCCGGGAGGAAGCCGGCCAGCACCCCGACGGCCGCGGTCAGCACGACCGTGCCGAGCAGCGCCCGACGGATGGGCGCCACCTGCAGCAGGGCGCGCATGGCCTGGGGTCGCGCGGAGCGGGCCGCCGGTGGTCCGGACAGCTCTGCAGGGGGATCGTGGACCCCGAAGTAGGCCACGAGCGCTCCCAGCAGCAGGAGCACGGCGACGCCGAGGAACACCGTGTCGGTCCCCGTGGCCTGACGGGCCGCTCCGGCGCTCGCCGGTGCGATGACGGCGGCCGAGCCGATGACGGCGCCGAGCCGGCCGAACGCGCGTCCCTCTGCCCCGCGCCGGGCCCGATCGCCGGCGGCGGCGAACACCGCCGGCACGAGGATCCCCCCGGCGACGCCGTGGAGGAGCCGGACGAGGAGGAACCCGGCCACCGACGTCGCCAGCGCGTAGGCCGCAACGGCGGCCGCCGCGGCCAACAGTCCGACGATGGTCACGATCCGCCGACCGTGACGGTCGACCAGGATGCCGCCGACGATGTTGGCCGGCAGGTTCGCGGCGGAGTAGGCCCCGACCGCCAGTCCGATGCCCGCCGGACCGGCGCCGAGCCCCTCGATGTGCGGCGCCACCGTCGGCAGCAGCGCGAACACGTCCACGAAGGCGAGGAAGAGGACGACGCCGGGGGCCCGCAGTGAAGCGCGGGCCGGCGCGGGGTCGGTCACGATCTCTGTCCTCGGCTCTGGTCGGTCGCGCCGAGCCTCGCGGTCGCCGAGGGACGGGCGAGGCATCGGGCCCGTTCGCAGGGTACGGCCGCCGTTGGTACGGTCATCCCAGAGGTCGGCGACGGCCTCGACGGACCGAGGTGACGGGCGTCCGCCGGTGACGTCCTCCGGTGAACCGGGTCAGGGCCGAGAGGCAGCAGCCCTAAGCCGTTCTCGGGCGGGTGCCGATCACGGGCGCCCGTCGCCTGGGGCCGTCGGGGTAGGCCGGCCTCTCGTCGTTCGGCGGGAACTGGCGGGCGCGGTCCGAGCTCGTCGGCCGACGCTACGGTGGACGGCGCCGGCCGTCGCTGCACACCTGGGGAGCTCGAGGTGGCCTACGTCTCGCTCTACCGCCGATACCGACCACGGACCTTCGCCGAGGTGGTCGGGCAGACGCACGTGACGCGCACCCTGGCCAACGCCATCGAGGAGGATCGGCTCTCCCACGCGTACCTGTTCACGGGACCGCGCGGTACCGGCAAGACCTCGACCGCCCGGATCCTGGCAGCGGCGATCAACTGCGAGAACGGGCCCACGCCGACGCCCTGTGGTACCTGCGAGCACTGCCGATCGATCACCGAGGGCAACTCCGTCGACGTCATCGAGCTCGACATGGCCTCCCACGGCGGGGTGGACGACGCGCGTGAGTTGCGTGACCGTGCGCTGTTCGCGCCCGCACGCGCCCGGCGCAAGGTCTACATCCTCGACGAGGTCCACATGGCCTCGACCGCGGCCTTCAACGCGCTCCTGAAGCTCATCGAGGAGCCGCCTGGACACGTGCTGTTCGCCATGGCGACCACGGACCCGCAGAAGGTGATCCCGACGATCCTCTCCCGGGTCCAGCGGCTGGATCTGCGACGGGTGTCCGCTGGCGAGGTCGCGGACCACGTCCGGCTCATCTGCGGCACGGAGGGCTACGAGATCGAGCCTGAGGCGGTCGACGCGGTCGTTCGGGCCGGTGATGGCTCGGTCCGGGACACCCTCTCGATCCTCGAGCAGGTCCTGGCGTACGCCGGGACGCAGGTCTCGGCGGCTGCGGTCGCCCAGACGCTCGGGACGAGCCCGGCGGACCGTCTGTTCGAGCTGCTCGAGCTGCTCGCGACGCGCGATGTGGCGGGCGCGTTGGCGCTGGTGCAGCGCCTCCTCGACGAGGGTCACGATCTCCGTCGCTTCACCCTCGACCTGGTCCAGCACGCACGCGACCTGCTCGTCCTGCAGGTGGCACCGGATGATGCCGATCTGGTGGACGCGACCGATGAGCACCGTCGCCGTCTGCTGGCACAGACGACCCTGCTGCCGGCGGACCGGCTGCTGCGGATGGTCGAGGTGCTGGCCGCCACCGTGGCCGAGCAGCGGCACGGCTCGCCGCGGCTGCCGTTGGAGCTCGCCCTGGCTCGCCTCGCCGTTCCCGGTGCCGACGGCGAGCTGGCCGAGTTGGCCGACCGCATCGCCGCGCTGGAGTCCGGCGCCGCGGGTCAGCGCACCGCCGAGGTGACGCGAAGCCGGCCGTCCCTGCCCGGAGCCGGGGGGAAGCAGGTACCGCCGCCGGAGCCGCGGACCGCTTTCGGGTCGGCGGAGGCGGATCCAGCAGTCGACGCCCCCGCTCCGGCTGCCACCGCGGAGCCGGTCGCGCCGGCGGCCGATGAGACGGCGGCTGCGGTCCGCGCTGCGGCTCCTAGCGCGGAGCCGGTCGCGCCTGTCGCCGCCGACCCGGTCGCGCCTGTCGCCGCCGACCCGGCAGCTGAGGCGCCCGGGCGGGCTGGCGAGGGGGAGCCAGCGCCTGACCCAGCGCCTGACCCAGCGCCTGACCCAGCGCCTGACCCAGCGCCTGACCCAGGGGTCGCCGCCGCACCGGCAGAGGTCTCGTCCCCGCCTGCCGAGGACGATCCGCTGGCCGTGGTCGCCACCCACTGGCAGGCTGTCCTCGAGCTGCTGAAGCAGTCCTCGCGCCGCCACCACGCGATCTTCGAGCCCGCGGTCCCGGTCTCGGTCCGCAACCACGTCCTGACGCTGCGCTACGCCCCTCGCTACGCCTCCTTCCACGCGGTGCAGGCACGTAGCGGCGAACTCAGTGGTGCGTTGATCGCCGCGCTGGAACGGTCCTGTGGCCTGAAGCTCCGGATCGACGTCGAGGTGGAGGGGGCGCCGACCGACCGCCGGCCGCTACCACCGTCGGTCACCCCCGACGATGCCCGGACGCCGGTGTTCGACGAGCCGGTGACCGGTGCGGTCGACGGGGGCGAGGAGGTGGACGTCCGCGAGGCGGAGCTCGATCGACCGGCACGGTCCGTCGACGTCGACGCACTGCTCGAACGGGAACTGGGGGCGGCACTCCTCGATGAGCGTCCTCCGCCCTCCGCCGAGGCCTGAGCGGCCCACGGTCGCGGATCGAGCGCGGGTGGCCGTCGACAGCGTGGTGCTGAGCCGATCGCGGTACCACCCGTCGGTACGCTCACCCCGGTGCGCCCGGCGGTGCGGCTCGGCGGGGCCCGAGGTGGCGGTCGGCCGCTCGGGATCGGCAGCAGCGGACGGTGCGCACGGACGGAGCGGTGACCAGGTGTACGAAGGCGCGGTGCAGGATCTGATCGATGAGCTCGGGCGCCTGCCCGGCGTCGGTCCGAAGAGCGCGCAGCGGATCGCGTTCCACCTGCTGCAGGTCGATACCCCTGACGCGCAGCGGCTCGCGGACGCCATCACCCGGGTCAAGGCGACGATCCGCTTCTGTGCCCGGTGCTGGAACATCAGCGAGGCTGAGGAGTGCCGGATCTGCCAGGACCCTCGCCGCGATCCCGCGATCCTGTGCGTCGTCGAGGAGCCTCGTGACGTGCTGGCCATCGAGCGCACCCGCGAGTACCGGGGTCGCTACCACGTCCTCGGAGGCGCCATCTCCCCGATCGACGGCGTCGGACCGGAGGAGCTTCACGTCAAGGAGTTGCTCACCCGCATCGGCGAGGAACCGGTCGGGGAGCTCATCATCGCCACCAACCCGAACGTGGAGGGCGAGGCGACGGCCTCCTACCTGTCCCGGTTGTTGACCCACCACGACGTCCGGGTCACGCGCCTGGCCAGCGGGCTGCCCGTCGGTGGCGATCTCGACTACGCCGACGAGGTGACCCTCGGTCGGGCTTTCGTTGGACGCCGGGACCTCGGCGGCTGATCCGTCCTGGTCACAGGGGCCCTACCCTTCGCCGTCGGTGGGTGAGCGGCCACCTCGATGTCCCCGCTCTGACAGGCACGACCGGAGCCAGCGTGGCGATCGTGGTGCAGAAGTACGGCGGGACCTCCGTCGGTGACGTCGACCGCATGAAACGGGTAGCCGATCGGGTCTCACGGACCCACCGTGACGGTAACCAGGTCGTGGTGGTCGTCTCCGCCATGGGCAAGACGACCGACGATCTGGTGACCATGGCGGCGCGGATCAGCGAGCGGCCCCCCGAGCGCGAACTGGACATCCTGCTGACCTCAGGGGAGCGGATCTCCATGTCGCTGTTGGCGATGGCGCTCCACGAACGCGGGGTCGCGGCGAAGTCGTTCACCGGTTCGCAGGCCGGCATCATCACCGACGCGGTCCACGGCAAGGCGCGGATCGTGGACATCACGCCCGGTCGGGTCCAGCAGGCGCTCGACGGTGACAACGTCGTGATCGTTGCGGGCTTCCAGGGGGTCAGCCAGGACACCAAGGACATCACCACGCTCGGCCGTGGGGGTTCGGACACGACGGCGGTCGCGCTGGCGGCGTCGCTCGGCGCCGAGGTCTGCGAGATCTACACCGACGTCGACGGGGTGTTCACCGCCGATCCCCGGATCGTGCCGACGGCACACAAGCTCGACCGGGTCTCCTACGAGGAGATGCTCGAGATGGCGGCGCAGGGCGCCGGCGTCCTGCAGGTCCGCAGCGTCGAGTTCGGACGCAACCACGGCGTGCGGATCCACGTGCGCTCATCGTTCAGCTACGCAGCCGGCACCTGGGTCGGCCCCAAGGAGGACACGGTGGAGGACGCGATCATCTCCGGTGTCGCCCACGACACGTCCGAGGCCAAGCTCACGATCCAGCAGGTTCCCGACCGGCCAGGTGTCGCCGCGCGGATCTTCTCCACGCTCGCCGAGCAGAGCATCAACATCGACATGATCGTGCAGAACGTGTCGGCCGATGGACGCACGGACATCTCCTTCACCCTGCCGCGCGGTGAGACGTTCAAGGCCCGCGGCGTACTGGACCCGCTGGCCGAGGAGGTCGGGGCTGTCGGTATCAGGGTCGATGAGGCCATCGCCAAGGTCTCGCTGGTCGGCGCGGGGATGAAGACCCACCCCGGGGTCGCCGCGAAGATGTTCGGCGCCCTGTCGGCCGCCGGTGTCAACATCGAGATGATCTCCACCTCGACGATCCGGGTCTCCGTCGTGGTGTCCCGGGACGACGTCGAGACCGCGGTGCAGGCCGTCCACGCCGCCTTCGGCCTGGGTGATGACGCCGCGCTGGTCGAGGAGAACGAGTGATGGGTGTCAAGGTCGCGATCGTCGGCGCCACCGGTGCGGTCGGCGAGGAGATGCGTCGCCAACTCGAGCGCCGGGCCTTCCCGCTCGAAGGCGATCCGGTCTTCCTGGCCTCCGAGCGTTCCGCCGGCAAGCGCCTGCCGTGGCGGGACGGCGAGGTGGAGGTGCAGGCGATCACCCCGGAGGCCTTCGACGGGGTGGACATCGCGCTGTTCTCGGCGGGGGGTGGGCGTTCCAAGCAGTGGGCCCCGATCGCCACCGAGCGGGGAGCGGTCGTGATCGACAACTCCTCCGCCTTCCGCCGCGATGACGACGTCCCCCTGGTCGTTTCGGAGGTGAACCCCGACGCCATCGCGCACCGCCCCCGCGGTATCGTCGCCAACCCGAACTGCACCACGATGGTGCTGATGGTGGCCGCCAAGCCCCTGCACGACGCCTTCGGCCTGACCAGCATGGTCGCGACCAGCTACCAGGCGGCCGGCGGCGCCGGGCGGACCGGTATCGAGGAGCTGCTCGACCAGGCCGGCGAGATGGTCGGGCGTTCCGAGCAGCTGGTGGGTGACGGGGCCGCCCTCGAAGCGAGCGTGCAGGCACAGACGTTCTCGAAAGCGCTCGCCTTCAACGTGCTCGCGCACTGCGGCGCGTTCACCGAGGAGCGCTACACCGACGAGGAGTGGAAGCTCGTCCACGAGTCGCGCAAGATCCTCGAGCTGCCGGCGCTGCGCGTCTCACCGACCTGTGTGCGGGTACCGGTCGTCGTCGGCCACGCCATCGCGGCACGTCTGACCTTCGCGGAGCCGGTGCAGCGGGATGCCGCCATGGCGGTGCTGTCGGCTGCGCCGGGTCTCGAGGTCGAGGACGGCACGGGGCAGCACGGCGAGGAGCTGGCCTACCCCACCCCGTTGGCGTCCGCTGGGCGCGACGAGGTCGTGGTCGGTCGGGTCCGCGAGGACCTCGGTGACCCCTACAGCCTGAACCTATGGGTCGTCGGTGACAACCTGCTCAAGGGCGCGGCGCTGAACACCGTGCAGCTCGCCGAACTCGTCGCGGCAGGGGCCTGACGCCGGCGGGTGCGCCTGCCGACGTCGGCGGCATCGTCCGCCTGCCGCTAGGGTCTCGCCGCGTGACTCGACCGATAGGCAAAGATGTCACGCCTGATGGCCTTCCTGCGTCAGAACGTCCACCCCGTGGTCTTCCCGCTGTCCGCGGGTCTCACGGTCGGGTTCGCGGTCTTCGCCGGGGTGTTCACCGACACCGCTGCACGGCTGTTCACCCCCCTCCAGACGTTCATCACCACGCAGTTCGGGTGGTTCATGATCGCTGGTGTGGCGGCGATGCTCGCCTTCAGCCTCTACCTCGCCATCGGGCCCTACGCCAAGGTCAAGCTCGGTCCCGATGACAGCGAGCCGGACTACTCCACGTTGTCGTGGTTCGCCATGCTGTTCAGCGCCGGCATGGGTATCGGCTTGCTGTACTACGCCGTCGCCGAACCACTGACCCACTACCTGGAGCCACCGCGAGGGGTCGCCGCTGCGAGCCCGGAAGCGGCGCAGCAGGCGATGAACATCACGTTCCACCACTACGGGTTCAGCCCCTGGGCGGTCTACGCCGTGCTGGGGCTCGGGTTGGCCTACTTCGGCTTCCGCCGGAACCTGCCCCTGACGATCCGCTCACTGTTCCAGCCGCTGCTCGGGGACCGGATCAACGGGGTCCTCGGTCATGGGATCGACACGCTCGCCGTGCTCGGCACGGTGTTCGGTGTCGCGACCTCGCTCGGCTTCGGGGTGATGCAGATCAACGCCGGCATGGCTACGGCGTTCGGTTGGGGTGTCTCCACCAGCAACCAGATGATCCTGATCGCGGTCATCACCCTGGCCACGACCGCCTCGGTCGGCGTCGGGATCGACAGCGGGATGCGGCGGGTCTCCCAACTCAACATCACCCTGGCCGCACTGCTGCTCCTGGTCGTCTTCCTGGCCGGCCCGACCACGCTGCTGCTCTCGGCCTACGTGGAGAACATCGGCCACTACTTCCAGACGCTGGTCGACACGCTCCTGTGGTCCGGCACCTACGGAGGTCGCGACTGGCTGCCGAACTGGACGCTGTTCTACTGGGCGTGGTGGATCTCCTGGTCGCCCTTCGTCGGCATGTTCATCGCCCGGATCTCCCGCGGCCGCACCATCCGGGAGTTCGTGCTGGGTGTGCTGCTGGTGCCCACCATGGTGTCCTTCCTGTGGTTCACCGTGTTCGGCAACACCGCGCTGGAACTGGAGCGTGCGGGGGCCAGGCTCGGTGTGGTCGTCCAGGAGGACTTCTCCTCGGCGCTGTTCGTCTTCCTCGAGCAGTTCCCCTATCCGACCGTGACCGCGATCGTCACCACGCTCGTGGTCGGGCTGTTCTTCATCACCTCCTCGGACTCCGGCTCCTTCGTGGTCGACATGCTCACCACGGGGGGCAGCACCACCACGCCGACCCGGGTCTTCTGGGCCATCGCTGAGGGTGTGGTGGCAGCGGCGCTGCTGCTGTCGGGCGGTCTGGGCGCGCTACAGGCTGCGGCGATCTCCACCGGCCTGCCCTTCCTGGTGGTCCTCCTGCTGGCCACCTGGTCGCTGCTGAAGGGCCTCAGGGAGGAACTCCCTGCCGAGTCGGGAGCGGGGCCAGGTCTGCCGGCAGCTGCAGTGGCTGACGCGGTCGGGGAGCGCGAACCCGCGGCGGACGCCCGCGATCCCGGGACGGCCGATGGCGCCCCGGCCACCGCCGGTGAGCGGCCCGACCATGCGTGATCGTCGCCGACCGCGGCCGCGGCGGAGCTTGGCGCTCTGGGCGGTCCTCACGCTGGCGCTCAGCAGCTGTGCCCTCGCCGAGGACGAAGCGATCACCATCGGCGTCCTCCCGTGGGCCGAGGTGGAGGCGACCGCCGAGCTGTGGGGGTTCCTGCTCGAGGCCGAGGGGTTCGAGGTCGAGCTCACGGACGTGGAAGCGACCTCACCGGGCGCCATCGTGCAGACCGGCGAGGTCAGTGTGGTCGATGCGCTCTACGCCCAGTTGGCCGCGGGCGAGGTCGATGTGTGGACGGGCGCCTGGCTGCCCCAGAGCCACGCACCCCAGCTGGACGAGTACGCCTCGGACGTCGAGGTGCTGGGCGCTTGGTACGAGGGTGCGCGCCTGACCTGGGCGGTCCCTGCTGACAGCGATCTCACCTCCATCGCCGACCTGGCTGGTCGCGGCGAGGAGTTCGGGGGGGAGATCATCGGCGTGGAGCCGGGTAGCGGCCACGTGCGCGTGTCCCGCGACGACGTCCTGCCGGCCTACGGGCTGGAGGGCGAGTACACCCTGTCGACCGGATCGACGGGGGCGATGCTCCGGGCCCTGGACCGGGCGATCGTCCTGGACCGCCCCATCGTGGTGACCCTGTGGGAGCCTCGCCCGGCGTACGGACGGTACGACCTACGCAACCTCGATGATCCGCTGGAGGCGCTCGGGGAGGAGGAGCGCATCGACGTGGTCGTACGTGACAGCTTCACGACTGACCACCCCGAGGTCGCCGAGTGGTTGACGGCGTTCGCGCTCGAGGAGGCGGAGATCACCTCGCTCCAGGTGGCGCTCGAGGACGCGCTCCCCGGTGAACAACGGCAGGTGGTCGCCGACTGGGTCGCCGAGCACCGTGACCTGGTGGACGGCTGGCTCGGGCGCTGACCACCGGCTCGGGCCCGGCCCGACCGGTGTCGCGTCAGGGGCGTGAGGGGTCCAGCGCGCCGCAGCCGCAGGGCCGCTGACCGCACTTCGGGCAGCCGTTGCCGTAACGGGTTGCGACCTCGGTCGCCAGGTCCACCTCGCACAGGTCCGCGAGGCTCACGAGCCAGGCCAGGACGTCGGTGAACTCGATCACACGCTCGTCGTGGCCCTCGCGCCTGATCGCCCGGGACAACTCGCCGACCTCCTCGATGAACCAGCCGAAGGTGGCATCGACCCCGCGCGCCCGGTCCTGCACGCCGAAGGTGTCGCGGATCGTGGTCTGCAGGGCGGCGAGGTCCATAGGGCGCTCCCCGGAGCGGGCGAGGTGGTCGTGTCCGGTCCGCTCGACGATGTCGTGCCCCCGCATGCTGACGGCGAGCAAGCTCGCAGACCGACGACGTCGAAGCTCGCAATGCCGACGACGGACGCGCGCTCCCTGGCCGGGCCACGCGTCCGTCGTCGCACACCGGTGGTCGGGATGGCCGGATTCGAACCGGCGGCCTCCTCGTCCCGAACGAGGCGCGCTAACCAAGCTGCGCTACATCCCGGTGGGGCGTGCAGCCCTCACAGAGGGCGCCGGGGAGCGTACACATCACGCCACGTGGCTGCGAACCGGTCGACGCCGGTGCGCACGCGCGTCACGACTCAGGCGTACAGCTCCAGAAGTGTCGCTTCCGGACGGCAGGCGAAGCGGAACGGGGCGTAGGGGCTGTGCCCGAGACCGGCCGAGACGTGGAGCTGCCGGCCCCGGTGGGTCGACAGCCCGCGGGTCTGGTCCAGCGGCAGGTCGCAGTTGGCGACCAGCGCGCCGACACCGGGGAGTCGGACCTGGCCTCCGTGGGTGTGGCCGGCGAGCAGCAGGTCCTGGCCAGCGTCCACGAGCACGTCCAGCGCGGCGAGGTAGGGAGCGTGGACGAGTCCGAGGTGCAGCACGTCCTCGGAGCCCGGGGGTGGAGTGACGGCTTCAGGCGGCGGCAGCACGGTGGTGCGTAGGTGTGGATCGTCGAACCCGCCGGCGGTCACCGGGCCGGCGGCGGTCGCCACCGTGACCGTCTCGCCCCGCAGGGTGCGGTAGCCGTACCCCGCGAGAAGATCGATCAGTCGCTGCGTGTCCAGCGGCGCGCCCGTGAGGCGCCGATCGGGCTGGGTGAGGTAGGTCCACGGTGCCTTGAGGACCGGTCCGAACAGATCGTTGCTGCCGAGCACGACCAGGCCGGGTCGCTGCCGAGAGGTCAGCGGCGCGAGTGCCGCAGCGGTGACCTCCTCCGCGTCCGGCCCACCGAGCAGGTCACCGGTGGCCACCACGAGGTCATGGTCCAGTGAGGCCAGCTCGTGGAGGAAGGTGATGCGGTGCTCCTGGCGGGGGAGCAGGTGCAGATCGCTGACGTGGAGGATCCGCAGGGTCGTACCGGGTCGACGGAGCACCCCGTCGACCCGCAGCCGTGACAACCGGTACCAGCGTCGCTCGATCAGCGTCCCGTAGGCCACGCAGCCGACACCGGCGGCAGCGGCAGCGCCGAGGCCGCGCCGTACCGCCGAAGTCACCCGTCCCCCTCGGACGACCCGTCGCCGTCGTCGCCGCCTCCTGCGTTGCCGCCTCCTGCGTCGCCGCCTCCGCCGCCGTTGCCGCCGCCGCCGTCGTCCGGCTCGCCAGGCTCGGGCTCGGGCTCGGGCTCGGGCTCCGGTTCGGGCTCGGGTGGTTCGACGCCGATCACGAGCACGATCCGGTGATCCGGGTCCAGCGGGTCGACCGGGGTCCCCGCACCCGGGCCGACAGCGACGATCCGCCCGATCTGGTCCTCGTCTTCGACCGGTTGCTCCCGGGAGAACAGGTTCCGGTAGCCGATGTCGAACAGGATGGCGGACGCCTCATCCAGGCTCAGGCCGATGAGGTCGGGGATCACCGGCGGTAGGCCGGTGCCGTCGGAGATCTCCAGCCGGATGATGGCGCCGAGCGGCTGGGTGGAACCAGCTTCGGGCCGCTGACCGATGAAGGTGCCCGCTGGGCGGTAGTCCTCCACGTCCTCGGTCGAGAAGCGGAAGCCCGCGGTCAGGGCGATGTCCTCCGCCTCCTCGATCGACCCGGCCTGGAGCAGGTCGGGTACCGGTGCGGTGGGCAGCGGACCGGGATCGGGGAAACCTTCGGGTTCGAAGCGTTGCACCACGGTGGACATGTAGTCGGCCCACATCGGGGCGGGGATCGTGCCGCCGAAGACCTGGCCGTAGGAACGGCCGGCGATCGTCACGTCGCGCAGCAGCTGGGTGTCGCGGCGCAGGCACTCCCGGGGGTTGTTCTCCAGGGGCTGGCCGCACGCCTCACGTGCCTGCTCCTCGGTCTCGTAGATCCGGTTGTTGTTCGGGTAGCCGACCCACGCCGCGGTGGCCAACTGCTTCACGAACCCGACGAACCACGCATCGCGGTTGTCGTTGGTGGAACCGGTCTTGCCACGCGTCGGCCACTCACCGAGGTTGGCCACCGGGGCGGTGCCGCCGGAGCGCACCGGTCCCGCGAGCACATCGACGATCCGGTCGGCGACCTCGGCGTCGATCACCTGTTCGCAGTCCCCGTTGTGCTCCCACAGGACCCGCCCATCGGGTCCCTCGATGCGCTCGATGGCGTAGGGCGGGCAGTACTCACCGCGATTGGCGAACGTCGCGTAGGCGCTGGCCATGGCCAGCGGGAAGATGTCGGCCGCGCCCAGCGCGAGCGGGCAGTAGACGTCGTTCTCCGGGACCTCGTAGCCGCTGAGCCGGCGGAACATCTCCGCGGCCCGCTCCGGCCCGATCTCGCCGATCAGCAACGCGTGGTAGACGTTGCTGGAGCGGGCGACCGCGCCGTACATGTCGAGGATGTCGTTGCCGCCGCTGTTGCGGGGCTCCCACAGTCCGCTGGACGTACTCGGGTCGTTGCAGCCGGGGATCGGCTTGGGGCCCCTGGCATCCAGGGTGAGGCCGGCCGACAGCCCGTCCTCCAGTGCTGCCGTGTCGACGATCGGCTTGAACGAGGACCCCGGCTGGCGGCCGGAGGCACCCATCCCGGGCACGGCGGCGTTGACGGTCGTGCGGTCGCAGAGGAGTTCGCCGGACTCCAGTTGGTCCGCCCAGCGACCGTCCTCGATACAGCTGCCGAAGCCGTAGGGGCCCAGCGCCAGCGTCTGGATCGCCCCGGTCCCGGGCTGGATCGAGACGATCGCCCCCATGGGGGCACGGGCGACCTCCTCGGGCCCGGCATCCTCGGTGAGGAGGGCGCGTCGCAGCGCACCCTCACCCTCCGCCTGCATCTCGAGATCGAGGGTGGTGTGGATCCGTAGGCCCGCCTGGAACACGGTGCGACGGCGCTCGTCGGTGGTGGCACCCATCGCCTCGAGCGCGTCGGTCTGGGTGCCGAGGTCGCCCGCGACGCGCTCGTTGACCAGCAGCTGCGAGATCCAACTCACCCAGAAGGGGTTCGCCGGACTCGGAGGGTCGGAGACCTCCACCTCGAGCGGCCGGTCGATCGCGGCCTGGGCCTGGGCCGGTGTCACGAACCCGTGCTGTGCCATCTGGCGGAGCACGATGTTGCGGCGGGCCTCGGCGTTCTCCATCGAGTTGATCGGGTTGTTCGCCTCGGGTGCACGCAGCAGGCCGGCCAGCGTGGCCGCCTCACCGAGGGTCAGGTCCCCGACGTCCTTCGAGAAGTAGCGCTCGGCAGCGGTCCCGATGCCGTAGACACCGACCCCGAAGTACGCCCGGTTGAGGTAGCGCTCGAGGATCTCGTCCTTGGTGAGCTCGTTCTCGAGCCGGATCGCGTAGATCGCCTCCTCGAGCTTGCGTGCGAGCGTCTGCTCCGGGCTCAGGAAGGTCATCTTGACGTACTGCTGGGTGATGGTCGAGGCCCCCGACTCGATGCCACCCGCACGGAAGTTGGTCAGCGCGGCCCGCGCGATCGCGAGGTGGTTGACGCCCTGATGCTCGTAGAACGCGGCGTCCTCGGTCGCCAGCACGGCGTCGATGGCGACCTGGTCGATGTCATCGAGCTCGACCGGGACCCGGTTCTCCTCGAAGGTGAGCTCCGCGAGC
>CAYXJD010000059.1:0-14523 GCA_964465225.1 uncultured Actinomycetota bacterium
TGACCAGTCCGCGCGGCTGATGACCCTGCGTGGGCTGTTCCGCTTCGCGACCGAGAAGCGGCCCCCGGTCCCCCTCGAGGAGGTCGAGCCGGCCAGCGCGATCGTGACCCGCTTCTCGACCGGGGCGATGTCCTACGGCTCCATCTCCGCGGAGGCGCACGAGACGCTGGCCGTCGCCATGAACCGGCTGGGCGCCAAGTCGAACACCGGTGAGGGAGGCGAGGACGCCGAACGCTTCACCCACGACGCCAACGGCGACCTCCGCCGTTCGGCGATCAAGCAGGTCGCCTCCGGCCGCTTCGGGGTCACCTCGGAGTACCTGACCAACGCCGACGACCTCCAGATCAAGATGGCCCAGGGGGCCAAGCCCGGCGAGGGCGGGCAGCTCCCAGGTCAGAAGGTCTGGCCGTGGATCGCCAAGACCCGCTACTCGACCCCTGGGGTGGGTCTGATCAGCCCGCCGCCGCACCACGACATCTACTCCATCGAGGACCTCAAACAGCTGATCCACGACCTGAAGAACGCGAACCCGTCGGCCCGTGTGCACGTCAAGCTCGTAGCCGAGGTCGGCGTGGGGACGGTCGCCGCCGGGGTGTCCAAGGCCAAGGCCGACGTGGTACTGATCTCGGGGCACGACGGTGGGACCGGGGCCTCGCCGCTCAACTCGCTCAAGCACGCCGGAGGACCGTGGGAGCTCGGACTGGCCGAGACCCAGCAGACGCTGCTCAAGAACGGCCTGCGCGACCGGATCAGCGTCCAGGTCGACGGACAGCTCAAGACGGGGCGTGACGTGATCATCGCCGCCCTGCTCGGTGCCGAGGAGTTCGGCTTCTCGACCGCTCCACTGGTCGTCTCCGGGTGCATCATGATGCGGGTGTGCCACCTCGACACCTGCCCGGTCGGCGTCGCTACCCAGAAGCCCGAGCTCAGGGCCCGCTACACCGGGAAGCCGGAGTTCGTCGAGACCTTCTTCACCTACCTCGCCGAGGAGGTCCGCGAGCACCTGGCCGCCCTGGGCTTCCGTTCCCTGGACGAGGCGATCGGTGCGGTCGACGCCCTCGACATCACACCGGCGCTGGAGCACTACAAGGCCCGAGGTCTCGACCTGTCCCCGATCCTCCACGTGCCCGAATCCCCGTGGGAGCAGGACCGCCACTGCACGAAGACGCAGGACCACGGGCTCGAGAAGGCGCTGGACAACGAGCTGATCCGGTTGGCAGCGCCAGCGCTCGAGCACCAGGCACCGGTCAGCATCGAGGTGGCGGTCGCCAACGGCAACCGTACGGTCGGCACGCTGCTCGGCCACGAGCTCACGAAGCGCTACGGCGGGCTCGGACTGCCGGACGACACGATCGACATCGCTCTGACCGGCTCCGCCGGGCAGAGCTTCGGGGCCTTCGTGCCGCGGGGCATCACGCTGCGACTGTTCGGCGACGCCAACGACTTCGTCGGCAAGGGTCTGTCCGGCGGGCGGATCGTCGTGCGTCCACCGCTGCGTACCCATGCCGACTTCGTGGCCGAGGACAGCATCATCGCCGGCAACGTCATGCTCTACGGTGCCACCGGCGGGGCCGCCTACGTCCGCGGGGTGGTCGGCGAGCGGTTCTGCGTGCGCAACTCCGGTGCGGTGGCGGTGGTCGAAGGCGTCGGCGATCACGGCTGCGAGTACATGACCGGCGGCCGTGCCGTGGTGCTCGGCGGGACCGGCCGCAACTTCGGCGCCGGGATGTCCGGTGGGATCGCCTACGTCTACGACCCCGACAACACCTTCAGCACCCGCCTCAACGCGGAGATGGTCGATCTCGATCTCCTCGACGAGGACGACCGGCACTGGCTCCGCGAGGAGGTTCGGGCCCACGAGGAGCTGACCGGGTCCCCCGTGGCCGCCAGGCTGCTCGCGGCCTGGCACACAGAGGTGCGGCGCTTCAAGAAGGTGATGCCGCGCGACTACAAGCGGGTGCTCGAAGCCAGCCGGCTCGCTGCGGAGGAGGGCCGCGACGTGGACGAGGCGATCATGGCCTCGGCACGCGGCTGAGCACGCCCCCGGCGCGCGGGCGCCCGCGCGCACCGGCTGGCACGACCGTGCCGAACGCAGACGACAGGGACCACGATGGGTGACATCCAGGGCTTCCTCAAGCACCAGCGCGAGCTGCCGGTCCGGCGGCCGGTCCAGGACCGGCTCGGTGACTGGCGTGAGGTCTACCTGCCGATCGCTGAGGAGACACTCAAGACGCAGGCCAGCCGGTGCATGGACTGCGGCATCCCCTTCTGCAACGACGGGTGCCCGCTCGGCAACCTGATCCCGGACTGGAACGACCTGGTCTACCGCGACCACTGGCAGGCCGCGATCGAACGGCTGCACGCCACCAACAACTTCCCCGAGTTCACCGGACGACTGTGCCCGGCGCCCTGCGAAGCCGCCTGCGTGCTCGGCATCAACCAGGACCCGGTCACGATCAAGCAGGTCGAGGTGTCCATCATCGACCGTGCCTGGCAGGAGGGGTGGGTCACCCCCGTCCTGCCGAGCACGCGGACCGGCAAGCGGGTCGCCGTGATCGGCTCCGGGCCAGCCGGGCTGGCCGCGGCCCAGCAGCTCACCCGCGCGGGACACCAGGTCACCGTCTACGAGCGTGCCGACCGCATCGGCGGCCTGCTGCGCTACGGGATCCCCCACTTCAAGATGGAGAAGCACCACCTCGATCGTCGCCTCGCCCAGATGGAGGAGGAGGGCACGCACTTCCGCGCCGGCGTGGACGTCGGCGTGGACATCAGCGTCGAGCAACTGCGCGCGGAGCACGACGCCGTCGTCCTGGCCGGTGGTTCGACCACCGCCCGTGATCTCCCCATCCCCGGGCGGGATCTGGACGGGATCCACCAGGCGATGGAGTTCCTGCCCTGGTCCAACCGCGCCCAGGAGGGCGATCTGGAGGTGACCGAGGTCCCGATCTCCGCCGCCGGACGCAAGGTGGTCATCATCGGCGGTGGCGACACGGGGGCGGACTGCCTGGGCACCTCCCATCGTCACGGTGCGGCCTCGGTGCACCAGTTCGAGATCATGCCGCGTCCCGCTGACGAGCGTCCGGCCGCCAACCCGTGGCCGACGTGGCCGATGATGCTGCGGACCTCCTCCGCCCACGAGGAAGGAGGCGAGCGGGTCTTCAGCGTGAACACCCGAGCGTTCCTCGGTGACGACCGGGGGCAGGTCCGGGCGCTCGAGGCTCACGAGGTCGAGTTCGTCGACGGCCGGTTCCAGGAGGTGGCGGGCAGCGACTTCGAGCTGGAGGCCGACCTCGTCCTGCTGGCCATGGGGTTCGTCGGCCCGGAGCAGGACGGCCTGCTGTCCGAGCTCGGGGTCGAGCTGACCGATCGTGGCAACGTCGCGCGCGACGACGGCTACGCGACCTCGGTCGAGGACGTGTGGGTCTGCGGTGACATGGGCCGCGGCCAGAGCCTGATCGTGTGGGCCATCGCCGAGGGACGGGCCTGTGCCGCGGCCGTGGACGAAGCCCTGATGGGATCCTCCGCCCTACCGGTGCCGGTCCCAGCCTCGGCGCGCCCGCTGGTCTGAACCACGCCGAGCCTCACCACGCTCAGTGGGCACCGACCGCTTCGGCCCCCGCCACGATGTCCAGCATCTCGGTGGTGATGGCGGTCTGTCGTCGACCGTGGTAGGCCCGGCGCAGGCCGTCGAGACGTTCGTCGATGTTGTGCTCGGCGGCCTGCATGGCGGCGAGCCGGCTGGCGTGCTCGCTGGCGGCCGACCAGGCGAGCAACCGCGTCAGCGACACGAACAGCTCCTGGCGGACCAGTTCCCCGAGCAGCACCGGGCGATCGACGGTCCGGCGCGGCAGCATCCGGGTCGGCCAGGGCTCCCCCGCGAGCTCCCGTCGGCGCTCCTCGGCCAGCGGCAACAGCCGCACTCGGTGCGCCACGCCGGGGCCGACAGGTGACGGGCGGCTGCCGTACACGATCACCTCGAGGTGCTGGCCCTGCTGCTGCCAGCTGTCCAGGAGCAGCACCAGGTCCTCGGTGAGCGCGGGGAGCTGCTGCGCGGAGGCGACCATCCCGACGGCGTGGTCGGCGACCAGGCCGATCTCCTCCAGCCGTCCGACGACGCGGGCGCCCACGGCCAGCAGCCGGAAGCGGCCGCGGACCAGCGTGCCGGCGTCCAGGTCCCGCTGGAGCCGCCGCACGACCTGTTCGTTGAAGGTGCCGCACAGGCCCTGGTCGGAGCCGAGCACCACCACGGCGGTCCGCGACGGCGCGCGGCGCGGGACGGCGGCATCCGGGTGTGGGTCCTCGCGCAGGAGGGCACGCAGGCCGAGCTCGATCGGGCGGTCGTAGGCCGCCAGGGCCTCGGCGGTGCGCTCGTACTGACGGATGCTCACGGCCGCGACCGACTTCATGGTCCGGACCAGGTCCCGGACGTCCTGCGCCGTGGCCATGCGGCGGGCCAGGGCCTCAAGCGTCTCCATCGTCCCTGCCTCCAAGCTCCCGCAGCGTTGCCCGGGCGCAGGCCACCAGCGCCGCTCGTCCGGCGTCGTCGAGCGGCTCACCTCGCGCCAGGTCGCGGAGCAGCTCCGGCAGCTGCTCCCTGGCGGCGGCCCGCAGACGCTGCACACCCGTGGCGACCCGCTCGAGCGGCAGCGGGTCGAGCAGCCCGGCGGTGACCGCCACGAGCACCGCGATCTGCTCGGCGGCTGGCAACGCGTCGTACTGGTGCTGCTTGAGGACCTCGCGGACGCGGCGCCCCCGCTCCAGGGTGGTCCGCGTGTCCTCGTCCAGCCGTGCCCCGAAGCGGGAGAAGGCCTCGAGCTCCACGAACTGGGCGTAGGCGAGCCGCAGCTCACCGGCGATGCCACGGTAGGCCGGCAGCTGTGCCCGGCCGCCCACACGGGAGACGGACGTGCCGACGTCGACGGCCGGGAGCACCCCCTTCTGGAACAGCTGCGGCGAGAGGTAGATCTGCCCGTCGGTGATCGAGATGAGGTTGGTGGGGATGTAGCCGGACAGGTTCTGTGCCTCGGTCTCGATGATGGGCAGGGCGGTCAGCGAGCCGCCGCCGAACTCCTCCCGCAGGTGGGTGGCGCGCTCCAGCAGCCGCGAGTGGACGTAGAA
The DNA here is from genome assembly GCA_964465225.1 of uncultured Actinomycetota bacterium. Classification (GTDB taxonomy): domain Bacteria; phylum Actinomycetota; class Nitriliruptoria; order Nitriliruptorales; family Nitriliruptoraceae; genus T1Sed10-7. The sequence continues at coordinate 5,119 of CAYXJD010000059.1, forward strand.
GATGTCGCCCGGGAACGCTTCACGCCCGGGCGGTCGCCGCAGCAGGAGCGACAGCTCGCGGTAGGCCTGGGCGTGACGTGTCAGGTCGTCGTAGACGATCAGGACGTCCTCGCCCTGCCCCATGAAGTACTCGGCGATGCTGGTCGCCGCGTAGGGGGCGACGTACTGCAGGCCCGGTGAGGCCTGGCCCGGTGCCACCACCACCGTGGTGTAGCTCATGGCACCCCGCCGGGTGAGCTGATCGATGAGGCGGGCCACCTCGGAGGTGCGCTGGCCGATGGCGCAGTACACGCACAGCACCCCCGTGCCCTGCTGGTTGAGGATGGTGTCGAGGGCGAGCGCCGACTTGCCCGTCTGCCGGTCACCGAGGATCAGCTCGCGCTGTCCGCGCCCCACCGGGATGAGCGCGTCGATGACGGTGACGCCGGTCTGCAGCGGGGCCACCACCGGTGCCCGGTCCATGATCGGTGGGGCGTCGCGCTCGATCGGCCACCGCACGGTGCCCTGCAGCAGGCCCTCGCCATCCAGCGGCCGCCCGGTCGGGTCGATCGTGCGACCGAGCACACCGTGACCGACCGGCACGTCCACGACCCGTCCTGTGCGACGGGCCTCGGAACCGGCGTGCAGGCTCCGGCTGTCACCGAGCAGGATGACCCCGACCTCGTCCACGTCGAGGTTGAAGGCCATCCCGAGCACGCCATCGGGGAACGCCAGTAGCTCCTCCGACCACACGCCCGGCAGGCCGCTGACCCTCGCGGTGCCGTGTCCCACCGTCAGGACCTGCCCCACCTCACGGAGGCGGAGCCCCGGGGTGTGGGACGCGACGACCTCAGCGACCGCGGTCACGGTGCGGTCGAGGGTGTCGCGGAGCAGCTCGGTGGTCACGGCACTCACGGCTCCGGCCCCTCCCCGAGCGCCTCACCGAGGGCGGCCTGCAGCTCATCGAGGTGATCGTCGAGGCTCCAGGCCAGTGCGTACCCGCCGATGCGCAGTTCGATGCCGCACAGCAGCGCGGGGTCCACGGTGAACACGACCCGGTGCCCGCGCTCGAGGTGGCCGGACACGGTGTCGGCGATCCGGTCTCGGAGCGCCGCCGGGACCTCGAAGGCCGTGCGCACCTCGAGCGGCCCGTCCTGGCCGTCGGCGGCCCCTTCCAGCGTCCGGCGCTGCTCATCGTCGAGCCCGTCGAGTTGCACCAGGAACCGGTCGATGACCCTGGCTTCGAGGTCCTCGTCGGCCAGCTCGCGCAGGGCGGAGCGGCTCACGTCGATGATCTGCCCACCGGCCTGCTGACGCAGCTCCTGCAGGAACCCGTCACGCTCGCGCTGCACCGCCGCCCGCCACCGGTCACGGAGCCCGTCGGCCTCTGCCCGAGCCGATGCCAGCGCCGCTCGGCGCTGCTCCTCGAGCTCCTCACGCAGCGCACGTTCCCGCGCCTCGCGCTCGGCGTCGAAGCGCTCGCGTTCGGTCCGCAGCCGCTCCCCCTCCGCAGCGGCCTCGGCCCGCAACCGATCCGCCGCGGCGATCTGCTCGTCGATGCCGCGCTGACGCTGCTCCATGGCCCGGGTGATCGGGCCGTACAGGAACCGGCGCAGCAGCCACACCAGGACGACGAAGTTGAGGGCCTGGGCGGCGACGGTGAACCAGTCGATCAGCACCTTGCTCAGCCTCCCCCACCCTCGATCGCCCAGGTCCAGAAGGGATTGGCGAACAGCAGGATGATCGTGACCACGAAGCAGTAGATCGCCGTCGACTCGACCATCGCCAGCCCGACGAACAGGGTCCGGGTGATCGCGTTGGACTCGTCGGGCTGCTGCGCGAGGGCGCTGAGCGCCTGAGCCACCGCCCGGCCCTCGCCGAGCGCCGGACCGATCGAGCCCAGCGCGATCGTGATCCCGGCGGTGAAGATCGAGATCGCCGCCACGATGGTGGTGGTGTCCATGTCAGGCTCCTTGCTCTGCGTCCTCGTCGGCACGCCGGTCTGCGCCCTCGTCGGCGCTCAGGTCTGCGCCGTTCCCCGAGGCGGCAGGCTCGCTGCGGTCGGCGGTCTCCTGGACCCGCATGCCGGAAGCGATGTAGACGATGGCCAGGATCGCGAAGATGTAGGCCTGGATCAGCCCGGTCAGCAGCCCGAACAGCTGCATCACGACGGGGAAGAACACGGGTGCGAGCCCCAGGAGCACGGCACCGATCAGAGCGGCGCTCATGACGTTGCCGAACAGGCGCACCGCCAGGGCGAGCGTGCGGGAGAACTCCCCGATGATGTTGAAGGGGAGCATGATCACGGTGGGGCGCGCGTACTGACGCAGGTAGGCCGCCAGGCCCTGCCGTCGGATGCCGTAGGCGGGGACCGCGACGAACACCGTGAGCGCGAGTGCGGTGGTGGTCGACAGCGAGCCCGTCGGCGCCTGGTACCCGGGGATGACCGCCAGGCTGTTGGCGACGGCCACGAACAGGAACAGCGTGCCCACGAAGGGCAGGTAGCGCTGCGGATCGTCCACGCCCACCCCCCGGATCTGGTCGCGGATGGCGATCACGATCACCTCGAGGAGGTTCTGCCCGCGGGAGATCCGACGCTCCGGGGTGAACCGTCGGGTCACGAGCCACGAGGCCCCGACGAGCACGGCCATGACCACCCAGGTGAACACGATCGTGGCGTTGAGCCGGACGAACCCCCACTCCCACAGCACCACGGTGTCGGGCGTCACGCTCATGGCTGCACCTCGGACGAGGACGCCGCCGATGACGACGAGTCCGACCCGGACGACCCGGACGAGCGGGGCCCGGGCGCCGTCATCACCTGAGCAGAGGGCGGCGCGCCGCGCTGCACGCGCCACACCAGCACGGTGCGAACCGCGACGAAGCCCACGAGCGCCGCGAGCAGACGTGTCGGGTCACCGTCACCGCCGAGGACCAGGACGAAGCCGACGCCGACCAGCGCGACCCGAAGCAGGAAGCTGCTGACGGTCAGCAGCACCCGGTGGCGTGAGGTGGGCAGTCGACGCACCGTCATCCACAGCCCGCCGAGGTGGAGCAGCGCAAGCACGCCGCCGGCAAGAGCGGCGGCCAGCCAGACCAGGGGGTCACTCATGGTCCTCGTCCTCCGCTTCGTCCCCCGCTTGCTCCTGCCGCTCCTCCTCCCGGTGCGCGATGGCGTGCTGCTCCCGGGAGATCCAGTACCACGCGGTCCAGCACCCGATGCCGAGCCCGATGAACAGCAGCAGCAGGGTCCAGGAGAAGCGGGCCGGGGCGCGGCGGTCGAGCCACATCCCCAGCGCCACGCCGAGGATGGTCGGCATCGCCACCGACCAGCCGACCAGCCCGTACATCCCCAGCCCGAACCACACACCCCGACCCTGCTGGTCCCGTGCGCGCAGCTTGCGCTGCGTCCGCTGCCCGACCTGGCGGGTCAGGCGCTCCTCCCGTTCGCGCCGGTCCTCAGGCATCGCCGACCCCCTCGAGGTCGCGGAGCCCCCGCAGGAAGGTGGCTTCCAACCGACGCATCGCCGCGCGGGTCTGCCGTTCGCGTTCGTCCCGGTCCGCGAGGCCTCGCGCCAGTGTGCTCGGCAGCTGGCCGAGGCTCTCGCCGAGCTCGGCTCGAGGGGTGGAGACGAGCACCTCGTCCTGGCACTTGACGAGGACGGCATCGTCGAGGGCGACGTAGTGCTCGACGCCGTCGGCGTCCTCGAACACCAGCAACCCACCGACCAGCGTGGTGACCAGATCGATGTGACGGGGCAGCAGGCAGAACCAGCCGTCGACCGCCTCCGCCGTCACCTTGGTGGCCTCGGTGTCGACCAGCGCGGCGCCCGGCGTCAGGATCGCGAGCCGCATGACCCTCATGGGCGCGCCTCCTCGATCGATCCGATCATGTAGAGGCGGCGCTCCGGGGCGTCGGCGAACTCGTCGTCGAGGATGGCGGCACACCCGACGATCGTCTCCTCGAGCGGGACGGCCCGTCCGGCCATCCCCGTCAGCCCCTCCGTCGAGTAGAAGGGCTGGGTCAGGAACCGCTCGAGCCGGCGCGCGCGGTGCACGACCTGGCGGTCCTCGTAGGTGAGCTCCTCGAGCCCGAGCATCGCGATGATGTCCTTGAGCTCCTCGTAACCGGCCAGTGCCTGTCGGACCGCCTGGGCCACCTCGTAGTGGCGCTCGCCGACCACCGACGGGCTCAGGACCTTGGAGCCGGACTGCAGCGGATCGATCGCGGGGTAGAGGCCCTCGCTCGCGCGCTTGCGCGAGAGCACGATCGACGCGGACAGGTGCGAGAAGGTGTGGACGGCGGCTGGGTCTGTGAAGTCGTCGGCCGGGACGTAGACGGCCTGCACCGAGGTGATCGCGCCGCCCGAGGCGCCGGTGATGCGCTCCTCGAGCTCGGCCAGTTCGCTGGCGAGCGTCGACTGGTAGCCGACCCGGGAGGGGATGCGGCCGAGTAGACCGGACACCTCGGAGCCGGCCTGGATGAAGCGGAAGATGTTGTCGATCAGCAACAGGACGTCCTGCCGCTCGACGTCGCGGAAGTACTCGGCCATGGTGAGCGCCGCGTGGCCCACGCGGAACCGTGCCCCGGCCGGCTCGTTCATCTGGCTGAAGACCAGCACGGTGTCGTCGAGGACGCCGGCCGCGGTCATCTCGCGGTAGAGCTCCTCCGCCTCCCGGCACCGCTCGCCGATGCCGCAGAACAGGCTGGCGCCTTCGAGGCGTCCGACCACGTTGTGGATGAGCTCGGTGATCAGCACGGTCTTGCCGACACCCGCCCCACCGAACAGCCCGGCCTTCCCACCGCGCTCCAGCGGCGAGAGCAGATCGATGGCCTTGATCCCGGTCTCGAACACCTCGGACCTGGTGGTCTGCTCGTAGAGCGGAACCGGTGGCCCGTAGATCCCGCACCGGTTGACGTCGCCGCGCAGGGGCGGCCCACCGTCGATCAGCTCCCCGAAGACGTTGAACATCCGACCGAGGAGCTGGGCGTCCTGCGGGACGGTCAGGGACGTGCCGCTGTCGAACACCCGATCCCCGCGGGCCATACCGCGGGTCGTCGTCAGTGCGATGGAGCGCACGACCTTCTGCCCGACGTGCGCCACCACCTCGAGCACGATCTCTCGCTCCGAGCCCGCCTCGAGACGCCGACGGACCGGCGGCAGAGCGGTCGGGAACCGGACGTCGACGACGCTGCCACGGACAGCGATCACGACGCCGGCACCCACCGAGTCGGCCGGTGTCACGTGCTCCGGGGCCGAGGTGCTGCCCACGACGTCCCTCACTTGCGCCGGGACCACGACGCCGTTCCAGTGTCCCACCTCACCGGCACCGTTGGCAGGGGACGTCGGCACCCGTGATCGGGGCCTACTGCGGGCCGGGCCACCGCCGGGCCGGGCGCGAGGCTGCGGTCTCGGGCCGGGTGAGGCTACGGAGTCGGGGCTACGGGGTGATCGTCGCGTGCTCGAGCACGCGACGCGCCCAGACGCGATCACCGTCGGTCGGCACGGCGCCGGGCGACGGGGCGTCGCTGCGACCCCCGCCGACCGCCAACAACTCGGACACCTCGAGGTGGATCGTGGCGGTGGGGGGCGGCGCCGCGCCCTCCTCCCGGTGGATCGCACCGTCGACGAACGAGACCCGGACGGGTGCTCGCGCGGGCACCCGGACCTCCAGTACCCCCTCGGAACCGATCCTCCGCGGCAGATGGCGGGCCCAGGCACGCAGGACCTGCTCCACGGCGATGTCGACGTGGGGACCGGTGGTGTCGCCGGGGCGCGCGAGTGCGCGACGGATGTCCTGCTCGTGGCTGGTCAGGTCGAACACCCGTGTCCGCAGCATCTGGGAGCCCTTGGCGCGCATCCCCGCGGGCCCGACCAGCTCCCCAGCCAGCGCGTCCGGCCCCAGGGCATCGAGCACAGCGAGTCGTCGCGCGAACGTCTCCTGTGCCTCGGCGACGAGCGCCGCTGCAGGCCGCCCGCGCCGGGCCTGCACCGCCACCTCGACGAACCTGCCCATGTCGTTGCGGACGTGCGCGAGCTCAGACAGCTCGATCTCGTCGGCGGGATCACCGAGCATCATCCGCTCGAGCCCGATCACATGGGCGAGCTGGTCGTGCACGTCCCAGCCAGGGCAGCCCGTGGGGGTCGCCCATCCGGCCTCGTCGAGGCCGTCGACGGCGGTCAGGCAGCCATCGAAGACCTGCCGGTGCGCCGCGCGGAGCTGGATGAGCAGGTCATCGGGGGTCGCCATCTCGGTTGCCTTCCGGTCGGATGTCCCGGTGCGCAACCTAAACGTCTGGACCCGGCGGATGGCACCCCGGCAGCGTGGGCAACGACAACTGCACCGACCAACGACGACCGAGCCGGGATCATTCGCGGCGCTCAGGCTGGCTCGCCCGACCCTGCCGCTGTTCCTCCTCCACCTCGGCGACCAGCCGCTCGTCGCCTCTGGGAGCATCCCGATCGACGGTGCGCATCCCGGTCGGCGGCTCGTCGGACGAGGCGCGCTGCCGGGCGCGGGCGGGCACCTCCTCGTCGAAGCCCTCGTAGCGCTCCGCCTCGATGCCGAGGTCGACCTCTGCATCGAGCGCCTGGCGCCCGACCTGGTCGACCAGGAAGTCGACGGCCGCGTGCACCACGTCCCGCATCGCGAGGCCGCGGACATCGAGCCGCATGAGCAGGGCATCGGGCACCCCGATCTCGTGCTGCGACCGCCCCTCACCGTCCTCGATGTCGACCTGATAGAGCTGGTTGCCGGCCGGGGTCACCTCGATGCGGGTCACTGAGCACCTTCCTGCGTCTGGGAGGTCACCGTGCCCGCCGCCGTGCGGCGTCGCACCCGTCCCGACGGGCGGGGGTGGTCAGTCCTCCTCGAAGAGCTCGTCCTCGTCCTGTGCGACCGCCTCCCGTTCCGCGATGCTCCCGGCGGCCGGCGCGTCGCCGCCGGTGGCACGGGTGGTGCGGTTGAGTTCCTCCTGGGAGCGTTGCTGCTCCGCGGGGGCCGGCTCGTGCTCGCGGTCGTGGGGACGGCGGGTCTCATCGCTCATGGCTGGCCAACTCCTGACAACGGCGACCGTTCGCGGCCAGTGTCTGGGCCAGCCTGCGTCGGCGCGTGGGCGAGGCGGGCCGAAGTGCCACGGCCATGCGGGCCACCGTCGACCCCGTCGTGGCGCACGAGCAGCAACCGGCGGGTTCTGGACTCAGCTCTCGAGATCATCGCGCATCGTCCGGTACTCCTCGCGGCTGATCTCTCCTCGCGCGTAACGCCGGTCGAGTTCCTCGCGCGCCGACCCCGCACCCGGGCCCGACGACGGTGGACCCTGCTGCGCGACGCTCCGGTCCCCGTTCGAGGACAGCTGGCGGACGAGCCACACGATCCCCACCACGACCAACACCATCAGCAGCAGTCCGAAGATCATCCACACGACCATGAACGCACCGCCGAACCCGTCCCACATCATGTCTTCCCACCACCTGTGCATGCCTGATCCCTGCTCCCTCCGCCTCGTCCACCGACGATCCACCCGAGGCAGGCCACCACATCGTCGGGCATCGCTCGCGGTGGCGCCGGACGCCGTATCGACGTAGCGCCGTAGCGCCGGAGCGCCGACGAGCTACCACCTCATCGTGCCCCTACCCCTTGAGGGGCGCCGGCCCGCCCTACCTCCCATCGACCGTTGCCGGCGTGGCCCTTCGAGCGTGCCCACCGGCCTCTCCCGGCGCTGACCGTACGACCGGGCCCATGACCTTGAACGGCTCCGGTTCGGGGACGAGGCTGAGGACAGCACGACCGGTGCCCCGGTGCCGCAGTGCCGCCGGTGGCCAGATCCGAACCTGCACCTGCACGACGAAGAGGGGCACGTGGAACTCTCGGGCTACCTGCGCCGGTTCCGCCGGTTGGCGTCGCCACCGGGGGGAGCAGCGCGGGCGGGCGTGCCCCGTGACGAGAGCGCAGGCCGCGACGACGAGCTCCGGGAGCTGTTCGAGGCCGTCGACGAGGTAGCCGACGAGGCGACCCGTATCCGTGACGAGGCCGACGAGGACGCCCGCCGTCGCCGCGAGGAGGCCGACGAGCGGGCTCGGTCCGTGCTGGCGTCGGCCCGCGATGCTGCGGACCAGGCTCGCACCGAAGCAGGGACCGAGCACCGTGAGGAACTCGAGGAGGAGGTTCGCCGCACCCGCGAGGAGGCACGGCAGGAGGCCGAGGAGCTCCGGTCACGGGCCGAGGACCGGCTCGACGAACTCGCTGAGCAGCTCGTCGACCGGATCCTCGGGCACGAGGACCCGACACCGGCCGGGGCGGAGCGGTGATGGTCGTCGGCATCGCTTGGAACGCCGGCGCGGTGCGTGCCCGCCTGCTCGCACGTGACCGCCTCGGCCGTGACGGGGCCCGGGCGATCGCCCGTCTGTCCTCGTTGGACGAGGCGCTCGATGAGCTGGGGCGAGGACCGTACGACCACGACCTCGAGCCGGGCTCGACGCTGACGGCGGCGCAGTGGGCGGCCGGGGCCACGCCGCTGTGGCACCTCCGGATCCTCGCTGGTTGGCTGCCGCCGGCCGGCGGGGAGCTCGTGCGCACGCTGGCCGGCTGGTGGGAGCTCGCGAACCTCGAGAACCACCTGGCAGGCCTCGCTGCAGCGGCGCGACAGGAGCCCTACGAGCTCGGCCGACTCGATACCGCCTGGTCCCGGCTCCGGACCACCGATTCCTACGCCGCGGTCCGTGACACCCTCGCCGACTCCGAGTGGCGCGACCCCGGTGGTGACGATCTTCCCACCATGGTGACCTGGACGCGGTTGGCGTGGGTCGACCGCGTCGCCGAAGCAGCGGAACCCGCGGTACGTCTGGCAGCCGGCTACGGCGCGCTGGTTGCGGCCCGCGATCTGCTGGTCGGTGCCCGGACGCTCGCCGGGGGGCCGCCCCACCGGATCGCCTGCCTGGGGGTCGGGTGGAGTGACGCCGACGAGCTGGAGCAGTTGGCCGAGCGTCTCCCGGACGACGCCGCGTGGGTGCTCGAGGATCTCGACGATCCGAGCCGGTTGTGGGAGGCCGAGGTCCGCTGGTGGCGGCGCCTGGACACGGAGGGCCGCAGTTTGCTGCAGCGGCCATCGTCGGGTCCTGAGGCCGTGGTCGGGGTCGTGGCGGTCCTGCTCGCGGACGCCCACCGGGTGGAGGGAGCGCTCGAGCTCGCAGCTCGTGGTGGTGGCGAGGAGGAGATGATCCATGTCGGCCTCTGACCTGCGCCCGACCCGGATGGCACGCGTGGCCGTCGTAGCTCCACGCGAGCAGCGGCGCGCCGTACTGGTCGCCATCGCCGACGCCGGGGTGATGGAGCTCGACGCCGAAGCCACGGACCGTGATCGTCACCGTCCGGGCCGCGGACGGGCCGCCGACGAGCAGGATGACGCTGCGCACGGCGACGGCG
>CAYXJD010000060.1:0-6088 GCA_964465225.1 uncultured Actinomycetota bacterium
ACCGGGTCGTCGTCCTCGGTGCGGCCGAACACGTGGACGACGGGGTACTCCTCGGCGCCGGAGCCCTCGACGTCATCTGGCTCAACGGGGAGAACTTCGCCACGATGCGCCAGGCCGACGCGCTGCTGGCCAGCGGTTGGGCGCAGCACCTGCCGAACGCCGAGCTGGTCGACTGGGACGACCCGGCCGTGTCCTTCGATGCCGGCCGACCCGTGAACTTCACCACCTCGCCGTGGGGGAGCGCGCAGTTCCAGTTCGTGGCCGACACCGCTCGCACGGACGTGACCGACCTGCCGCGGTCCTACGCCGAGCTCGAGACCTGGATCCGGTCCAACCCCGGCCGTTTCACCTACCCGGCACCACCGGCCTTCCACGGCACCCGCTTCCTGACGCAGTGGTTCCACGAGCTCGACGGGGATCCTGAGGCCTGGGTCGACGGCTTCGACGAGGACCGCTACACCGAGGTGGCCGACGAACTGTTCGGCCTGCTCGAGGACCTCGGCCCCTCGCTGTGGCGTGAGGGGGCGACCTTCCCCAACGACGTCGCCGATCTCGACCGGCTCTTCGCCAACGGCGAGGTGGATCTGACCTTCACCCAGCTGCCCGCGGGCATCGGCGCCAACATCGAGGCCGGGGTGCTGCCGGCGTCGGCCCGGCCATTCGTCTTCGACACCGGCACCATCGGTGATCACCACTACCTCGCCATCCCGGGCAACGCCGGTGACCCTGCGGCCGCCATGGTCTTCGCCGATATGGTCCTCGACCCGCAGTTGCAGGCTGCCAAGCTCGACCCGGCCAACGGCTGGGGGGACGGCATCGCGATCTCCCCGGATCTCCTCGAGGACGAACAGCGTGTGGTGTTGGAGCGCGTCGGCGCCAGCCTCGGGGAGCAGGCGGTCCCACCGCAGGAACTCGAGCGCGTGCGCACCTCCGCTCCCGGCGCGGAGCTGACCGGTCGGCTGGAGGCGGACTGGGACCGACGGATCCGCCAGGGCCAGAACGGGTGAAACCGAGCACCCCGCCGCCTCCGGCTGCACCCCTGCGCGTCTCCGAGGCCCCCTCGCCGGTGCCCGGCGACCGGTGGACGGGTCGCGGGCGTCCTCACCGACGGCGTGGCGGTCGCCGGCGTGGGGATCGCGGGTGGGCGCGGTGGCGGCGCGATGAGCGGCTGCGGACCTGGGCGGGGCTCGCGCCGGCCCTGTTGGTCGTGGGCGCCCTGTTCGGTGGTGCCGTGTGGTCGGCGTTGCGCAGTTCGCTCGGCGTGGGAGCCGTTGGGACCTCGGGTCCGAGCATGGCCGCCTACCGGCGTCTGTTCGCCGATCCGGAGTTCTGGCCCTCGGTGGCACTGACGGCCCACGTGGCCGTCACCTCGACGGTGCTGTCGGTGGTACTCGGGATCGCTGCGGCGCTGGTGTTGCACCGGGTCGTGATCGGTCGGCGGACCGTGACGGCACTGTTCCAGCTCAACCTGCCGATCCCCCACGTCATCGGGGCCGTGGCGGTCCTGCTGCTGCTCGGACAGAGTGGGTTCGTCTCCCGGTTGGTCGCGAGCCTCGGGTGGACGGCCTCACCGGCCGACTTCCCGGCGTTGCTGTTCGACCGCTACGCCCTCGGGGTGATCATCCAGTACGTGTGGAAGGAGGTCCCCTTCGTCGGCGTGGTCGCCCTCGCGATCCTGCGTGACACGGGACGCGACCTCGAGGCCGCTGCCGCCACCCTCGGAGCCACCGCCTGGCAGCGGTTCCGGTACGTGACCCTGCCGGTGCTGCTCCCCGGGGTGCTCTCGACCGCGATCATCGTGTTCGCCTTCGCGTTCGGCACCTTCGAGGTGCCCCTGCTGCTCGGAGCGAGCTACCCGGCGGTGCTGCCGGTCCTCGCGCACCAGCGCTACACCGACGTGGACCTCGCCAGTCGTCCCGAGGCGATGGCGCTGGCGGTGCTGACCACCCTCATCGTCGTCGCGGTCGTGCTGACCGGCGCCGCGCTGGCCCGTCGTGCGATCCGGCAGGTGGGCACATGAGCGCGCTCGGCACCCGTCCGCTCCTGCCCAGCCCACCGGGTCCCGACCGGCCACCGGCAGGTGCGCAGCCGGCCCGAGGCACCGGCTCCGGCCTCGCATCGGGCGGTGGCGCTGCCCCCGCTCGTGCGGCGGACACGGAGGGTCGGCGGCGGTACGGGCCGACGCTGTGGGCCGTGCTGCTGCTCACCCTGCTGCTGCTGCCGTTCCTGCCGCTGGTGCTCGCCAGCTTCTCGCAGGCCTACTTCCATCCGCAACTGCTCCCGCAGACGTGGTCGCTCAGGGCCTGGGCGCTCGTCCTGGGACCGGGCGCGGGGACGTGGGCGGCGCTGCGCGACAGCGTCGTGGTGGCCGTTGCGGTCACGGGGGTCTCGCTGCTCGTGGCGATCCCGGCAGGTCGGGTGCTCGCCACGCGGGGGTTCCGCGGCCGCCGTGCCGTGGAGCTGGTGCTGCTGCTCCCGGTGCTGGTCCCGGGCATCGCCGTGGCGATCGGCCTGCACGTGACCTTCCTCCGGCTCGGTCTCGCCGGCTCGCTCCCCGGGGTGGTGCTGGTCCACCTCGTGCCGGCCACGCCGTACGTCGTGCTCCTCAGTGCCGGGGTGTTCGCCAACGCCGATCTGGGGCTGGAGGCCCAGGCCCGCACCCTCGGGGCCAGCCCGTGGCAGGTGGCCTGGTCGGTGACCCGTCCGCTCGTTGCCCCGGGGTTGGCGGTCGCCGCCCTGTTCGGGTTCCTGGTGTCCTGGGGCCAGTACGCGACGACGCTGGTCGTCGGCGGCGGGCAGGTCGTGACCCTGCCGATGCTGCTGTTCGCCTCGGCTGCCGGTGGTGACGTCGCCGTCACGGCGGCCACCGCCCTGGTCCACGCCCTGCCGGCGCTGGTGCTGGTCGTGGTCATGGCCCGTGTACTCGGCCGTGGTGCGGCGACGGCCAAAGGCGCCCGGTGAAGGACCAGACCTCGCATGCCGGCCTCCACCTGCAGGGTGTCACCAAGCGCTACGACGACGTGGTGGCGCTCGATGACGTCCACCTCGACGTCACACCCGGGCGCATCACCGCACTCGTCGGCCCGTCGGGCTGCGGGAAGTCCACCCTGCTCGCCATCGTCGCCGGCCTGACGTCGCCCACCGGTGGGCGTGTCCACCTCGGCACCCGCGACCTCACCGACGTGGCACCCGAACGGCGAGGGGTCGTGCTGGTGTTCCAGGAGCAGCGGCTGTTCCCCTTCCTCACGGCGGTCGAGGACGTGGCGTTCGGGCTCCGGATGCGCGGCGTCAGCCGTCGCGAACGGCTCGACCGGGCGGCGGCGATGCTGGAGCGGGTCGGGCTGGCCGGGCTCGAACACCGTCGCCCCGGAGAGCTCTCGGGTGGGCAGCGACAGCGGGTCGCGCTCGCCCGGGCTCTGGTCCTCGATCCCGAGGTGCTCCTGCTCGACGAGCCGTTGGGGAGCCTCGATCCGCACCTGCGCGACGAGCTGCGGGAACTGGTCGTGGCGCTGCAGCGCGAGCGAGCCCTGACGACCGTCGTGGTCACCCACGACCGGGAGGAAGCCATCGTCTTCGGCGACCACCTCGCCGTGCTCCTCGATGGTCGTCTCCACCAGCACGCCACCCCGCGTGAGGTCATGGAGCGTCCGGCCACCGCCGCGGTCGCCAGGTTCATGGGTGCCACCGAGCTCCTGCCGGGTCGCTGTGACGGTCAGCTCGTGCACACCGCCATCGGGGCGCTGCCCGTCCCGGCCGCGGCCTCGGACCGCGTCGCGGCTGACGGCGAGGTCGACGTGGTGCTGCGGCGCGACCTGCTGCGCGTCCTGCCGCCAGGTGCCAGCGGGCCCCCGGCGGTCCTGGACACCTGCCGGGTCGTGGGCACCCTGGTCAGTACCCGCTACCTCGGCACGCGGACCCGGGCGGAGATCGTCGTCGAGGGCCACGAGCTCACGATCGAGACGGCGACCGCCGACCTGGCCCGCCACCGTGTCGGGTCGCCGGTGACCGTCGAGCTACCAGCCGAGTCGGTCTGGGTCGTCGCGCCGGAGCCACGGCGATGACCGACGGAGCCGCGGGGACATCGGGCGGGGTCACGGGGACGTCCGGTGGCGCCCGCGGGACGACCGGGCACGTCGTGCTCGTCGGCGCCGGCCATGCCCACCTCGAGGTGGTCCGGCGGGCCGCGGCCCTACGAGCCGAGGGCGTCGGGATCACGGTCATCGCGCCGCGGTCCTTCCACTACTCGGGGCTGGCCTCCCCGGTGGCAGCCGGACTGCTCGCACCCCAGGAGGCCAGCATCGACGTCGCAGCGCTGGCCGCCAGGTGCGGCGTCGCCCACCGCGACGCGAAGGTGGACGCGATCGACCTGCCCGCCCGTCGGGTCCGGGCCGACGACGGTTCCTGGCACCACTACACCGCGGTGTCGTTCAACGTCGGCAGCGTGAGCCGCACGGATCAACTGGTGGTCGCACCGCGGGTGACGGTCACCAAGCCGCTGGCCAGCCTGCAGGGCCTGGCGGCGCAGCTCGGGCGCCTCGCAGAGCTCGGTCGTCCCCCGCGCGTGGCGGTCGTCGGCGCCGGGCCGACCGGGGTGGAGCTGGCGGCCACGATCGCGGTCCGGCTCGATCGGGCCGCCGAGGTGGTGCTGTACGGGCGCGGCCCGGACCTGCTGGGCGGACTGCCCGCGCGAGCTGGACGTCTGGCGGCGCGCGCCCTCGCCGAACGTGGGGTGCGGTCCGTGCTCGGGACGGCGGTGGGCGAGGTCGGTCCCGGCCACGTCGAGGTGGGGGGTGTGCGGCGGCCGGCGGACGTCGTGGTGTTGGCGACCGGGCTCGTGGCTCCCCCGGTGGTCACGGACCTGGGCCTCGGTGACGCACGCGGGGTGCCGACGCTGGCCACCCTGCAACACCCCGACCACCCGGAGGTGTTCGCCGTCGGCGACGGCGCCCACTTCCTGCCGCGTCCACTGCCCGCGCTCGGTGTGTACGGGGTCCGTGCGGCTCCGGTGCTCGTGGACGGGCTGCGTGCCTTCCACACCGGCCAACCGCAGCCCACCTTCGCGCCCCAGCGGCGCTCGCTGCAGGTGCTCGAGCTCGGTGATGCTGACGCGCTCGCCGTGCGCGCCCCCCTGGTCTGGCGAGGACGTGGGGCGCTCGCCCTCAAGCGTCGGATCGACCGTCGCTGGCTCGATCGCTACCGCTGAGTGTCGGATCGGCAGCGCCGCTCATGCTCGATCGGCGTGCCGACACGTCACCGGCCGATCATCCCTGCTGCTCGACCTCGACGAGATCGCAACCGGCGCTGTCGGTGACGATCCTGGCTCGACCACCGACGCTTCCGGAGGGTTGCCCGGTGACCGTGACCTCCTCGCCAGGCGCCACCAGGTCCTCGAACACGAACACCTCGCCGGTCCTGGGGCGGTAGAGGACCGGGGTGTCACGGTCGTCACAGCTGAGATCGCCGAAGAGCAGTTGGTCGCCGGGGTCGGCGAGCAGTTCCCAGCGGCGGGGCTCGGCCCGGGCCGTGGCCGCTGCCAGCTGTCGCCCGTTCCATCGCACCGGCGTGCTGCAGCCGTGGCCATCGAGGTCGGCGAGCAGGACGGCGCCGTCGCCCTCAGGCATGCTGACGCCGCGGCACACCGGCGGCGGCCGCCGCGGCACCGGCATGGTGTCCGCGGCAGCCGGAGCAGGTGCCTCGCGTGGCCGCGAGCCCGGATCCGGTCCCGTCGCCCTCGGCTCCGAGGAGCCTGGCGGGGTGGGTGACATCGGCGCACCGGGTGCAAGGACCATCGCGCGATCGGCTCCCGAGGTCAGGACGAGCGCCAGGGGCAGCAGCAGGACCAGGCCCGCTGCTGCGGCCAGCGCAACGCGGGTCCCTCGGCCCCCGCGAGGGCGGCCAAGGGGCGTGTGCTCGTCACCGTGGGCGGTGCTGCTGCCGGGACCGTCGGGGGTGCTGCTGCCGGGACCGTCGGCGGTGCTGCTGCCGCGACCGTCGGCGGTGCTGCTGCCGCGACCTGGCCGGATGGTGGTCGGGCGGGTGCCTGGAGCGACGCTGCCGTCCAGGAGGCAGCGGTGGGCATCGGGTCCCA
>CAYXJD010000060.1:6188-14229 GCA_964465225.1 uncultured Actinomycetota bacterium
GTGACCGGCGGACCCAGCTGCCGACGCGCGCTCGATCGCCTCGGTGAGCTCTGCGGGAACCTCCTGCCGTGGGGCGGGACCGTCCAGCGGCAGTCCACCGTGATCCGCTGGCGTTCCGGTGAGCGCTGCGGTCAGCACCGACCCGAGCGCACGCAGGTCACCAGCAGCGTCTCGCGCCGGAGACCGCTGGGACCGGTCGGCGCTCGAGGGGGCACCACGCCCACCATCTGACTGCAGCAGGGCCGTACCGGTGCCGGCGAGCAGGGGACGGCCCCGCGCGTCGAACAACACGCTCCCCGCCGTGATGGAGCCGTGGACGAGGCCGTGCTCGTGGACGAGCGCGAGACCATCGGCGATCGTCGTGCCGATCTCCGCGACCGTCACCGGTGGGAGCCCCGTCGGTGCCCGGCCGATCACCCGTGCCAGCGAGCCCCCCGGGGCGAGCGGCATGACGAGGGCGATCCCCGAGCCGGTGTCGACGATGTCGAGCAGGGGCAGCAGGCCGGGATGGTCGAACCCAGCGAGGACCGCGGCGACCTGTCGGATACGGGCGAGCGTCGCCGGTCGGGGTCGGACCCGCAGGTGCTTGACGGCCAGCAGGCGCCCGGGATGCCCGACCGCTTCCGCCCGGTGCACCGAGGTGGAAGCGGTGCGCGCCAGGCACCCCCGCAGGTGGTAGCCCGGTACCTCGAGCTCCGCCCGCTGCCCGCCCGACGATCCCTCCACGGCGTCATCCGTCCGGTCCACCCGTCCATCCGCGGGAGTCGGACTGGACGGCGTTGCGTGAGAGGGTATGGTATGCATGGAAGATGCAGGGAGGCAACGGTGCATCGGTGGATCCTCGGTTTCGGCACGTGGTGTGCCGCGCTGCTGCTCGGGACGGCGCTGTTCCACGCGCTCGGTGCCGGGAACCTGGCCCCGCCGCCGCTCGATCCGTCCGACTGGGGTCCGTGGATCGCGGGCCGTGATGCGTTGACCGGGACCATGGCCCTGCTCCGCCTGGTCGTCCTGGGGCTGTGCTGGTACCTGGTCGGGGTCACGAGCATCGGCACCGTCGCACGGTTGCTGCGGGCGGCCAGGTTCGTGCGGCTGGCCGACGCCGTGACGTTGCCGATCGTGCGTCGGCTGCTCCAGCAGACGCTCGGGGTGGCGCTGGCGACGACGATGATCACCGCCAGTGCGGCTCCGAGCCTGGCCGTGCCGGCGACCTCGGTGGGCCAGATCGCCGCTGGCAGGGACGGTGACGGTGCGCCGGTCGACGCCGCGCACGGCCCACTCCCCTTCGAAGCCACGGCCCGAGCTCCGATCCCTCCCTGGAGGGGCCTCGGGACCGCCCGCCCGGCGCAGGAGCGGTACGGCGACCTGCCGGAGGTGACCCTGCGGGGTCTCCCGCCACCACCATCGGACGAGCCGTTGCTGTTGCCGTGGCGGATCGCAGCTGCCCCCGGCCCGCGCGACCCGGATGCCCCGGCGGCGGGGGAGGGCGCCGCGAGCCCGTCCGAGGTGCCGACCGGGGAGGAGGACGCCGGGGTGCCCAGCGTGTTGCTCCGCGATGCCGCCACCGGGCGGACCTCGCACACCGTGCGGTCGGGCGAATCGCTGTGGCGGATCGCGAGCCAGCGGCTCGAGCTCGCCATCGGCCGGTCACCCACCGACGCGGAGCTCGTGCCCTACTGGCGGGAACTGATCGAGGCCAACCGGGATCGGCTCCCCGATCGGGATGATCCCGACCTGATCCTGCCGGGTCAGAAGTTGCTCCTGCCGCAACCGGCGGCACCGTGAGCTGGCCGCCGGACCGTGACCGGTACCTCGAGCTCGGGGACGACGCCCGCCTCGCCGAGGAGATCAGCGCCCGGAGCGAGCGGCGGTCACGGTTGCTGCGTGCCAGTGAGGTCGCCACCTGGGTGGGCACCCTCGCGGATCTCGTCGAGCGCCGGTCCCCGGTGGTCGTACGGCTGGCCGGGAAGCGCACCTATCGGGGAGCCCCGGTCGCACTCGGCCGTGATCACGTTGCCGTCCGGACGCCGAGCCGGCAGGTCGCCCTGCTGTCGCTCTCGGCGCTCAGAAGCGTGCGCCCGGAACCCGGCACCGCGGCGCCGCCGGCCACCGGTGACCGGGAGCGGTCCGAGGGACGCACCCTGGCCGAGATCATCGAGCGATGCGCAGAAGAGTCGAGGAGGCTCGTGCTGGGCCTCGATGGTGTGGACGAGCTCCTGACCGGGCAGGTGACCGCTCTTGGTGAGGACGTGCTCACCTTCCGCGTCGACGCCGAGGACCACGGGGTCCTGTACCTGCCGGTGCAGGCGGTCTGCGAACTCATCGTCGACACGTGACCGTGCCGGGTGAGCTGTGGGCCCGTCGTGACCACCGCGTGTGACCTAGGCTCCTCACCACCGTGGAGGGGCACGGTCTGCCGGACCCTCGCGGTGGGCTCGTGGCCGCCTCCGCTCACGCGTGGGATGATGAGCACCCGACCCGGCAGGAGGTGATCGATGTCGTCGAGGACGCCACCTGGGCCGGGGGCCGCGACGACCCAGGGCGCGATGCGCTCCTGGACGATGGAGGAACTCGATCGGGCACGCCGGATGCGGTGGGTGGCGGTCGGTGCGGCCCTCACCGCCGGTGTGGTCCTCCTCCTCGCGCTGATCGGCGCGCCGGTGCTCGGTGACGACCCGCTCACGGTCGTCGCCATCGTGCTGGGCGTCATCGTCGTCCTCTACGCCATCGAGGTGATGTCGGCCTCGCGCCGTGCCGAGCGGCTCGCACGGGTCGCGGCCTCGGAGGACCAGCAGCGCCGGACCCTGGCGGCTGACCTCGAGCAACTCGAAGCCGTCGATGTCGAGGCACGTCGGCTGGCGGGAGCCACGACGCTGTCCGAGGTCGTCGCGTGCATCCTGGCTGGGGCCCGCGGACTGGTCCCGGCGGTGTCCGGTGCCGTCCTCGTGGCCGCCGCCGATGACCTCCGGGTGTCGATGACGGGAGCCCATGCCAGCGACGACGCGGCTGCCGTGAGCGCCGCTGGGCACCGGCTGGCCGCCCGCGCACTCGCTCGAGGTGTCGCGCTGCGAGGCGGGCACGAGACGGCCCTCGAGGAGGAGGGGGCACCCTCCCGGCTCGCCGTCCCACTGCGGGCCGGCGCCGAGGTGGTGGGCGTGCTCGTGCTGGAGCGCGCCACGGACAACGACGCGTTCTCGCTCGCAGAACAGCGCCTGCTCGAGCGGCTCGCCCCGCACGCGGCATCGGCGCTCGGGCGCAGCGGTCACCCCGACGAGGGAACGGGCGTGCACCGGGCCTCGTCCACGATGACGGCGCCGCCGCCGGAGGAGGGACCGGCAACGACCGTTGACCTGTCCGAGGTGGTCCGTGAGGTCGTCGCCGTCATGGCTGCCGGCTGGCGGGCCGAACGTCGGGTCGCGCTTCTGGCTCGCTCACGAGCTCTCACACCTGTCGACCGTCCGCTGCTGCGTCGGCTCCTGGAGCAGGTGCTGCGGAGCATCGACCTGTCCATCCCACCGGACGGGAACGTGGCGATCGAGGTCCTGCCCGTCGGATCGGACTGGGAGGTGGTGATCGCACACGCCGGGGAACCGGTCCCCGCACACCTGCTGGAAGCCTCCCCGGCCGACGCCCCCGGCGCACCCTCGGTCCGCGAGTTGGCCGAGGCGCTCGGTGGCGAGGTGGCCCTGCGCGACCGGTCGGGGATGGCCCAGGTCCGCTTCCGGCTTCCCGGCGTTCGTGGCCCACAGATCGGGTCGACGGCCGATCGGACGGAGGCCCCGGCGGTCTCGTGACCCTGGCCGCCCGAGGCGGCGAGCGTCACGCGGCGCCCACGGTCACCGGCCCGCCCGGTCCGCCGGCGTCAACCCGTGGGGAGGTGGAACCTCGCCACGTCGCCGATGGCCGCGATCCGGCGCTCAGCGACCCGGACCGCAGCCCGCTCGGTGCTGATGCCCTCGCGGCGTGCGACCTCGATGATGCGGGTCAGGGTCTCAGGGATCACCTCGGCGCGACGTCGGGCCCGATCCGGCGAGTGACCTGCCGGATGCAGTTCGTCGGCGACGTTGATCACCCCTCCCGCGTTCACGACGTAGTCGGGGGCGTAGAGCACCCCCCGCTCGTGCAGGTGCTCCCCGTCGGCTTCGGATACCAGTTGGTTGTTCGCACCACCGCAGACGATCCGAGCCTTCAGTGCCGCGATGCTCTCGGCGTGCCACACCCCGCCGAGCGCGTTCGGTGAGACGATGTCGGCGTCCACGGCCAGGATGTCGTCCACGCTGACGACCTCCACGCCGGACAGGTCGGCGACCTGCTCGACCGCCGCTTCGGCGACGTCGGCGACGCTGACCTTCGCGCCCTCGGCGACCAGGTGCGCCACCAGGCGGCGACCGACCTTCCCGAGTCCCTGCACGGCGATGTGCCGGCCATCGAGGTCCGGGCTGCCGAACACGGCCTCGGCAGCGGCCCGCATGGCGAGATGGATCCCGGTGGCGGTGAGGATGCCGGAGTCCCCGGACCCACCCTCGACGGGATCGGCCCCGGTGGCCCAGCGGGTCTCCCGCTTGATCACGGCCATGTCCTCCGGGGTCGTCCCGATGTCGCAGGCGGTGACGTAGCGTCCACCGAGGCTGGCGATCATGCGCCCATACGCCCTGAGGAGCGCTTCGGAACGCA
The DNA here is from genome assembly GCA_964465225.1 of uncultured Actinomycetota bacterium. Lineage (GTDB taxonomy): Bacteria > Actinomycetota > Nitriliruptoria > Nitriliruptorales > Nitriliruptoraceae > T1Sed10-7. The sequence goes on from CAYXJD010000060.1 coordinate 10,860, forward strand.
CCTCGGACGGATCCCCGATGATCACGGCCTTCCCGCCGCCGTGATCGAGCCCGGCGCAGGCGGACTTGAGGGTCATCGCGCGTGACAGCCGCAGGACGTCGGCGAGCGCGGCGTCGTCATCCTCGTAGGGCCAGAAGCGCGTCCCGCCGAGACTCGGACCCAGTGCGGTCGAGTGGATCGCGATGATGCAGCGCAGCCCCGAGGCGTCGTCGTTGCCGAGCACGACCTGCTCGTGTCCCTCGAAGCGTGCGAACGGCCCGGGCATGGCTGGTCCTGTCACCGGGGGTGGCCCGGGTCGTCGCTGGGGCGGGAGCCACTGGGTCGCAGCGGCCTGGAACCGACCCTAGCGCGAGCACTCACGGCGGCACCGGGGGAGCGGATGGCCGTCTGCGCAGCGGGTCGAGGTCGCACTAGCGTCGTGGTCATGCTCGTCCCTCGTGCCCAGCTCAAGGTGTTCTCGCCGCTCGAGGCGTTCGCGGTCGACGAACGCGAAGCGATCCGGGCCGTGCTCGATCGCGGTGACGGGCTGTCGCGGTCGCAGGCGGCGGACCTCGAGGCGGCATGGAGCATCGCCGGTCTGCGCAGTGGGGCACCACCCCCGGCGCCGGGATCGGTGCAGGTCCGACGGGTCGCCGATCAGGTCATGGTCTGCCCGCTCCGGCTGGAGCTGCGGGCCGCCATGGCGTTCGAGGCCTTCGCCGAGCAGGTGCCGCCGGCTGTCCTGCCCGCGGTCGTGCCGGACACGCCGCGACGCGAGCGGCTGCACCGTCCGGCCGGCGGGGTCGCACCTGTCCGTGAGCAGCCTTTCGCCGCCCCACTGCCGTGGTTCCTGGCCTTCGGTCCCGCCGAGCAGCGCTTCACCAACGCGCCCGAAGGGCGCGGCCCCAGGCTGGTGCACCTGACGACGGCGGGCAAGGCGGGGCATCGTGTGGAGCGGGTCATCGACGTCGTGCGCACCGTTCTCATCGATGCCGACGAGGTACTGCTCGAGCTGGTCGAACTGGGCGCCTGGTTGGACGCCTTCGAGCCGGTGGCCCTCCTCGAGCTCGATCACGGGAGCGCCGGCCGGCTCCGGGGGGCCGCCGCGCTCAAGCGTGACAGCACCTGCGCGCAACTCTGGCGAGCCGTGGACGCCCTCGAGGAGGGCGACGATCACGCGGCAGCGGTCGCCTACGCCTCGGCTCGCGCCGCCTGGTCCGGCTCCCGTCGGCTCGCGCACGCCAGTTGACGACGCGTCGGCCAGCTCGCCCGGCTGCACGCGTCTCAGTTCGTGACCCTGAGGGCTCGGGTCAGCACCTCGGGGGTGATGTTCCCCCCCGACAGCACGATGCCGACCCGGCGCCCCGCGATCGCGACCCGACCGCTCAGCGCGGCCGCCAGACCGGCCGCGCCTGAGGGCTCCACCACCTGCTTCGTCGTCAGTGCCAGTCGCCGGATCGCCGCCAGCACCTCCTCGTCGGTGACGCCGACGATGCGATCGACCAGCGCGTCCAGCACCGCCAGGGGGCGGGTTCCGACGTGCGTGGTCTGCTGGCCGTCCAGGATCGTCCGGGGGATCTCCACCTCGGTGACCTCCCCGGCTGCCATGGCCGCACGCGCGGCAGGCCGGTCCGCGGGTTCCACCCCGACGATCTCCACCTCGCCGAGCGCTGCGGTGACCGCCACGGCGCAGCCCGACAACAGGCCCCCACCCCCGACCGGGACGAGCAGGAGGTCCAGGTCCGGCACCTGCTCGGCGAACTCCCGCCCGACGGTGCCCTGCCCGGCCATCACGTCCGGGTGGTCGAAGGGTGGGATGACCGTGGCTCCACGCTCCGCGGCGAGGTGTCGGCCGATCTCGGCGCGGTCGTCGCGGTAGCGGTCGTAGGTGACGACCTCGGCGCCGTAGCCACGGGTGGCATCCAGCTTGACCGCAGGAGCATCGCTCGGCATCACGATCGTTGCGGACACCCCGTGCAGGGCGCTCGCGAGCGCGATCGCCTGGGCGTGGTTCCCGGACGAGAAGGCCACCACGCCGCGGGCCCGGACCTCGCGTGGGAGTGCGGCCACGGCGTTGTAGCCGCCCCGGAACTTGAAGGCGCCGACCCGCTGGAGGTGTTCGGCCTTGAGGTACACCGACGCCGAGGTGGCGTCGTCCAGCCGCCGCGAGGTCAGGACCGGCGTGCGGTGGGCCACCCCGTCGAGACGGACCGCCGCACGGGCGATGTCGTCGATGTCGATCGGCAGGGCAGGGGTCTCGGAGGTCACGTGTCGGTCAGGCGCGCCGACGATCGAGCTCGTCGCGGATCCCATCGGTGATGGCGGCCGAGGTCAGCGACTGGACCGTGCGCAGCCGGTAGCGCCGCTCTCCCTCGTCTGCGGCCAGGACCCAGTCGAGGGCTCCCTCGCGCAGCAGCGACATGGAGACCTCCCCGACGTCCGGCCGGTCCAGGTAGCGCGCGAGATCGTGCAGATCGCTCAGGGCGGCCAGGCGCGCTTCCGCGTCGCCGTCGTCGGCGGCGTAGGCGGCTAGCAGGAGCGCGGGGGCGTCGGGGTCCTCCTCGAGGCAGAGCGTCGCGGTATGCATCGCCATGTTGAGCTGACGTTCGAGGTGGGCGGCCCGCGTGAAGCCTGCCAGGCGCGCTGCCCGGTCCGGCCCGGGCTCCTCGCTGTCGAACGACCGGAACTCCTTGCGCAGGTCACGGACCCGTTGATCGGGCGTCACCGGCTTGCTGCTGGCGTTGCGAGCCACCGCTGACCTCCTGGTCTGGAGCCTGATCGCCGCTGACGTCACGGTAGCCGTCGCGACCTCGGCGGTCCGAGGTGGCGACCGCGACCCGGCCGCGCAGGGATCAGCAGCGCTGCTCGGCGCGCCCGCGCAGCCGTTCGGCCGCTTCCTGCAGCGCGGGATCACGTAGGTCGGTGCCGTCGTCGGCCAGGACGCGCTGCAGTTCGTCGACCATCTCGCGGGCCTCGGTGGCCAGTTCGTCGGGTACCTGGGCCAGGACCTCCTCCGCCGCCTCCCGGGCGGTCGTCGGCGAGCCGGACTCGATGGCCGTCGTGGCCCGGATCACGGCGAGGCACAAGCGCGCCCGGTCGGTCAGTTCCTCTGCCTGCTCCGGGGCCTGCTGGAGCCTGCGCACCTGCTGTTCGGCGTCTGCGCAGCCGGTGGCGACCGCGGCCATCACCACGGTCGACAGCAGTACGAGGATCGAACGATGCACGGGCGCAACGGTACCGGTCGTACCCCGGCGCAGACCCTGCGTACCGGTTACGGTTGCGTCCCCGGCGCGGTCCAGGGCCCCCAGCACCCTCCTCCCGCCCCGCCGCCCACCGCCGAGTGGCCCCCAGGAGGCTTCCGTGGCGAACAGCGATGAGCGACAGATCATCA
>CAYXJD010000061.1:0-14183 GCA_964465225.1 uncultured Actinomycetota bacterium
GGTCTCGTAGCCGGTGATGGTCTCGAGCTGGCGTCGTAGTCCCTCGCTGCGGACGTCGATGCAGCACAGCACCTGCACCGACGGCAGAGCATCGACCGGCGGCACCGGTGCCGACGCGATCCGTTCGAGCAGGTCGTCGCGCCACCGTCGTTCGTGCGCGGTCAACCACACCGCCTCACGAGCGGTGCCGTGCAGCGGGCTGAGCGCGTCGCGGACCCGGGTGAGCAGCTCCTCGTCCGGCTCGATGCCGAGGTGCTGGCAGACCGCGCTGGCACGCTCGGTCAACGCGGCCCGGGATGCCGCCTCCTCCGCCTGCTGCCGAGCACCGTCGTCCACGGGCCGAACGGTCACCGAGAGCGGTTCGCGCTCCGGGCCGCGCGAGGGATGCAGCAGTGCGGCCACCTCCAGGCTCGTACGCACGGCGGCCAGGTCGAGGAGCCGGAGCCGGGGACCCGGATGACCAACCGGCGCCCACTCGTCGTACCAGCGGGCGTGGCCCGCCCACCCCGGCAGCCGCACGAGTTGCAGCCGGAGCTCACGGACACGATCGTCGTCCGTGATCCCGGCGGTGGTGAGGACCAGGTCGAGCGCATCGGCGGGGTCGACCGGCAACCGATCGATCCACCTGACCGCCCGGCGCCCGAGGAGGCGTCGTGCTCGCGGGTCGTGCGGCAGCGCACGGCGCCAGGCGCGGTGGAGGCCCTCGTCGCGCCCGGACATGGCCCACGTCGCGGTGTGGTCGTCGATGAACGTGGCACACCAGGCAGCCACCAGCTCGTCGATGGCGTGCCGGGTGACTTCCGGGACGGGTTCCGTGACACGGCCCCCCAAGGACGTCAGCGGTGCCAGCGACGGCGTCTGCGGTCCGTGGATCAGATCGGCCAGCGCGAGGTCGGTCGCGGTCACCGAGCGCTCGTCGACGGTCACCCCGGGAAGGTCGGACAGCTCCGGCACCGTCGCGGCGAGCGCGGCACGCAGATCGTCGTCGCCGACCCCGGCACGACGAGCCAGGCTCCGGGCCGTCGCCAGGTCCAGGTGGGTCCGGACACCGCGCCAGCGCCGGGCCTCGGCGCAGGCCTCCTCGAAGGGGAGGTGGGTGAGCCCTCCCAGCGGATTGACGGCGACGAAGCGGTCGAGCGGCCACACGGGTGCGACCAGCTCGGCAGCCTCGCGGACATCGGCGTGGAGGCGGAGCACGCGGGCCGACGGGCCGTGGGCCGCTGGAGCCGTGGGTGGCACGGTCATCGGACCAACTCCGAGGCGAGGACGTTGGAGGTGCGGGAACCGGACGGCACGCGTTCGGCTGTGGGCTGGCGGGTGCGGTCGACGGTGCCAGCCGGCGCTCCGCCGATCCGCGTGGTCCCTGGTCCCGACGATGCCGTAGCGGCGAGCGGGACCGGGCGGATGCCCACACCGGTCAACATCGCATGCGCGCGCACGCGCAACGTTGAGGTCTCGGGCAGGACGGCGAGCAGGAGCCCGACGGCACCGGCCGTACCGAGGACGATGGCGAGCGGGACCACACCGATCATCGCATCGCCGACCCGTGGCAACGCCGGATCGACGAACCGTTCGAAGCCGATCAGGGCACCGAGGTAGCCGCCGGCGATCACCGGGACACCGACCGCGGCAGCGGCCAGGCTGCCTGCAACCCCGAGCGGAGCGATACGCAGCCAACCCGCGACCAGGTGTCCCGCCAGCAACCAGGCGATGACCATGACGAGCAACGTCTTCGCCGGCGAGAAACCGGGGGTGAGCCCCCACCAGACCAGTGCGACACCCACGGTCGGAAGGACGACGACGGCGAGCCGGCGCGTGACCAGGGACGGCGCGACGGCGGCGCGCGGGTCGTGCCGAGCCTGCGCGTGGGAGCCGATGGCGCCCCCGGCTCCCAGGAACGCCGCAGCCTTGTAGAGGCCATGGCCGACCAGGTGGAACAACGCTGCCCCGTACGCCCCGATGGCCAACTGGACCACCATGAAGCCCATCTGCCCGGCAGTGGACCAGGCGAGACCGCCCTTGACGTCGGTGCGCACGAGCATCACCCCCATGGCGAGCAGGGCGGTGGCGACCCCAGCGGCGAAGGCCAGCGCCGTGGCTGCCGGTGCGGCCCCGAACACCGGCGCCATCGCCAGCAGGAGCACCCCCGCGCCGTTGACGACACCCGCGTGGAGCAGGGCGGAGACCGGTGTCGGTGCCGCGAGCGTCGTCGGCAGCCAGCGGTGTAGCGGAACCAGCGCCGAGCGCGAGATCGCCGCTACCACGACCAGGAGTGCGACCACGTCCAGCAACCTGATCGCCCCGACACCGGGAACGGACGTCGCCGCCAGCTGCGCGACCGACGCCCCCGGATCACCGTGCAGCGACCAGCTCCCGATGCTCGCCAGGGTCACCGCGAGCGCCAGCACCAACGCGCCGTCACCCACCATCAGCGCCCGACGGGTCTGACGGACCGCATACCGGCTGGCCGCGGTGTCACGGTGCGCGAGCAGGCCGACGAGGGCCTGCCCGACGACGACCCAGGCGACGACCAACACGGCGAGGTTGCCGGCCAAGGCCATCGTGATCGTCCCCGCGGTGAGCAGCACGGCCAGTCGCGCGAAGCGCCGCTCAGCACCGTCACCTGCGAGCGCGCGCCCCGCGTAGGCGATGACGAGTGCGGCGATCGTCGCTGCGAGGAGCGCGATCAGCAGCCCCGGACGGGCGACGAAGAGCAGGCCGTTCCACACCGGTGTGCCACCCGCAGGCACGAGCAGGAGGAGCAGGAGCGCAGCAGCGGCAGCCGTGACAGCAGCACCCAGCGCGATGCGGGTGGCCACCCGTGGTGGTGGTCGGTGGTCGAGGAGGACCATCGCGGCCAGCAGCGGGACACCAGGGGCGATGGCGGCGAGGAACTCGGTAGTCATGAGAACCACGCTACCGGTATCGGATTACCGACCGAAAGCTCTGCCCCTCACCGGCGCGTCTGATCCTGCAGCAAGGCGGCGACCGCAGGCCCCTCCGCGACCGCTGTCGCGAGGTCCCGGAACCCCTGGGCATCGTGCGGCGGTGCGAACAGGCCAGCCCGGAACCGGCCGTGGCCATCGGCGGCCGGCACCCCGACCTGGTGGGTCTGGAGGTCGTAGACCCCGAAGGTAGGAGCGATGTCGTCCGAGCCGTAGCGGGCGAGCTCGCTGCGCAACGAGGACGCCATGATCGCGGCGTTGACGGCGACGGTGGTCTCCACCAGGGCCGGGACGAAGCCTTCCAGGTCGGGTGCCTCGTCGCCCCATGCCCGCAGCATGGCGGAGTGGCTGAGCCGTACCGCGGGGAACAGCTGGTCCACGATCGCGCGGAGCTGGTGCTCTGCCGACAGGCTCAGGTAGGTCGCCGGGTCCATGTAGGCGCCGGCGGCTGCCGTGACGGCTCCACAACTCGTGTGTCCGAGCACCACGACCGACCGTACGGTCGGCAGGTTCCGGATCGCGTAGTCGAGGCTGCCGATCACCACGGTTCCCAGCACGTTGCCGGCGACGCGGAGGACGAACAGGTCGTTGATCGTGCGCCCGAAGAGCAGTTCGATCGGCACCCGGGCGTCGGCGCAACCGATGATCGCCGCGAAGGGCTCGTGTTGCTGGACCGCTCCCCGCTCGGGGGCTGGCGCCATGATCCCGGCGGCCACCGACACGACCTCGGGTTCCGCGCCGGCGGCCGCGGGATCGAACAGCCGGGAGAAGTGGTCGTTGCCCCGCTCGAGTAGCAACCGTGCCTCAGCGGCGCTGGACGGTCGTGAACCGTTGCCGGCGCCGTCGTCACCGAAGCGGTAGACGACGTCGACCATCACGGTCTCCCTGTGTCAGTCGCGGCCGTGGACTCGCGGGCTCAGTGCTCGGCCTCCGCAGCTTCGGCCTCGGCCTTGTCGACGTGGACGGTGCCCGGGTCGTGCTCCGGCGGCGAGTAGGCGGTGACGATCCGTAGGGGCTCGGAGCCGGTGTTGATGAAATTGTGGTGCACACCGGCGTGGACGAACGATAGGTCACCGGCGCTCACCGTGGAACTCTCACCGTCGAGCACCGCCTCGCCCTCACCGTCGACGAAGAACAGCACTTGGTCGTGGCCCTCGTGAGTCTCTGCGCCGATCTCCTCGCCGGGCTGGATCGTCATCACCACGACCTGGGTGTTGTCGCCGGTGATCACCACGCGTCGGAAGTCATCGCTCTGGCGCGCCAGCGCGACGACATCGACCTGTTCCCTGGCCTGCTCCGCCATATGGAGCCTCCTTGATCCATCGATGACTCGAAACTAGTGATGTCGAGGTACCGAGGTGGTGGGCCGACACCGACGAACGGGCGCTGCCGTTGCCTCGAGCGGGCGGCCGGAACCGACGAACAGCGCCGACCTCCTCCCTGCGCACGGACCGCCCCCGTGGTCCGCCACCGTGGTCCGCCCAGGACCGGATCGGTGAGCTGCTCGAGACGTGCGCCAGGGCCCGCACTCACAGGCTGTAACGCCCGGTGGCGGAAGTCGCCCGAACCGTCACCGTCGCTGCTACGAAGACTGCTTGGACCCGGGGGAACGGGTCTATCCGAACACACTCCTACAGGGGATGCATATGCGTCGCACGTTCATCGTCATCATGGCGTTCAGCCTCATGCTGGTCGCCGCAGCTCCGGCCTTCGCCAAGGGCGGCCCGCCGTCCGACGGTCCCAACCGCGTAGGGCCGCCCACCATCGCGAGCACCGCTATCGAAGCTGGCATCTTCGACACCCTGGTCACAGCACTGACCTGCGATGGCAACGAGGTACTCCTTGCTGCCGCGTCCACCCCACGGTCGAACCTCACGGTCTTCGCTCCAACGGACGACGCCTTCGCCGAGCTTGGGCTGAATCCTGGCAACATCTGCGATGCTGAGTTGCCGCTGTTCGACATCCTCGCTGACCACATCGTCTCCGGCCGTTACGTCGAAGGCCGCGTGCTGAACTCGACCACGCTGCCAGCGTTGGGTGGTCCGTTGAGCGTGGAAGCGGACATCGCGCCCAAGCTCGTGGCGACGAACATCCAGACCGCCAACGGCGTGATCCACGTGATCGACACGGTGATCGTCAAGTAGGCGGAATCGCATCGAATACAGTAAAAGTGGGAGCCGGGCCTTCGGGCCCGGCTCCCGCCGTGTCAGGACTCAGGACCCGCGTCAGCCAACGGTCCGTCAGTACCGACTACCGGCTGCAGTTCGGCCAGCAGCGGAGTGTCGGCGGGCAGTACCTCACGCAGCACCTCGGCGGTGTGCTCGCCGAGCCCCGGCGCCGGCCGTAGCGGCCTACCGTCGTTGAGCGGCCCGCGGACCGTCCGGTAGCTGCCCTCGGGCGTCGCCACCTCGGCGACCAGACCCCGCTCGGCCACGTAGGGGGTGGCCAGCGCATCGACCATGCCGTTGACCGGCGCGTGGGGCACTGCCGCAGCGGTCAACCGTGCGCACACCTGCTCGACCGTCAGCCGTGACAGGGCGGTGACCACCGCCCCGTCCACCGCCTCGCGGTGCTCGTGGCGGGCGACGTTGCGGGTCAGATCGAGCCCATCGAGGCCGGTCTCGTCGAGCTCGAGCGCTGCGGCCAGCGCCGGCCAGAACCGGTCCCCGATCACCGCGATCGCGACCCAACCATCGGCTGCCGGGTACGCCCGGTACGGCGCGACCGAGTGGTGACCGGAGCCGACCGGTGGCGGGTCCACGCCCGTGTGTGCCGCCGCGGCGGCGACGTAGGAGGTGAGCGTCAGGGTCGCGTCGATGAGCGGCACCTCGATGGCCCGGCCGCGACCGGTCCGCAGCCGATCCACGGTGCCGGCCAGCGCCGCCATCGCCGCCCACATCCCGGCCGCGAGGTCCCCGACCGGCACCCCGGCGCGCACCGGGACACGGCCAGGCTCGCCGGTGACCGACATGATCCCGGTCTCGGCCTGGGCGGTCAGGTCGAGCGCCGGCACCTCGGACCAGGCGCTGTCGCGGGCGTAGCCGCTGATGGAGACCACGACCAGCTCCGGCCGGCGCTCCAGCAGGCTGGCCGGCTCCAGTCCCAGCCGGCGCGCCGCCGCGGGCCGCAGGTTCTCCAGCAGGATGTCCGCGTCGGCCAGCAGCGCGTTGAAGGCCTCCTGGCCGGCGTCCGTGGACAGGTCGAGCACGATCCCGCGCTTGTTGCTGTTCAGGGCGCTGAAGTACAGCGAGCGCCCCTCGGCGTGCGGCCCGATCCCGCGAGCGGGGTCGCCCTCCGGCGGCTCGATCTTGACGACGTCGGCGCCCATGTCCGCCAGCAGCTGCCCCGCGTAGGGACCCGCCAGCACGCGTGACAGGTCGAGCACGCGGATGCCATCGAGCAGACCCACCGTGACTCCGTCCGGGCGATGCGCGGCCGTCGCGTGCCGGCACCCGAGCCTAGCTCCGGTGCGAAGGGGGGCTGGCTGCGACCACGAGGATCAGGGGCCCGCACGGCCGGCAGCGTGGGCCGTTCGCGACGGCCGCCCCGCTGCGCGGCACGGGCCGAGGCGCGACGGTGCTGGCCGTCACCGACCGAGGAGGTAGTCCACCACCTCGGCAGCGGTGTAGGAGTCACGCTCTCCGCCGAGCGCGTCCAGCAGCGCGACGACCGGCGTGAGGTCGGTGCCGAGCGTGGCCAGCGCCGGCTCGACGCTGCCGTCGCCGCGGGACTGCGGCACCCCGGCGGTGGCCAACAGCGCGTTGCACAGGCAGACCCGTCCGTAGGTGTTGGCCTCCCGCGCGCCCTTGGCGCCGGTGTAGGACGCAACGGGCTCAGCGGGGCAGCGGTAGCCGAGTTCGCCGCCCTCCTTCTCGTAGGGCACGCGCAGCATGCCGAGGTCGCAGATCCGTTCGCGGCTGGCGAGCACCTCCGGCTCCGACAACGTGCCTGGCACGGACAGCACCTTGAACGGGAAGCCGGTCGGTGAGACCCGCCAGTCGGTGCGCACGTCGCCGTCACCGGAACGCACGAGCTCGAGCGCATCACGCTTCAACCTCGCCGCCATCCCCGACTCCTCGCACAGGGCGAAGACGGTCCCGACCTGCACACCCTCGGCACCGACCGCCCGGGCCTGCTGCAGTCCAGTGGGGGCCCCGTAGCGCCCTGCCAGCCAGAACGGCAGCCCGAGTGCCGCCAACGCAGTCAGGTCGACCTCGTCCCGGGTGTCGTAGATCGGCTGCTCGCGCTCGTCGAGGCGGCGCGGACCCCGAGGTGGTGCGTTGTGCCCGCCGGCAGGTGGTCCCTCCACCACGAACCCGTCGGGACGCGCGGTCGTCGAGGTCGCCAGCCCCTCGGCGAGGTCGTTGGACGCCACGATCGCCAGGAACCGCGGCCGCGGCAGCACCGGTGGCGCGCCCTCGAACAGCGCCGCCGGGCTGAAGTCGATCGCGTGATCGTTGTGGGTCGCCCGCTGGACCCGGAGCGACCAGCGGATGTCGCTGCCGCTGGCCAGGTCGTCCATCAACCCCGGGAGCTCGTGCGGGTTGCCGGCACCTATCAGCACGGCGTCCACTTCGGCGAGCATCGCGCCGTAGAGCACGAACGGGATCGGCGCCTCGATCTTGCGCAGCAGGTTGATGCCGATCGGACCGTGGTGGCCTTCCTTGGCGAGGAACACCTCGACGAACCCGGCGGCGACGGCCAGCTCCTGCAGCCGCCGTGCGGGGCGGGCGGAGAACATCGGGATGTTGCGATAGGGCACCCCGTCAGCTCTCCCACCTTCGAGGTGGTAGGTCGCCACCAGCTGCTCGGCGATCCGTGGGACGGGGAACGCTGCCAGCGCGCGGCGCACGTGCCCGCCCGGATCACCGTCCTGGAGCCGACGGACGCACATGACGTCGACCGCGGTGCCGGAGACGACCCCGAGCTGACCGGTGCGTGCGACGGCGTTGGCGAGGCGCCAGTCCGACACCGCCACCCCCATGCCACCCTGGATGATCGCGGGCAGCGGAGGCGAGGTGGCACCGGTGCTGGTCCGCGGATGCACTGCGGGCGAGGTGACAGCTCCGGGCGTTCGCGGGTGCGCTGCGGGCGTGGTGTGCCCCATGCTGGGTTCCGATCAGTGGGTCGCGCTGGACCCGTCCTGTCTCGCCGACCCTCGGGCGGCGTCGGCGCCAGCGAGACGGTCCTGTCCGTGGGGGTCCGGCGCCGGCGCTGGCGATGGCGACGGGGTGATGCGGCCCTGCTCGGCGGCCTCTCTGAGGGAGCGCTCGATCTCCTGGGTGAAGACCAGTTGGATGGCGCGGGCCCCGAGCGGGCGGAGCGCCTTGAGGGCCTCGGCGATGTCCCCGGCCGAGCCGCTGCGGGCGAAGCCGGCGCCGGCACGCGCCTGGAAGTGCTCGACCAGCTCAGCGCTGGTCCGGCGCAGGTGCTTGCGCATGATCTCTGCAGCCTCGGTGGCGGTGTCGATGTCCACGCCGGCGCGGTCGAGTTCGAGGGTGATGTCCAGCGCCGCCGGTGACGGCACCAGGTAGGTGTCGGACAACCCCTGCTGGCGGCGGATCACCCCGGCACGTACCAGGGCCGCGACGGTGCCCGGCCGATGTTCCACCCGGTCCGCCAACTCCGTCTCGGACAGCACGATCGGCCGCTCCTCGGACCACGGGGCACGCAGCTCATCACCGACGCCCAGCCAGTCGTCCAGCCACAGCTCGCCCTTCTCGACCCGGCGGAAGGCGTCGCGGATGGCGGACAGCTTGAGCCCACGGTCCTGCAGCCGGGCGATGAGCTGGAGGCGATCGAGGTGGTCGGTCCGGTAGAGCGCGATGCGACCCTGCCGTGAGGGTGCGGGCAGCAGCTTCTCGGACTGGTAGTGCCGGACGGTGCGGACCGGGAGTCCCGCGGCGGCAGCGAGTTCGTCGACCGTGAACACGGCCTCCTCGGGCACCTCCGCTGCCTCGGACACTGCTGGCCTCCTGGCCGCTCCCTCTGCGAGCTGCTGCACGACGCCACGATGTCAGCGTTGACTGGAACAGTCAAGGGTGCAACCGTTCTCTGTGCACCGTGCAGAGCACGCCCTCGCCCGGGCGCACGGCCGGGGGCTCGCGCACGCCCTGCGACGGGACGCCGCCGCGCCCTCGCGCGCGGTCACCCCTGGCGGTTGGTCGTGGTCGTACCTGCGGGCCGTACCGCCTCGGCGCGCAGACGACGGGCGAGCCTCGGCGCGGTCACCTCGAACGGCTCCGCCAGGCCCGCCAGGCGCCGGTGCTCCACAGCGCCCACACGACGAGCACCGGCTGGAACGCCAGCCGACCCCACCGTGCAGCATCGGTCTCCAGCCCGAACGCCGCGGTACCGGTCACCGCCTGTGAGATGTTGCCGGGCACGATCACGACGAAGAAGGCGGCCACGGTCCACCCGACCAGCACGCGATGCCGGTGTGCCAAGAGCAGTGCAGCCCCCAGGGCCAACTCGACCACCCCGGAGACGTAGACGATCACCAGGGGAGCGGGAAGCCACGGCGGCACCTGGGCGAGGAACGCCTCAGAGGCGACGAAGTGACCGGTGCCGGCAACGAGCAGGAACAGTGCCAGCAGCCAGCGCGCTGCGGTCGCCAAGGCGCTGGTCGCCACCGTGCTCGGAACTCCCATGACCATCACGCTAGCGCGGGCCCGACACGCGGTCCGGGGACCTACACTGCACGACCGGTCGCCATCGCCGCCCGGTGGCGCCCCGCGACCGGAGCGGGTCGTGCCGAGCCAGCACCTGGACAGCGCCATGGTCTCCAAGCTCCTCGTCCGTGCCTCAGAGAGCGACCGACTGCAGGAGTTGGCGACCAACGGTGGGATCACCGGACGGCTCACCGACCGCATCGCCCACCGCTTCATCGCGGGCGACCATCTCTCGGAGGCGACCGAGGTCGCACGATCCCTGAACGCCCGAGGTCGCAACGTCAGCCTCGATCTGGTCGGCGAGAAGGTCCGCAGCGATGCGGATGCCGACCGGGCGGCCACCGACTACGACAGGGTCATCGCGGCGATGGCGGCGCAACGCCTGACCAGCGGGGTCTCCATCAAGCCCAGCCAGCTGGGTGCGGGCCAGGACCTCGGCCGCACGCGGCAGCGGTTGTCCGGGCTGGCGACGGCTGCTGGCGCGGCCGGGCTCCACCTCACCCTGGACATGGAGGACGCGACGACGGTCGACGGCACCATCGAGCTGGTCGAGTCGCTGCACGCCCAGGGGCATCGTCACGTCGGGTGCGCCATCCAGTCAGCCCTGCACCGCACCCCTGACGACATCGCCCGGCTGAACGCGCTGGGCGCGAGCCTGCGGCTGTGCAAGGGCGCCTACGCCGAGGCGCCCGGCATCGCCCACCAGCGGCGGGAGGACATCGGCGAGGCCTACCACCGGTGCGCCCGCCTGCTGCTGGAGTCAGGGACCTACCCACGCTTCGCCACCCACGACCACCGGCTGATCGGGGCCATCCGGCGCGACGCCCGGGAACTCGATCGTGGGACCGACGCCTACGAGTTCCAGATGCTGTTCGGGATCCGGACGGACGTGCAGGAGCGCCTGGTGGCCATCGGGGAACAGGTGTGCATCTACGTGCCCTTCGGTGAGGCGTGGTACCCGTACTTCGTCCGCCGGCTGGCTGAGCGTCCCGCCAACATCGTGTTCTTCGCGCGCGCGCTCCTGCCCTGACCGCCAGCGACCACCGTTCTCCGCCTCAGAAGACGAGCCTGGTCGTCAACAACCGGTGGCCCGCCGCTGCCTGCCCGTCGGCGCCCTCGATCGGCGGCTCCGCACGGCCGGACAGGATCCGGCAGAACTCGATCGCCTCGAGCCGGAGGTCGACCCCGCCGACACCCTGCCGGAACCGTCCGCCCGCGGGGCCCTCGAGCACCAGGCCGACGGGCTCGCCGTGCCGCCGGGCCCACTCCGCCACGACGTCCTCGACGATGCGACCGTCGACGTCCGGATCGGGCTCGTAGGCCACCGATGTCGCACGCGCGATGTCGATCGTGTGCAGCCACACGTCGCGGGTGTAGATGACGTCCATCAGTTCGCCGAGGAACAACCGTGACGGCATGCCGCTCGCCGTCGAGCCGCCGGCATCCAGCGGGACCGGGACACGCCGCAGCACCCGCGGCAGTCCGAGCCGGCCGTCCACGGCGGCCGGTGCCACCGCACGCAAGGCGTCGATCCGCTCCGTCGGCCGCAGGTCGACGTGGTCATGGACCTGCAGCTCGTTGGTGGCATCGAGGCTGTTGCCGTCGAACCGTGCTGCCTGCCGCTTGCCGTACCGCAGCTGGCGAAGGTTCTCACGCAGCGACGCTCCCGCCTTGCCGGCGCCGATGACGTGGCCCACCATCGCGGCGACGTCCCACCCGTCGCACTCGGTCGGTCGTTGCCAATCGGCGGGTTCGAGATGCTCCACCAGCGTCACGAGCCGTTCGTAGGCCGCCAGCGCCACCTCCTGGGCGTCGGTGTCCCGAGAGATGCGCTGCAGGGCATCCATCCGACGTTCGGTGTGCAGTTCCATACTCAGCTCCTCACGTGTGAGAGCAGCATCTGGGCCGCCGAGCGGCTGAGACGCCGCCAGCGGCCACCTCCGAGATCGTTGGCCAACTGCTGTGCTGCCATGCCCGAGGTGAGTGCGGTCATCAGATCGATGTGCTCCTGGCGTTCGATGCCCAGGCCGGTGAGCAGGGCCGTCATCCGCTCGTAGGACGCCACGGAGGAGGCGTAGGCCGACGGTGACGGCTCCCAGTCGGGGATCGCCCGCGTGAACAGCAGCTGGTACCGCGGGACGTTGGCCGCACAGAACTCGAGGTACCGGTCGATGGCTGCGGCGAGGACATCGACGGGCTCGCCTGCCACCTCGAGGTCACCGAGAGCCGCGTCGAGTTCCCGGTAGCCGGCGGCGAACATCGCGTCGTAGATGGCGCCCTTGCTCTCGAAGTAGGTGTAGAGCGAGGGCGCCTGCATGCCCACCTCACGGGCGACCTCCCGCAGGGACAGACCAGCGATGCCATCGCGGTCACTCAGGCGCCAGGCGGCCTCGAGGATCTCCGATCGGACCTGCTCACGCCGTCGGCTACGCACGTCCGTGACTCCGGCTCCCGTGGCCACCGGCACGACTTTTCCTATCACTGTTCGGTAACTCTAACACCGTTAGTTTCGCAGGCAGCGGCCTCCACGTCAAGCGGGTCGACATCCGAGGTCCTGCCGACCGGGGCGGATGTGCTCTGCTGTGACGCTCAGCCGCCGTGCACGGTCCCGGTGACGTACCAGCCGAGGAGGGGAAGCCGCGATGACCGCACGAAGCGGCGATGAGCGCCTGCAGCAGGAGGCGATCCCCGCGGTGGCGATCGCGATCCTGTCCGTGACGGTGCTCCCGCCGCTCGGCTTCTGGTCGGTACGGATCGGTCGACGGGTGCACGCGGGCGCTCAGCGCAAGGGGGTGGTCGACCATGGGATCGGCAGACTGGCAGTGGTGCTCGGCTGGGTCGGCATCGCCCTGACCATGCTGATCGCCATCGCCACCGTCATCGCCGTGCTGGCCTGGGGGCTGTCGGGCGCCTGACCACCACGGACCTTGCTGCTCACTCGACCCTGTGGGAGAGCGGCCTGCTCGCGGAACCCGTTCTGCGCGTCAAGCGTGCGACCAGTTCGGCGCCCACCGTCATCCCGAGCAGCACGCCGAGCGCGATGCCGATCATCGAGACGCCCATCGTCGTCAACGAGGCGATGCCCTCGACACGGTCCTCGTCGAGGATGCTCGTGATGCCCGCGAGACCCAGCGCTCCGGGCACCAGCAACCAGAATCCCGGGAGGAAGCTGACCAGCGCCGGCGGACCCGACGGCTGGGCCGCAGCGAACACGGTGACCGGCGTCATGACCAGTGCCCCGAAGAACGCTGACAGGGTGGCGCCGAAGAACAGCCCGCCGAGCACCTGGCCCGCGTAGGCGAGGAAGAGGACCAGCAGGATCCACGGCAACGAGGCCCGACGGACCCCGTGGAAGACCACGACGCCGACGCCGAAGATGGCGACGCCGAGCCACGGCTCGAGCACACCGACGGCGCCGCCGACCACCCCACTGACCTGCGCTGCCGGGACGCCCAGCAGCTCCGCGGAGGCGACGATGCCCAGCCCCAGCAGCACCAACTGGAGCATCCCGGCGACCAGGCGGCTCGAGCCGGACAGGAGGTGGCCGGTGGAGAGCTCGAAGACCGCGGTCGTCAGCACCGCCCCGGGCAGGAAGGCCACGAGCGGAGCCACGATCGGCGGGAACAACGACAGATCGCCCAGGAACCGTCCGAGTCCGAACACCACGGCCGCGACCGCGAAGGCGGCGACGACCGGGAGGAAGACCCGGTAGGACGCGCGCATGCGCTCCGTGCGCAGTTGGAGCACACCTACCGCCACACCGAGTCCTGCAGCCACGAGCAGCTCGAGCAGGCCCGCTCGCAGGATCATGGCGAGACCCACGGTGAACATGGCGTAGCCCCAGGTGCGGGCCACGTTGGACGATGGCGGCGGCATCTCGCGCGCTGCAGCGATGGCGGCGATGCCCTCGGCCGGGGTGAGCCGTCCCTCCTCGGCGGCGGTGGCGACCCGCACCACCTCATCGACCTGATCGAGGCGCAGCCGCTGTTGCCCGGCGGGGGCGACCTCGGTCTCGACGTGCTCGCCCTGCGGTATGGAGACGATCAGCGCCGTCGGGAGGATGATGCTCCCGATGTCCGGAGCGCCGTTGACGGCGGCGATCCTGCGCAGGACCTCGTGCACGTTGCCGACCGCGTCCCCGCTGTCGATCAGGGCTCGACCGACCTCGAGGAGCAGCTCCAGGGTCCAACGGTCGATCCGGCGAGGGCCGCCGGCCTCGACGGACCCGACCCAAGGCTGAGCGGCAGCACCGTCCCTGGACTCGGCCGGTGGGGACGCTGCGGCCGAAGGGGAGGGCCCGGGCGGCGGGGACGACGGCGGAGGTGCGACCGGCGCACGTGACGACATCGCCGCGCCCGGACCGATGGGCGCGCGCTTGGGGCGTGCGAGGACACGTCCCAGACCGACGCCGCCGAGCACCAGGACCACCACGGCCACGACGATCGAGGCGAGCGGGATGGTGGAGGACCGCACCGCCGGGACGGTCGTCGCGGGAGCGGTCGGTTCCTCTGCTTCCTCCTCCGGATCGGTCTCGCCCGACGTGCCGGGATCGCCCCCTTCGCCCTCA
>CAYXJD010000062.1:0-14011 GCA_964465225.1 uncultured Actinomycetota bacterium
TGCGATCCTGTGCTGCGGGATGCTGGGTGGACAAGGTCCGAAGGTCCCGGACCACGGTCGATCAGGGTCGGTGCCCGGGTCACCTTCGGTTGCTCGTACTGCCTGCCGGGCCCGGTCCCGGCCGAGTGCACGAGCAGTGACCCCGGGGTCCAGCGGGCCGATCAGGCGTCTTGCGGGTGTGGCAGGCAGGTGGCAGTGTCGATCACGTCCACCGATCCCGTCCCACGTCACAGGAGCCCGAGGCACCGATGGGTGAAGGATCGTCTCGATCCTGGCTCGCGCGCGCGGGCGTGATGGCGTGGGCGGTCATCGGCATCGTCGGTGTCCTGGTGCTCCTCGGCTTCGTGACGACGCGGCTGAGCCTGATCGCGATACCGCTGGTCCTGGCGCTGTTCCCGGCGACGCTGCTCAGCCCCGTCGCCACGAAGCTGAAGACATGGCGACTACCGGACAGCATGGCGGCGCTCGCGTCGATGCTGCTCGCGTTGTTGGTCGTGGGCGCCGTCATCGGTGCGATGGTGCCCCTGGTCGCTGCCGACTTCCCCGACCTCGTGGAGTCGGCGAACAGCGGGATCCAGGAGATCGAGGCCCTGCTGGAGGGTGACCCGTTCGGGGTGGGCATCGACGGGCCGAGCGATCTGTTCCAGACGGTGCGCGATGGTCTCGGCGAGGTGGGCGAGTACGTCGATCAGGCCCTGTCCGCGGGCGCGGCGGCCGTCAGGATGTTGGCTGGGCTGCTGCTGCTCTCCGTGATCCTCTTCTTCTACCTCAAGGATGGCCGCAGCCTGGTGGACGGGCTGCTCGCCGCGGTACCGGCGCGTCATCGCGCGCGCTGGAACGCGGCGGCCGACGTGGCGTGGGAGACGCTCGGTCTGTACTTCCGTGGTCAGCTGCTGGTGGCGCTCGCCGACGCGACGTTCATCGGGATCGGCCTGCTGCTCCTGGGTGTCCCACTCGCCCTGCCGCTGGCGGTCCTGATCTTCTTCGGGGCGCTGTTCCCGCTCATAGGAGCGATCCTCACCGGCGGCCTCGCGGTACTCGTCGCGCTGGCGGATGGTGGCCTGGTGACCGCGCTCCTGGTCCTCGGGCTCATCGTGGCCGTCCAGCAACTCGAAGGCAACATCCTCCAGCCGTACATCCAGAGCCGTGCGATCCGGCTGCACCCACTGGTCGTCCTGCTCTCGGTCACCGCTGGCAGCCTCATCCTCGGCGTGCTCGGTGCCTTCATAGCGGTGCCGGCGGTAGCCGTGGTCGCGCGGATCATCGGGACAGCGACGGCGCCGGACGGATCGGAGCTGCCCGGCCGGCCAGCAGCCGATCGCGACGATGAAAAGCCACACGCCCCGGCTCCGACCGACCCGGGAGACGAGGGGGAGGGGCCGGAGCCGCCGGCTTGATCGGGGTCGCTAGCTCGGCTGCAGGTCAGACACCCGCGGCCGATCCGGTCAAGCCGGACAGCAACCGGCCGACGACGTAGGCGATGGCGGCGGCTCCAGCGCCGACAGCCAGCATCTCGGCCCCGCTGGCCGGCCACGATCGTGAGGTGACCGCCGCACGGCTGGCGCCGACCGCGAACAGGGTCAGCGCGGTCAGTAGCGCGGCGAGGGGGAAGCGCCATGCTTGCGGCAGGGGAACCAGGTAGCTGATGAGCGGCACCGCCCCGCTGAGGAGGAAGGCCAGGAAGGTGGCACCGGCGGTCCGCAGTGGCGGTGGGCCTCGATCGGCGCCGTCCCGTGCCTCACGTGATCGGTGCGACAGGAAGTCACTGGCGGCCATGCTGGCGCCGTCCGCCAGGAGGCTCGCGAACCCGAGGATCAGGATCACGCTGTTGTCCAAGGCTGCACCGGTGACCCCGGCCACCACCGCGAAGGTGGTGACCAGCCCGTCATTGCTGCCGTAGACGACCTCCGAGACGTACCGCTCGAGGACCCTGCGCATCCGGCGTCCTTCCACTCGCGAGGGGGGCAGCCAGTAGCGGTTGACGCGCACCGCGGGCGGTGCCCTACGGCCCGGCGGTGGCGTCTCCCGCACCCACCAGTGTCACGATGCCGACAGCTAGGGTCGAGGTGGCCGTCCGACGGGGGTGGCGTCCGGGCTGCCCCGAAGCTGGCGCGGTGCGGCGGTCCGGGAGGGCAGACCCGAAGCCGGGACGGCAGGCTCGAAGGAGGAGAGCTGTGGTCGCGATCGGCGCCGTACTGGTGGTGGTGTCGCTGTCCGTGCTGGCGACCCGTGTCGGGTCGCTCGCGCTCGAAGCCACGGGCCTGTCCTCCGATGCGGCCCGGTTCCAGGCGCAGTCCATGTTCACGGGGGTCGGCTTCACGACCTCGGAGGCGGAGTCGATCACCGGGGATCCCGCACGTCGGCGTGTGGCGTCCTGGCTCATGCTGCTGGGCAACGTGGGCATCGTCTCGATCATCGCCTCACTCGTGCTCGGGTTCAACGCTGCCGATCCCCGCGAGGCGGCGCAACGCATCGGGACCCTCGTACTCGGCCTGCTGCTCCTGCTCGTCCTGATCCGGTCCGACCGGATCGCTCGGCTGCTGCGCAGGCGGCTGGAGCGACGTCTGGCCAAGTGGGCCGCCGCTGACATCCGTGACTACACCCGGTTGCTGGGTATCACGGACGACTATGCGGTCCAGGAGTCCGTGGTGGCGCCTGAGGGTTGGCTGGCAGGACACCAGCTGCGGGAACTGGACCTGCCCAGTGAGGGGGTCCTCGTCCTCGGGGTGCGTCGCAGCGACGGCACCTACCTCGGAGCGCCACGCGCCAGCACTCGGCTGGCAGTCGGCGACGTCGTCCTGCTCTACGGCCACGAGGACCAGCTGGCGGATGTCGGTAGCCGTCCAGCCGGCGCGGAGGGCGAACAACGCAGGAGCCACTCGGTGCGCGAGTACGAGGAGCGAGAGACGCAGGAGGAGCACGGAGGATGAGGTCCTCTGGCCTGCAAGGTGCCCACATCGCACGACGCTACTACGGGCGGCCGTCTGCGCCCGCGCCACCTGGGCGATGCTCCTTCGGTGAGGCCACCGGCGTCACCGGCGTCACCAACCTCAGATGCGATCCTTCAGAAGCTGTTTGGCACGCGCTGCCCGATCCGCGTTCTGCGTCGCGACATCGCGGAAGAACGCGGCGAGGTGCTCATCCCCAGCCGCCTCGGCATCCTCGATGTACTGGTCGTAGTTCCAGGCACCGTGGATCGCGTGGTAGAGGATGCTGATCAGGTCGTAGTGCTGATCCGGTGTCCCGGTCACGTTCTCGTTCGGCATGGGTTCCTCTTTGTCGATGGAACCCTTCGAGTGTGCCGGTGCGCATCGGCTCCGCACCGACGGATCTCGTCGAACGACCATGGTCATCAGCAGGTCGGACGAAGTGCTCGGTCGCTCTGATTCACCCTTCGGGAGGGTGCGGACGCCAGCTCAGCAGCGCGGCGGCGAGGCTGCCGTTGCGCTCGGTGATCGCCTGTCGTTCCGTCTGGCTCATCCGTCGACCCGACAAGCCCTTGAGCAACGAGACGTTGCGTTTGACCTCTCGTTCGGCTGCGACGGTGCAGTCGAACGAGCAGCAGGTGTCGGCGATCTCCACGGGCGCGGCGCAGATGAGACACTCGAGTGCGGCCGGTGCGTCGTCACGCGCTGGCGGGGAACCTTGGGTATCCACGAGGCGGGCTCCGCTCGTGCAAGGGACACGGAAGCCGCGGTGCCCGCTTCTTGAACGCCCGGCACCTTCGAAGGTAGACGAAGCGGGCCGGGCGTGCGAGACCCGATCTGCTCGTCGTCACGTACCGAACGGGTAGGTCTCCATCTCCTCCTCCCGTTCAGGCTGCCGGCGGAGCAGGGGATGCAGGGCCTGCGTCCGATCGAAGAACCAGAACGCGTCGTAGCGACGACCGAGCGCGGTCGGGACGTAGTTGCCAGCGCGCTCGAGCTGCGGTCGGTAGACGACCCCGATCGCACGGTGACCGAGCCAGGCGTCGAGCCAGCCCGTCCGGTGCTCCGGGAAGACGAACAGCCGCCGCTCCATCCCGGCTTCGTGCAGTAGGTGCTCGTGACTGCCTGGACGCGCCGGGGGGACCGTCATCTCCTCGGAAGGCTCTCCCCACGCCGTCGCTGCGATCACGCTGCCCTGGTGGCTCCCGGCGCCGATGAGCACGACCCCCTCGTCGAGGTGGCGCTCACGGACCAGCTGCCCGACGTTGACCAGGCCACTGGCAGCCATGTCGGTGGCCCTGGCATCCCCGACGTGGGTGTTGTGCTCCCAGACGATCGCTTTGCTGCTGGCCCCGTAGTGCTCGATCAGGCGGTCGAGCGTGTCCGTCATGTGGAGGTCACGTACGTTCCAGGAACTCCCACCTCCGCGCACCATCGTCCGGTAGTAGTGCTCTGCGCCCGCGGCGACCGCGGCGTTCTGCTCGATGTCGAGGCGGACCTCGGAGCCCCCATCGGTCGGGATCCCGTCGTGCAGCAGCTGTTGGAGCAGGTCGACGACCTCGTCCTCACAGGAGGCGGGGACGACCTGTGTCGCGAGTGCGTACTGCTGCGGGTCCTCGTGGTAGGGCTCCAGACAGCTCCATGCCCGGCGTGCCGTTTCGGCTGCCTCCCCGTCATGATGCTCCAGGTAGTCCATGATGGCTCTCAGCGATTGCCACAACGAGTACACGTCGAGCCCGTGGAACCCGACGTGCTCCTGCGGTCCACGGTCGGCGTTCCACTCCTGCAGCCAGGTCAGGAAGGCGGCGACCTCCTGGTTCGCCCACATCCAGGTCGGCCAGCGCTCGAAGCGACCGAGGACCTGCTCGACGGATCGTTGGTCACCGCCTCGCGCCCATCGGTCGAGCTGCGCACAGTCCGGCCAGTCACCTTCGACCGCGACGAACGAGAAACCCTGCTCGGCCACCAGTCGCTTCGTCAGCTCGGCGCGCCAGGCGTAGTACTCGTGGGTGCCGTGGGACGCCTCGCCGATCAGGACGAAGCGAGCGTCTCCGATCCGTTCGATGAGCGGATCGAGGTGGCCCGGGTGCTCCAGCGGAAGGGCGAGCTCCCGGACCTGCTCGGTCATGCCTGGCTCGACGGCTGTGCCTCGCGCCGCGGTCATCGCAGGTACCGATCGAAGTGGTCACCGGCGAGTTCGGCCACGCGGTCCAGCGCACCCGGTTCCTCGAAGAGGTGCGTGGCCCGGGGCACGAGCACCAGCTCGACGTCAGCGACCATCGCTGCCTCGGCCTGTCGGTTCAGATCGATCACGGTGTGATCGGCCCCTCCGACGATCAGGAGCGTGGGCGCCCGTACCTGTGCGAGCGCGGCACCGGCGAGGTCCGGACGTCCGCCACGTGACACGATGGCGGCGACGGTCTCCGGGCGCTGGGCGGCAGCGACCAGCGCGGCGGCGGCACCCGTACTGGCGCCGAACAGGCCGATGGGAAGCTGCCTGGTCTGCTCGTGCTCGCGGAGCCAGTCGACCGCGGCGGCCACCCTGGTCGCCAGCAGTCCGATGTCGAAGCGCAGTTCCCGGGTGCGCAGGTCGATCTGCTCCTCCTGCGGGGTGAGGAGATCCATCAGCAGGGTCCCGAGCTTGTCATCTCGCAGCGTCGCGGCGACCTGTTGGTTGCGTGAGCTGTGCCGGCTCGATCCGCTGCCATGTGCGAACGCGACGACCCCGATCGCGTCCTGAGGTACGGAGAGGTCGCCGACGATCGTGCCGGTGCCCACGTCGATCTCCACCTCGCCGAGTGCCGTGGTCCCATCGCTCATCGTGTCGTCCTTCCCTGGTGCGACCGGGCGTCCTCGAGCAACCGGAGCACCTGGGTATCGGTGACCTGATCGAAGACGTCGTACCAACCGCCGACCGACATCAGTGAGGGTGGCGTGAGTACGGCCACGACCTCATCCGCTTCCGAGCGCAGTGCCTCCACGGACTGCGGCGGGGCGACGGGCACCGCCAGGATCAACCGTTCGGGACCTTGGGCCCGGACGGCGCGGCACGCGGCGCGTGCGGTCACGCCCGTCGCCAGCCCGTCGTCGACGACGATGACCGTCCGTCCTGCCAGCTCGGGGAGCCCGCGGTCGCCGCGGTACTCGTGGACACGGCGCTGGAGCTCGTCACGCTCCCGTCGCTCGACCGCAGCGATCTGCTCCTCACCGAGACCGGCGGCCGTCGCGCTCTCCCGATCCACGACGCGGATGCCGCCCTCGGCGATGGCGCCGATGCCGAACTCAGGCTGTTGCGGGGCACCGAGCTTGCGGACCCCGATCACGTCCAGGGGCGCATGCAGCGAACGCGCGACCTCACGTGCGACCGGTACGCCGCCGCGAGGCAGTGCGAGCACCACCACGTCAGTGTCGGCGTACGCGTAGAGCAGCCCTGCGAGACGCTTCCCGGCTTCGACCCGATCAGTGAACCGCATGCGTCCCGACCTCCCCGCTCGAGGGTGCGTGGTCTCACCCTCAACGTAAGGACGGGATCGCCCAGGGCCAGAGGCGATCCGGACGTTCGCTCACTGTCCCGATGGCTACGGTCGCTCAGCGGGCCCGGAGCGCTTCGACACGATCGAGCAGCTGCGCGGCCGCCACGGCCGGCGGAGCCTCCTGCCAGGGGTCCTCGCGCTGGCCCAGACGACGGAACAGGTTGCGGACGTGGTAGCTACGAGGTTCGACCGTGGCGACCTCGTCCCAGTCGATCGGGGTGGCGACCGGCGCCCCGGGGCGCGCACGGACGGAGTAGGCGGCCACGCTGGTCTGCCCGTAGCTGTTACGCAGCCAGTCGACGAACACCCGACCCGTCCTGGCGTGCTTGCGTTGGCTCGTCGTGAGTCGGTCGGGATGGCGGTCGCAGACCGTCTCCGCCAGTGAGCGTGCGAGCTGCGAGCTCACGTCCCAGCCAGCCGATCCGTCCAGGGGCAGGTGGATGTGGAAGCCAGCCGAGCCACTGGTCTTGATCCGGCTCGGGGCTCCGAGCTCGTCCAGCAAGCTACGCACGTCGCGGGCCGCTGTACGGACCGCATCGACCTCCCCGTCGGCGGGCGGATCGAGGTCCAGGATCAGCTCGACGGGGTGCTCGAGGTCGTCCGCTCGTGAGAGCCACGGGTGGAACTCGATGGTGCCCTGGTCCGCGAGGTAGACCAGCGTCGCCGGCTCGTCCACCACCACGTGATCCAAGGTGCCGCCATCGCGCTTGGGGATGTCCTGTCGCCGGAGCCAATCCGGGTAGTGCGAACCAGCGTTCTTCTGGAAGAAACCTTCGCCCTCGATGCCATCGGGGTAGCGCTTGACCGCCACGGGGCGCTCGCACAGGTGCGTGAGCATCCGTTCGGCGATCCGGACGTGGTAGTCGAGCAGTTCTCCCTTCGTCAGGCCCGCGTCGGGGAAGAAGATCTTGTCGACGCTGGAGATGTCGATCGTGCGGGAGAAGTGCCGTTGCTCGCCGGGGTCCATGTGCTCCTCCGGATCAGGTGGGGGTCTCGCGCACGACCTCCTGCGGCGCCTTGTCCTCGCGCAGCCCCAGGTAGCGCGGGTGCCGCAGCCGGCCGTCGTCGGTCCACTCGGTGAAGCCGACCTCGGCCACCAGATCCGGGGTCACGAAGTGCACCTCCCTCTCCCGCGGCCCGTCGTCGAAGGGGGAGGTCCGTCGCTCACGTTGCTCGAGCAGCTCGCCGAGGTGCTCCAGGGTCTGCTGGTCGAAACCCGTGCCGACCTTCCCCGCGTAGCGCAGCTTCCCTGCCTCGTGGTAGCCGATCAGCAGGGCACCGAACCGATCTCGTTCGCCCTTCGGTTCGGTGAAGCCGCCGACGACGAACTCCTGCCGGTTGACGCACTTGAACTTCAGCCACTCCCGCGAACGGCGGTGGTGGTAGGTGGCTGCGCCGCGTTTGGCGATCAGCCCCTCCCAGCCCTTCGCGCACGCCTCCTCGAGCCAGGCCTCACCCTCCTCGTTGCGGTGGCTGACCCAGCGCAGCGGGTCGTCGAAGGCCACTGCGGCCCGCAGGACGGACTTGCGCGCCCGCAGTGGGAGCCGGCGCGTGGAACGGCCATCGAGGTGGAGCAGGTCGAAGACGTAGTAGTAGACGGCGACGTCGCTGGCGCGCGCCTGGTCGGGATCGGAGAGCTGCAGCCGTGACTGCAGCTTCGAGAAGCTCGTGAGCGCCCCGTCGAACGCGACGACCTCTCCGTCGAGCACGCATGGATCGTCGCTGGCGTTGGCGACCGCCTCGTGGATCTCCGGGTAGGTGTCGTCGAGCGCTTTGGCGTTGCGGGACAGCAACCGGACCCCACCATCCGAGCGGTAGGCGAGCACGCGCTCGCCGTCGAGCTTGCGCTCGAACAGCCAGTCCGGATCGGAGAAGTGGTCGTGGGTCAGCGTCGCCAGCATCGGGTCGAGCCAGTCGGGCAGGGGCTCCTCACGCAATCGCTCGCGTTCGTCGGCCGCGAGGCGCTCGAAGGGGTGGCTCACGAGCCGCCCTGCCCGCGGTGATCCTCCTCCTCCTCCGTGGCGACCTGCTTGAGCGTGCGGTCCGACAGCACGGATCGTGGCTCGGTCGACGTCGGGTTCCGACGGGCGTCCGCTGCCTCGTCGTCGACCTTGACGAGCAGCCAGTTGTCCTCGTCGCCGCCGAGCTTGGCGTGGGTGAACACGTAGCCACCTTGCAGCTTCTCGCCCTCCAACCACACCTTGAGGTGGCCATGTTCCACGGCGTCGCTGACCGGGACTTCCTCGCCGTCCTCGTCGGCCGTGAGGTTGCGGTAGGGCCCGATGTCCCAGACGAGCACCGTGCCTGCTCCGTACTCGCCCTCGGGGATGCACCCCTCGAAGTCGGCGTAGTCGACGGGGTGGTCCTCGGTGCGGACCGCGAGTTGCTTGTCGCTCGGATCGGTCGACGGACCCTTCGGTACCGCCCAGGAGAGCAGCACCCCGCCGGCTTCCAGACGCACGTCGTAGTGGAGGCTGGAGGCGTCGTGCTGCTGCACCACGAAGATCGGTCGCTCGCTCGCTGCGCGGACCTGCCCTGGTGGCTCCGGCGAGGCATCGAAGTCGCGGAGCGTCCGGTAGCGCTCGAGTTCGTCGGTCATGACCGTGGCCTGTCGTCCGGGAACGCGCGGGAACGCGACCAACCGACTTCAGCCAACGCGGCGCCGGACGTGGGCGCTACCGGCGAACGGCCGGACCGCACGTCGGGTAGCAGGGTTAGGTTGCCCCTGTACGAGGCAACGTTCGCCGAAGGGATGTCTGGTGACCGGGGTCGGGCCGACGATCGCGGTCATCGGCGGGCTGCTCCTGCTCGGTCTCCTCGCCGAGTGGAGCGCTGCGAAGCTGCCGGTACCGCGGGTCTCCATCCTGATCTTGCTCGGTATCGCCGTCGGTCCGACCGGCCTCGACCTGCTGCCGACGGCACGGGAGCAGTGGTTCCCGATCGTCTCGGCCGTGGCGCTCGTGATGGTCGGGTTCCTGGTCGGTGGGGAGTTCACGGCCGAGCGGCTGCGCGAGCTCGGTGTCCGTTCGGCGTTCATCTCCCTGATCGAGTCGCCGCTGACGGCGTTGGTGGTCGGCTCGGGGCTGCTGGTCGTCGGGGTCGACGCGAAGCTCGCGTTGCCGCTGGCCGGAGCGGCCGCGGCGACCGACCCCGCCGCGGTCATCGGCGTCATCCAGGAGTCGGATCGGCACGGACCGTTCCCCCGGCTCTTGCAGGCCATCGTCGCCCTCGACGACGCCGTCGGCCTGGTCGTGTTCAGCGTGGTGTTCGCCCTGGTCGGCCTGCTGGCTGGGGGTGATGCCAGCGGCAGCGACGCAGCGTGGACGGCCCTACGGGAGCTCGGGGGTGGGATCGCCCTCGGGGCCGTGCTCGGCCTGCCGGCCGCCTTCCTCACCGGACGGCTGCAGCCGGGACGGCCGACGCTCGAGGAGGCGTTCGCTCTCGTCCTGCTGTGCGCCGGGCTCGGTATCTGGCTCGAGGTGTCGTACCTGCTCGCTGCCGTGGTCATGGGCGCGGTCGTCGCCAACCTCGCGTCGCACCACGAACGCCCGTTCCGAGAGATCGAGAACATCGAGTGGCCGTTCCTGGTGGTCTTCTTCCTGCTGGCCGGCGCCAGCCTGGAGCCCTCGGCGCTCGTCGCCGTCGGCTGGGTCGGGTTGGCCTACATCCTGCTACGGACGCTGGGGAAGGTCGGTGGTGCGTGGCTCGGTGTGACGGCGGTCGGTGGGGCCCCGAGTCGCGCCCGCTGGGCCGGTGTCGCGCTCCTCCCGCAGGCGGGCGTGGCGCTGGGGCTCGCGCTGCTCGCCGACCAGCAGCTGCCCGAGGTCGGGGGAGAGATCCTGGCGATCGTCGTCGGCGCGACGGTGGTGTTCGAGCTCTTCGGTCCTTTGGCGACCCGCCTGGCCCTGGACCGTTCGGAGTAGCGGTGCCCGATCGGCGGCGTACGCTCCCTCGACCATCACCGACCCCCGGGGAACCGCGTGCTCGAGCCACTCGATCCACACGTGCTCCTGCCGTTCATCCTGGAGCTGTTCCTCCTGCTGCTGGTGGCGCGGCTACTGGGTGAAGCGGCACGGCGCGTCGGGCTCCCATCGGTCGTCGGTGAGCTCGGCGCTGGCCTCCTGCTCGGGCCGTCCGTCTTCGGCCGCGTGGCCCCGGGGCTGTCCGCGTTCGTCTTCCCCGACGGCGCCATCGAGGGATCGCTGGTGCTCGGCGTGGCCCAGCTCGGCGTGCTGCTCCTGCTCGTCACGACCGGCTTCGAGACCGACCTCAAGCTCCTCACCAGGCTCGGCCGACCGGCTGTGACCACCTCGGCGGCCAGCCTCGTGGTACCGCTGGCGGCGGGGTACGGCGTCGGCTACCTCCTGCCCGCCACCTTCGTCGGAGACAGCGGCGGTCGTGGCAACTTCGCCATGTTCATCGCGGTGGCGGTCAGCATCTCGGCCCTGGCGGTGGCCGGTCGCATCCTGACCGAGATGGACCTCATGCGCCGCGACATCGGCCAGATCATCGTCGGGGTGGCGATGGCCAACGAACTGGTGGGATGGATCCTGCTGGGCCTGCTCACCGGCATCGCGGTCAGTGGCTCGCTCGACGTCGTCGAGCTGGTCCGCACGGTCGGCTCCCTCTCGTTGTTCCTCGTGCTGGCTCTGACGCTCGGCCGCCGCGTGGTGGACCGGAGCCTGCGCGCTCTGCGTACGGCGGGCACCGGGAGCGCTGGCGCCCTGACGGCGACCGTGCTGTTCGCCCTGGCGGGTGCCGCGATCACCCAGGCGATCGGGGTCGAGGCCGCGCTCGGCGCCTTCGTCGCCGGGGTGGTGCTCGGCGGTTCCCGGTACCAGGACGCCGATGCGGTCCAGACGCTGGAGCGGATCACACGGAACGTGTTCGCCCCCATCTTCTTCGCCACCGCGGGGATCTTCGTCGACGTGGGCGCACTCGTGACCCGGGAGGGGTTGCTGTGGTTGGGCGTCCTGCTGGTCGTCGCCGTCGCGGCCAAGTTCGTCGGCGCCTACGCCGGGACGCGGTGGGGTGGCCGCGACCACCCGACCGCCGTGGCCATGGGGGTCGGTCTGAACGCCCGCGGCACCCTGGAGATCGTGCTGGCCACCATCGCGCTGTCGATCGGGGTCTTCAACACGGTGTCGTACTCGGCCGCGGTGCTGGTCGCCATGCTCACCGCCCTGGCGACCCCACCGCTGCTGCGTATGGCGCTACGCCGTGTCGTTCCGCCAGCCGCAGAGGCCGAGCGCCTGGAGCGGGAGCAGCTGCTCTCCGAGAGCGTGATCGCGAACGTCGACCGAGCCCTCGTGCCAACCCGCGGAGGCTCCAACTCTGAGCTGGCCGCCCAGACGCTCGACCTGGTGCTGCAACCCGAGGCGAGCGTCACCGTGCTGACCGTGCACGCTCCGGAGAACGACCCGGCGGTCTGCGGGTGCGAGGCTGCCCTCGACAGTGCTGCCGTCCACCTCGGGGGACGTGACATCGAGCGTCGGCGCGCGGTCGCGGCCACTCCCTCCGATGCGGTGCTCAAGGAGGCCGGACTCGGCTACGGCCTCCTGACGCTCGGCATGACGGAGGGGTTCAGCGACAGCCAGAAGCTGTCGCCGACACTCCGGGAGCTGCTCGCGAGCAGCGCCATCCCCGTCCTGCTCGTCCGCCACGGTGCGAGTGGTACGCGTCCCCCGGCGGAGTACCGGCGGCTCGTGGTCCCCACCACCGGCACGCGGATGGCGCGTGCCGCCGAGGAGATCGCCGCCACCCTCGCCTCCCGGACCGGCGGCATGATCGACCTGGTCCACGTCGTGCCCCGCCCCGATCGGGAGGCGGCCGACCGTTCGGTGACGGGCGCCAAGGCGGCCAGGGAGACCGGCTCGGGGACGGCTCGGATGTCCGCACCCGTGCGCGGCCCGGACTCCGGCTCGGCGGGTGAGCTCCCGACCGCCCAGGGGCTGCTGGCTCGAGGCATGGCTCGGGTGGACCGGTTCGGGGTGGTCGCTGAAGGGCACATCCGCCAGGGAGTGCGGCCCTACGAGGGGGTGCAGCACGTCGCCGATGCCGTCGGTGCCGATGCGATCTTCCTCGGGACCCAGGTCAGATCACTCGAAGGGCAGCCCTTCCTCGGGCACGGGACCGAGTACCTGCTCGAACACGCGCGTCAGACGGTGCTGGTGCTCGCGTTCCCTGGGGGCGAGGAGTCGTCCTGACCATCGTCGCGACGCAGAGCGAGCCGGCCAACCCGCGAGCGCGCGGCTGTCCCTGCTGGACAGGGATCGCCGCATCGACGAGACTGCGACGCCTCGGTGCGGTTGATCGTGGGCGGCTGGCATGTCCGCCGAGGATCGGCGCCCTTCCCTGACCAGGTGGACCGATGACCTACAACCTCGGTGTCGATGTCGGTACGACCTACACCGCAGCGGCGGTCTCCAGCAATGGCCGCGCGGAGATCGTCACCCTCGGGAACCGTTCGGCCGTCATTCCGACGGTGGTCTACCTCCGCGAGCCGGACGCACTGCTCGTCGGTGATGCGGCGAACCGTCGTGCGTTCACCGACCCCGCCGCCGTGGCGCGTGAGTTCAAGCGGCGGGTCGGCGATCCCACCCCCATCCTGCTCGCGGGTAGTCCGATGTCGCCGCAGGCCCTGATGGCACGCACCCTGCGTTGGGTCGTCGACCAGGTCACGGCACAGCAGGGGACTGCTCCAGCGTCGATCACGGCGACCCATCCGGCCAACTGGGGTCCGTACAAGCTCGATCTGTTCCACCAGGCGATGCGGCTGGCCGACCTCGGCGCTGCTCGCATGCTGGCCGAGCCGGTTGCAGCGGCCGCGCACTACGCCTCGCATGCGCGCATCGAGGACGGCGCTGCCCTCGCCGTGTACGACCTCGGCGGTGGGACGTTCGATGCGGCCGTCGTACGCCGAGTCGGACCGGGTTTCGAGCTCCTCGGGCTCCCGGAGGGCATCGAGCACCTCGGCGGCATCGATGTCGACGAGGCGGTGTTCGCCGCCGTGAGCGGTCAACTCGGGGCCGCCTTCTCCTCCCTCGACCCGGATGATGCCAACGTCGTGGCGGCGGTGGCACGCCTGCGTCAGGAATGTGTCGATGCCAAGGAAGCGCTCTCCAGCGAGCGCACCGTGGCC
Organism: uncultured Actinomycetota bacterium; assembly: GCA_964465225.1. Classification (GTDB taxonomy): domain Bacteria; phylum Actinomycetota; class Nitriliruptoria; order Nitriliruptorales; family Nitriliruptoraceae; genus T1Sed10-7. Next base: position 13,602 of record CAYXJD010000062.1, read on the forward strand.
ATCCCCGTGCTGCTACCAGGCACCCAGACCCAGATCGAACTGCGTCGCGATGAGCTCGAACAGATGGTGCGGCCTGCGCTGGACGACACCTTGGGGGCGTTGCGGCGTGCCATCGCGTCCGCGGGCCTGTCGGCGGGCGATCTGATGGCGGTGCTGCTGGTCGGGGGATCGTCACGCATCCCGCTGGTCGCTCAGATGGTCACCGAGGCCCTCGGCCGCCCGGTCGCGGTCGATAGTCACCCCAAGCACTCGGTCGCGCTCGGCGCCGCCCGTACGGGTCCGGCTGTCCGCACCCAGGCCGCTGTGCCCGCCCCTCCTCCCAGCGCCGTGCATGCTGCCGCGGTGCTCGACCCCCGGTCCTCCTCGGCCGATCCCGACCACACGATGGTGGTGGACACGGATCGCACGCC
>CAYXJD010000063.1:0-13966 GCA_964465225.1 uncultured Actinomycetota bacterium
TCGACTACCTGCGACGCATCGACACCAGCGCCCTGTCCGACCACGAGCGCGACCGCATGCTGGCGCTGACCAACGTCACCTCGTACCTCGAGCTCGTCGGCGACATCGTGCAGCACGATCTGGTGCGGGTGGGTCTGCGGCGCATCGAGGAGCACGTGCCGCTCAGCGCCGAGACCGTCGCGGTCCTCACCGACTTCCACGGCCACATGCGGGCGCTGCTCGACGACGCGGTCACCGCCTACCTCACCGCCGATGCGGAGCTGGCTCGCAGCGTGCTGGCCGCCAAGCCCGAGGTCAACACCGAGCTGCAGCACGCCGCCGCCCAGCGGGCCGAGCGTCTGGACGCCGACGCGCCGGCCCGGGTCGCCGCCTTCACCCGCGGCACGGAGACGCTCGAGCACCTTCGACGCATCTACACCTTCGCCAAGCGGATCGCGCGGCTCGTCCCCGGCGTGTGACCGGGAGCTAGCTGCGGCCGGCACCGTCGCTGGTTCCCAGTAGCCTGCCGTGGCCGAGACATCGACCGCGAGCGACCCGCGACCCGGGCGAGCACCCGGAGGTCGCAACCCGTTGCAACGGCCCACGAACGCCCCACCCCGAGCCATCCAGCAACGGATCGCACCAACCACGGACTGCACCAACAACGGGTCCGGCAACGGGTCCGGCAACGGGTCGTCGAGCTCCCAGGTCGTCCAGGTGATGGAGGCACGGTGACAGCTGCGAGCCAGCACAGGGTGACCGTCCCGCGCGCCGCCTTGCGCGAGCTGCTCGCCGAGGTGGAGACCTGGCAGCCCCCGACGGTGGCGGTCGGGGTGACCGACGCCACCAACACCTTGGCGGTCCACGGTCCCACCGACCAGGTGCTGTGGTTCGCCTCGGTCACCAAGCCCCTCACCGCCTACGGGGTCCTGCTGGCCGCGCAGCACGGGGAGTTGCGCCTGGATGAGCCCGTCGACGTCCCGTTCGGCCCCAAGGGGGTCACGGTCCGCCACCTCCTGGCCCACGCCGGCGGTCTCCCGCGCGAACGCGGTGGGTCGATGACCGCAGCCGAGCGCCGTCGCAGCTACTCGGACTGGGCCTACGAACTGCTCGGCGACCTCGTGGCGAACCGGGTCGGCACCCCCATCGAGGAGCACCTCGAGGTGGAGGTCTTCGACCCGCTGGGCATGACGCGGACCCGGCTCGGCGGCCCGGCCGGCCACGGGGTGCATGGGACGCTCGACGACCTGCTGCGCTTCGCCCGCGAGCTGCTCGCGCCGAGCCTGCTCGATCCCGACCTGCTCGCCGAGGCGACCACGGTGGCGTTCCCGGGCCTGGACGGTGTCGTGCCCGGCTTCGGTCGCTTCACGCCGAACGACTGGGGGCTCGGGTTCGAGCTCAAGGGCAGCAAGGGCGACGCGACCGACCACTGGATGGGCATCCGGCTGTCGGGCCGGACCTTCGGACACTTCGGGCTGTCCGGCTCCTTCCTGTGGGTGGACCCGGAACGGGGGGTGGCCGCCGCCGAACTCGCCGATCGTGAGTTCGGCCCCTGGGCCCGCGAGGTCTGGGGCCCGTTCAACGATCGCCTCGTCGAGGTGGTGGCGCCGTGAACCTGTTGATCGTGGGCTGTGGCGACCTCGGCACGGAGTTGGGACTGCGTGCCCTGGCGGCCGGCCACCGGGTCCACGGGCTCCGGCGCCGGGCCGAGCTGCTGCCCGAGGGGTTCCACCGGATCGCGGCCGACCTCGACGCCACCCTGCCACCGCTGCCGGCCGACACCGAGGTGGTCGCGTTCACGACCGCGGCCGACCAGCGGGACGTCGACGCCTACCGCCGGGCGTACGTGGACGCGACCGGGCAGGTGCTGGACGCGCTGGCGGCGCAGGGCTGCACGCCGCATCGGGTCCTGTTCACCTCCTCGACCGCCGTCTACGGCGTCGAGGACGGCAGCGTCGTGGACGAGGACACCCCGACCGAACCGACCAGCGCCACCGGGGCGGTGCTCGTGGAGGCCGAGGAGGCGCTGTGGCGGCGGCGACCGGATGCGGTGTCGCTACGGCTGGCGGGGGTGTACGGCCCGGGCCGCATCCGGCTGCTCCGTCAGGTCCGCGACGGCACGGCGATGCGACCCGAGCGTGAGGTCCACACCAACCGCATCCACCGCGACGACGCCGCCGCCGCGCTACTGCACCTCGCGGGGCTGCCGTACCCCCCAGCTCCCTGCTACCTCGGTGTCGACGACGAACCGGCACCGCTCGGCGAGGTCCTCACCTTCCTCGCGAGGGAGCTGGGGCTGGACCTACCCCCGGTCGGCGAGGTGTCACGACGTCGCGGTGGTGACAAGCGCTGCCGCAACGCGCGGCTGCGTGCGAGCGGGCTGGAGCTGGCCTACCCGACCTACCGGGAGGGCTACCGGGCGATCCTCGCCGGGGTCGGCCAGCGCCACCCGTGACGTGGGCCGGAGCCCGAGCGACCCACGCGACCGCTGAGGAGCCGCGTTAGGCTGGCCGAGCTGCGCCGGCTGGGAGCGGAGGCTGCCGGTGCATCTCGGATCCCGCGCGCGCCGCGGGTCAGGGAGCCGCAGCAGAAGCCGCACGATGACGAGAGGGAGCCACGTGCCGAGGCCACCGCGACCGGGGGACCTGATCGCGATGGAGCGCGATGCGTGCATCGAGCACCTCGAGCGGACCCCGTACGTGCGCATCGGCTTCGTGGTCGACGGCGAACCGATGGTCCTGCCCGTCAACCACCTGGTGTACGAGGGCGCGATCTACTTCCGGACCGCGCCCGGTTCGAAGCTCGGGTCGGCGGCCGCCGGCAACACCGTGGTGATCGAGGCCGACGAGGGCGACGAACAGCAGCGGATCGGCTGGTCGGTCGTGGCCAAGGGCAAGGCCGCCATCGTCCTCGAGGAGACGGAGATCGAGGCGCTGCTGGCCCAGCCCTTCGAGCCCTGGGCGCTGCCGGCCGACCGCTCGTTCTGGATCCGCGTCGACGTGCAGGACCTCGAGGGGCGCCGGATCATCCGCCCGGCGTGAGCTCCACCTCGCCGGTCTGCACCCGCCACAACGCGGCGTAGCGCCCGTCGACCTCGAGCAGGTGCTCGTGAGTCCCCGCCTCGACGATCGCCCCGGCCTCCAGCACGTGGATCCGGTCGGCGTGCCGCACCGTGGACAGCCGGTGGGCGATCACCAGCGTGGTCCGGGTGTGGGTCACCCGCGACAGGGAACGCTGGATCGCTGCCTCCGTCTCGTTGTCCACCGCCGAGGTGGCCTCGTCCAGCACGAGCACCGCCGGGTCGCACAGCAGGGCCCGGGCGATGGACAGCCGCTGGCGTTGCCCTCCGGACAGCTTCTGGCCGCGCTCGCCGACGACCGTGTCGTAGCCCTCGGGCAGGCCGGCGATGAAGTCCTGCGCCTCAGCGAGACGAGCGGCGGCCACCACCTGCTCCTCGGTGGCGTCGGGACGTCCGTAGACCAGGTTCTCGCGCACGGTGCCGTGGAACAGGAACACGTCCTGGCTGACCAGCGCGAAGGCGGCGCGCAGGTCACGCTGGCGGAGCTCGCGAACGTCCTGGCCGTCGAGCCGCACCACCCCGGCGGTGACGTCTTCGAGGCGCAGCAGCAGCTTGACGAGGGTCGACTTGCCCGCCCCCGTGGAGCCGACCACCGCGTGTGTCTCACCGGCCGGGACGTGTAGGTCCACGCCACGCAGCACCTCCCCGCCGGCGCGGTAGGCGAACCGCACCTCCTCGAGCGTCAGCTCGCCACGCGGCGCCTCGAGTGGCCGGGTGCCGTCGGTCAGGCCGACGGGCTCGCCGATCAGATCGAGGATCCGCCGGGTCGAGGCCATCGCCCGCTGGTACTGGTCGAAGGTCTCCCCGAGCCGGGTCAGGGGCCACAGCAGGCGCTGCACGATGAACACGAGCACGCTGAAGGTCCCGGCCGCGATCTCCCCGTTCAGCGCCTGCAGGCCGCCGATGATCAGGATCGCGGTGAACCCCGCCAGGATCGCCAGGCGGATCAGCGGGACGAAGGCGCTGGAGAGCCGGATCGCCTCCCGGTTGGCCTGCCGGTAAGCCTCCGAGGACGCCGCGACCCGGGCGAGCTCCCGCTCCTCGGCCCCGAAGGCCTTGATCGTGGCCAGGCCGCCGAGGTTGTTGGCGAGCGTGCCGTTCAGCTCCCCGACCCGCTGACGGACCAGGGTGTAGCGCGGCTCGAGCCGACGCTGGAACCGCAGCGTCCCCCACAGGATCACCGGCATCGGCAGGAACGCCATCACGCCCACCAGGGGCGACAGCACCAGGTAGGTCACCCCGATCAAGACCACCGAGGTGGCGACGTGCAACAGCTCCTGGGCGCCGCTGTCGAGGAACCGCTCGAGCTGGTTCACGTCGTCGTTGAGCACGGCCAACAACCCGCCGGTCGAGCGGTCCTCGAAGGCGGCGAGGTCGAGCGCCTGCACGTTGGCGTAGGCGTCGAGGCGGGCCTCGTGCTGGATCGTCTGGGCGAGGTTGCGCCACAGCACGTCGGCGACGTACTCGGACGCGGACTCGACCAGCCACACCACGACCGTGAGGCCGGCGAGCACCAGCAGCTGGGTCCGTGGATCGGTCACGCCGGTGGTGCGGGCGACCAGGGAGTCCTCGCCGACCACGACGATGTCGACGGCGATGCCGATCAGGAACGGCGGTGCGATGTCGGCGGCGGTGTTGACGATCGAGGCGATCGTCGCGCCGACGACCTGCCGGCGGTGGCCCCGGGCGTAGTGCCACAACCGGACGATCGGTGCCGCCTCGCCGTCGGGCGCCGCCCCCGCGGCACCACCGTCGGCACCGCCCGCCGCCCCCGCGGCTCCACCGTCGGCACCGCCCGCCGCGCCGGGCCGTGCCACCTCGCCGTCGGGCGAGGTCACTGCTCCGTCGCGCCGGCCAGCAGGGCGGGCAGGCGGTCCGCCAGGGCACGGAAGGCGGCGCCGCGGTGGCTGATGGCGTCCTTCTCCGCCGGCGTGAGCTCCCCGTTGGTACGGCCGTCACCGGTGGCGTCGGCGACGAACAACGGGTCGTAGCCGAAGCCGTGCTGCCCCCGGGGCGGATCGACGACGTGGCCCGGCATCTCGCCCCGCACGACCACCTCGCTCCCGTCGGGCACGACCGCCGCAGCCACGCAGACGAACCGGGCGGTGCGCTCGTCCGGGGGCACGTCGGTCAGCGCAGCGAGCAGCTTGGCGTTGTTCGCGTCGTCGTCGGCTCGTGGGCCGGCGTAGTAGGCGCTGTCCACCCCCGGGGCCCCGTCCAGGATGTCCACCGCCAACCCGGAATCGTCGGCCAGGGCTACGAGCCCCGTGGCGGCGGCGCAGGCGTGGGCCTTGATGAGCGCATTCGCCTCGAAGGTGTCCCCGTCCTCGAGTGGGGAGGGGACCCCGAGGTCGATCATCGACACGAGCTCGACCTCGACGCCGTGCGCGGCGAGGATGGCCCGGATCTCGACCAGCTTGTGGGCGTTGGCGGTGGCGACCACGACCCGTGGCGCCGCGCTCACTGCGGCATCACGGCACCGAGGCCCTGAGAGGTGGTGGCGGCGTCGGCGTCGGCGTCGGCCACGGCGGCCACCGCGGCCCGCTGGCGGGCGAAGAGGTCCTCGCACCCGGCGAGCGCCAGATCGAGCAGCGCATCCAGCGCCGCGCGATCGAAGGGTGCGCCCTCGGCGGTGCCCTGCACCTCGACCAGACGGCCGTCGGCGGTGGCCACGACGTTCATGTCCACCTCGGCACGCACGTCCTCCTCATAGGGCAGGTCCAGCCGCGGCTCCCCGTCGATCACGCCGACGGAGATGGCGGCGACCTGCCCCGTGAGCGCGTGCGACTGTCCGCTGGCGGCCAGCGCCCGTGCCAGGGCCACCCAGCCACCGGTGATCGCGGCGGTGCGCGTGCCCCCGTCGGCCTCGAGCACGTCACAGTCCACGGTCACGGTGAGCTCCGCCATGGCATCGAGGTCGACCACCGCCCGCAGGGACCGGCCGATCAACCGCTCGATCTCCTTGGCGCGGCCCGAGGGACCGGAACGGTCCCGGCGGGCCCGACGGTCGGTGGCGCCGGGCAGCATCGCGTACTCCGCGGTCACCCAGCCGCCGGTGCCGCGGAACGGGGGGGAGCCCTCCTCCACCGACGCGGCGCACAGGACGTGGGTGCCACCGAACCGGATCAGCGCCGAACCGGCGGGATGGCGCTGGGCATCGGGCAGGACCGTGACGGCACGCAGCTCATCGGGTCGACGGCCATCGGCGCGGGGCATGGTGGCACCTCGGGGGCGAGCGGAAGGTCGGGAGCTCGGGGCCGCGACCCTACCCCTGCGGCTCCACCCGGTACCGGACGAGGTCCTCAGCCAGCTCGACGGTGCCCTCGAAGATCGCGGCGGCCTCGGCCAGCGCCTGCTCGCGGTCGGTGGCTCCGGCGAGGTGGGTGAGGATGAGGCGCTCCACCCCAGCCTCGTTGGCCACCTTCGCGGCCTCCGCGGCGGTCAGATGGATGTCCGGCGGGTAGTCGGCGGGATCGCCGACCCAGGTCGCCTCGCACAGCAGCAGGTCCGCCCCTCGGGCGATCTCCACCAGGTCCTCGCCGCCCGCCGAGTCACCCGAGTAGACCAGCGTGACCCCGTCCACCTCGATGCGGGTGGAGACCGTCGGGACCGGATGCAGACTCCGGGCGAAGGTCAGGGACACCTCGCCGATCTGGACGTGGTCGCCGTGGCCGACCTCCTGGTGGGCGAAGAGGTCGTCGAAGGACATCGGGGCATCGCCCGAGAGCAGGCTGGTCAGCAGATCGTGCACCTCGGCGGCGGCGTACAACGGCATCCGCCCGCTGTGGTCCGGGTCGAAGCGCAGGTTGTAGTAGCAGCCGATCAGGTCGATGCAGTGGTCGACGTGCCGGTGGGTGATGACGATGGCATCGAGGTCGCCGAGCCGGTGCTCCCGCTGGAGGTTGCCCGTCGAGCCGTTCCCGGCGTCGAGCAGGATCTTCTTCCCCGCCGCCTCGACGAGGTAGCCCGAGCACATACGTCCGAACCCCGTGTGGGAACCGGCACAGCCGTACACCGTCAGATCGATGGCCACCGCACCCGCTCCCCTGCCGTCACGACACGGCTGGGCCGCAGCCTACTCATGCCCCGGCAGGCCGGCGGGAAGCCGCGCCGTGCCGCCCTTGTCCGTACATGAGACGTTCCTGCGACTACCGTTCTCCGAGGGGCAGAGCGGACGGGCGGGGACAGCAGCGGCGGGAGTGGTGGGGATGGCGATGGATCGGCTCGTGGACCGACTGGGCGCGACCTCCCCGTTCACCGGGCTGGACGAGGCGGTGCTCACGACGGTGGCCGAGGCCAGCCGCGTCCTTCGGGTCCGCCCCGGCGAGCACCTCGTGGAGACCGGCGAGGTGGCCGACGCCCTCTACGTCGTGCTGTCGGGCCACTTCGCCGCGGTCGCCGAACCGGCTGATCCCGACGACACGGCTCTGGCGCGGCTCGGTCAGCACGGCGATCTCGCCGATCACCGCCCCGGGACCGAGCCGCGCCAGAGCCGTGTCGTCGGGATCAGCCGGTTCGGTCCCGGGGCGGTGATCGGCGAGATCGCCGTGCTGACCGGCGGCACACGGTCGGCGACCCTGCGCGCCCTCGAGGACGCCGAGGTGGTGGCGATCGACGGCGAGCGCTTCGTCACCCTCCTGGAGCAGGAGCCCTCCCTCGGAGCGCAACTGGCCCGTACCGCCTCCGATCGCCAGGTGGCGACGCGGCTACGGCAGCAGCTCGCTGAGCTGTTCCCGGAGGCCGACGTGGCGCAGCTGGCTGGCGGCCTCGAACGCACCGATGTCGTCACCCTGGCTCCCGGCGAGGTGCTGTTCTCCGAGGGCGACGATGCGGATGCCGCCTACCTGGTGATCTCCGGACGGGTACGGGTGCTCAGGCAGGACCGTGATGGGGCGATCGTGGAGCCGGCCTCAGAGGTCGGAAGCGGGGAACTGATCGGAGAGCACGCGCTGCTGGCCGATGCTCCACGCGACGCCACCGTCGTCGCCGCACGCCGCAGCCAGCTGGCGCGCCTGCCGCGCTCGGGCTTCGAGGCGTTACTGCTGGACCACCCTGCCACGATGTTGGCCGTGGTCCGCCGACTGGTCGCACGCCAGGAGGACACGCGGCGTGAGTACGCCCGCGCGCGGATGGGGAAGGGAGCCATCGCGGTCGTCCCCGTCGCACCCGAGGTCGAGACCGGGCCGCTGCTGAACGCGCTCGCCGCGGAGCTGTCACGCACCGGTTCCGTGCGGACCGTGTCGGCCTCCGACGTCGATGCGGGGGTGGGCCTCGACGACGCGGCGCAGGCCAGTCGTGGGGAGGCCGCGGAGCTCAGGGTCGAGCGGTGGCTGGACGAGCTAGAGGCCGAGACCGACCTGCTGCTGCTCCTGGCCGACCCGACCCGCACCCCCTGGTCGGAGCGCTGCATCGACCGGGCCGATCAGGTGCTGCTGGTCGCGGAGGCGTCGGGCGACCCGGAACCCTCCTCCTCTGAACGCGCCCTGCTCCCGCTGCGCCACCTCCCCCACCAGCGGATCACGTTGCTGCTGCAGCACCCCGCCGAGGCGGACCGGCCCCACGGGACCGCAGCGTGGCTGGCGAACCGTGACGTCGATGAGCACCTCCACGTGCGCACCGGCCACACCGGCGACATCGAGCGCCTGGCCCGGTACGTCAGCGGACGCTCGGTCTGGCTGGTGCTCGGAGGCGGTGGCGCGAAGGGCTTCGCCCACCTCGGTGTGGTCCGGGCGATGGCGGAGGTCGGGGTCCCGATCGACGGGATCGCCGGCGCCAGCGTCGGCGCCGGACTCGGGGCCCTGGTGGCCATGGAGACCCCGGCGGACGAACTCGTCGACCGCACCGCCGATCTGTTCCGCCGTGTGCTCGACTACACCATCCCGGTCAGTGGACTGATCGCTGCGGAGCGCATCGCACGCGCCATCGAGCGCGGGGTCGGTGACCGCGACATCGCTGACACCTGGCTGCCGTACCGGTGCGTCTCGACGAACCTGACCCGATCGACGACGGTGGTGCACCGTCGCGGTGAGCTCCAACGGGCGTTGCGGGCCAGCCTGTCGATCCCGGGGGTGATGCCGCCGGTGGCCTTCGGGGAGGACCTCCACGTCGACGGCGGGGTGATGAACAACCTGCCGGTGGACGTGGCCCGACGTGAGGCGCCCGGCGGCACCGTGATCGCCTCGGATGTCGCTCCGGTCCTCGGCCCGGTGGCCAAGGGCGATCATGGTCTGTACGTGCGCGGCGGCGGCGTGCTCGCCCGGCGCCTCACGCCGGGGCTGCGGGCGCCGCGGGTCCCGAAGCTGATGCCCACCCTGATGCGCTCGTTGCTGGTCGCCGCCGCGCAGGCCCGCGACCGCGGCATCGAGGAGCGGCTGGCCGACCTGCACCTGCAGTTCGAGTTGCGGGGCGTGGGCCTGTTGGCCTTCGACGTCGTCGAACCGGTCGTGGAGCGCGGCTACGAGGAGGCGCTGGACGCTCTGCGCACACTCTCGAACGATCAGCGTTCGGAGAAGCCCCCTGCGGTGACCGGAGACGCGGGCGCGTGATCACCGACGGTGTACATGCAGCTACTCTCAGTTGAACACTCGTCCAGCACCGTGCCGGCCTCATGGAAAGCACTACACGAGCGACGGCCGCAGGAGTAGGTTGGACTGAGACATGCGTCCATCTGGCCCTACCGGGAGAGAGCGCAGGTCAGGGGTAGGGCCAGATGGCCACGACGTCCTCGCGACCCGACATCCGATCGACACAGCGCGCCGCACGGCGCTCGTCACACGCGGCTGGTGCCGCGATCACACGAGGTGAAGCCCCATGACACGCCAACCGACCCGGGCCCTGGCTCGACGCTCTGCACTCGGGCTCAGCCTGCTGCTGATCGTCTCAGCTCTCGCGCTCCCGGCCGTCGCCGAGGACGCCACGACCGACCGGTCCTACGTCGCTGCCCTCGATCCCGGCGAGGTCTGCAACGGGGTCGAGGAGGCGCTCACGCTGACCCTCACCAACACCTCCTCGCAGCAGCGGCTCGGCTCCGCGCGGATCGACGTCCCTGGTGCGGTCGCGCTCAGCACCGACGACCTCGAGGTGACCGTCTCGCAACAGCGGGGCCCCAAGACGGACCCGATCGTCGCCTACGACGCCGATGCCGGGGTGATCAGCCTGGACGACCTCTCGGCGGCGCCGGGCGCCGACGTGATCCTCACCTTCACCGCGACCGCGACCGCGACCGCGACCGGAGACAACAGCACCTCGGTGGAGTTCACCACCCAGGCCAAGCAGGCCAACGACTTCAACAGCACGAGCGAGCCGGCCAACGAGCTGGTGCTCGTCGGCGATCAGCCGACGACCACGATCGTGAGCTGCGGGACGCTGGCCTTCCTCGTGCAGCCGGGTGACACCAGCGTCGACGTCGCGATCCCGGGTGCGGACGGAACGGGCTCACCGCAGGTCGCCGTCGTCGACGACCAGGGGAGCGTGATCACCGGCGCCTCGGCCACGATCACGGTCACGCGCACCGATGCCGCCGACAGTCTCGGCGGCGGCACCACCCAGGCCACCCAGAGCGGCGTTGCGACCTTCGACGACCTCACGACCACCCCGGCCGACGTGTACACCCTGACCGCGTCCGCCGATGGCTATAGCGACGTCGAATCGGAGACCTTCGAGGTCTTCGCCTTCGGCGACATCTGCCTCGAGGGAGACCAGTGCACGACCATCCTGAACGATGATCGAGACAGCACGACCTCGCTGAGCGGGACCGCGGTCGGCGGGACGGGTGCGCTCATCGGAAGCACTACGACCAACGGTGACGAGGCCTGCGGTGCCGTCGACGCGGAAGGCAACCCGGTCGACTACGACGTCGCCGACTACAGCTACCTGCCGAACCAGGTGACGATCGGCGCCACCAACCTCGAGAACAAGCTGGTCGAGTTCGCAATCAGCAAGCAGTACGACCAGAAGCAGGCCAACAACGGCGTCTCCTTCTACCAGGTCTGCGCCGAGCCGCTGGCGCCCTTCACCGAGTTCTCGACCTTCGTGGACATCTTCGGGAACCGGGTCGTCAACCCCGACGACGTCGAGAACCTCGAGCTGCTGGAGCTCGACGCCGATGACGTCGGAACCACGTTCCAGACCAGCGGGTTCCTCCCCGACTGCGCCTCGGCTGACGACACCCCGTGTGTCGAGTCGCGGGTCAAGCGCAACGGCGGTCCCCTGCTCACCGTGCGCTGGGGTTCGCGCTGGGCGATGCGCTAGCCCGACAGACAGCAGGCATCGGCCGGTCACCCTCGCTGGGTGACCGGCCGCGGTCATGCTCGGGTCGGTAGCTCGAGCTCCGGTACCCACCCGACCTCGAGCCGCTCGAGGATGAAGCGGCTCTCCGCACGCCAACCCTCGATCCGCCCTGCGTCCGGATCGTCGGGCAGGCCCGCGACCAGGCTCGCCAGCCCGTCGAGGGTCAACGCCACCTCGTAGTCCGCCTCGCGTGACCGGCCGGCGGTGAGGCTCTCGTCGAAGGCCTTGCGGGCCTCACCGGTCGCGCCCCGGCTCAACGACGCGAAACCACGTAGACGGTGGAGGAGTGGGCTCTGATTCGAGACCCCACCGAGCGCCTGGTCCTGCTGCAAGGCCTCGTCGACGACGGCCATCGCCCGTTCCGCCTCCCCACGCAGCAGGTGGCACTCCGCGATCACGGCCAGCGTGTCGACGTCGTCGGCCTCGGCACCGACGTCCACGAAGGTCTCGTGCGCCGTAGCGAGCAGATCCAGGGCATCATCCGTCCGCCCCGACCTCGCCGCGACGCGGGCGAGGTCACGCTGGGCGATCGCGATGCGGACCCGGTGGCCCGCTGCCTGCCCCATGCGCAACGCCGAGGTCAACAGCTCGGCGGCCTCGTCGAGGCGGCCCTGATCGCACAGCAGCTTGCCGAGGTTGAAGGTGGCAAACGCCACGCCGTCCTGGTCACCGATCTGACGGCAGACCTCCAGCGATCGCCGGGTCTGCTCACGCGCGGTGGCCCAGTCACCGAGGTAGTAGGCGAGGCCCGCCAGGTTGTTGGTGACGACGGACTGGCCCCGGCGATCCCCGAGCTCCTCGTAGAGCGCCAGGGCCGCCGCCGAGTGCGTCGCCTCCTCGATCCGCCCCAGATCGACGTAGGCGCGGTCGAGGAGCCGGTAGGCATGGGCGAGGACCTCACGGGCGTCGGCCGCCTCCGCCTCGGCGATCGCGCGGTGACACCAGCGCAGCGCCAGCTCGTGACGGCCCTCCTCCTCGCAGAACTGGGCGTACCACACGCTCAGATCCGCACGCTGTGACGCCGCCTCGGGGCCGTCGAGCTCCTCGACGAGCTTGAGCCCCCGGCGGATCCACCGGCGGGCCTGCGAGTACTTGCTGAGCCAGCCGTGGCCCTTGGCCTGCTTGAGGACGAGTCGGCTCTCCGCGACCGGATCCGGCGGCAGGAGCCGCCGCGCGGTGCGGTAGGCCTCGGCGGCCTCGCGGTAGGTGCCCATCAGCTCACGGACGTCACCGAGCGCCTCGTGGGCCTGCGCCAGCTCCACCGGGCTCAGCCCGTCGAGCCCCCGGGCGGCCTCGACGGCGCGTTCCAGGAAGATCGCCGCGTCCGCGTTGGCGTACACGGCACGCGCCGCTTCGGCGGCAGCCAACGAGCTGCGCCAGGCCTGGTCGGAGCGGCCGGCATGGAAGTAGTGGAAGGACAGCAGCGCCGCCTGCTGCTGGTTGGGGTCAGCCGCCGCTGCGATCACCTCGGCGGCCTTGCCGTGGAGGTCGCGCCTGAGCCGGTAGCGAAGGCCCTCGTAGGCCGCATCACGGATGAGCGCGTGCTGGAAGCGCACGATCTCGCCCTCGTCGACCAGGAAGTCCCCGAGCTGGCGCAGATCGCTCGGATCGCCGCTGGTCAGCACCGCGGCGGCCAGGTCCCGGGGGAAGCTGTACCCGAGGACGGAGATCTCTCGCAGCACGCTGCGGCTGGCGGCAGGGAGCCGGTCGATGCGCGCGGTCACCAACGTGCCGATCGAGTCGGGCAGCGAGTCGACGCCGCCAACGTCCCGGGCGGCGCTCACGAGCTCCTGCAGGAACAGCGGGTTGCCGCCGCTGCGCTCCACGAGCTGCGCCATGTCGTGGGCCGCCAGCGGTGCAGCCTCCGTCGCGGCGTCGGCGAGCGCCGCGGTGGCGGCCGGACCGAGCGGGGTCAGGGCCATGGTGACCCGGGGGATCTCCGGTGCCGGGTCGGCATCCTGCTCGCGGCGGGTCAGGCACCAGACCCACGGCCGCTCCGCCAGCCGGGTCGCCACCGCCCGCAGCGCATCGTTGGATGCTTCATCCATCCACTGGGCGTCCTCGATCGTCAGCAACGTCGGACCTTCCCAGGCCCAGCTGAGGAACCGCGTCACGACCTCGTGGAGCCGAGGCCGCAGGAACCGCTCGTCGAGCGCCGCGGTCGCCTCGGTGGCCGGCAGCTGCGTGCCGAACGCGATCGCCAGCAGCGGTGCCCACTCGAGGAGATCGGGAAGCTCGCGGCGCAGCAGCGCCACCAGCTGCTCGGCTGCGTCGGGGACGGTCGCATCGGAAGCGATGCCGGCGACGGTGCGCAGGAGCTTGCGGGTGGTGCCGTACGGCACGGAGGCGCGGTGCAGTTCGCACACGAGCTCGACCACCGGCCGATCGACGGTCCGCTCACGGAACGCGGCCATGAGCCGCGACTTGCCGATGCCTGCGTCACCGATCACATCGACCAGGCAGCCGGTGCCCTCGCGTGCCTGTGCCAACGTCTCGTCGAACGCGGTCAGCTCCTGGTCCCGACCGACGAAGGGCAGACCGCCGACGGCCTTTGGCCGGGTGCCGAGGGCCTCGCCCACCCGTGACGCCAGCACCGGCTCACTCTTGCCCTTGACCGCG
>CAYXJD010000064.1:0-13939 GCA_964465225.1 uncultured Actinomycetota bacterium
GGCCGTGATCGGGTGACCATCGGACGGGGGCCCTACGCCGTGTGTCCACCTACGGTCGAGGTGCCCGCCTTGGAGGTGCCATCATCTACGAGATAGAGACCCGAACGCTCGAGCAGCAGGACACCGCGGTCGTGCAGCGCCGCATGGATGCCAGCGAGCTGACGTCGTGGCTGGCCGGCGTCTACGGCACGTTGAGCTCCCATCTGCAGCGCATCGGCGTGAGCACGGTCGGCCAGCCCTTCGTGCGCTACCACGCCCGCAACGCGCACCTCGACGTCGAAGCGGGCCTGCCGACGGCGGAGCGCATCACGCCCAAGGACGAGGTCAAGCTGTCGTCCCTGCCCGGTGGGCCGGTCGCGACCACCTGGCACCTGGGATCGCCCGGTGAGCTCGACCTCGCCTTCGAGGCCCTGGAGGTCTGGGTGGCACGAACCGGTGTCGAACCCGCCGGCCCGCCCTGGGCGGTGCACCACATCGACCCGACGGCGCTCCCGGAGCGCGACAGCTGGACGACCGAGGTCATCCAACCGTTCAGTGAGTGAGCACCTCGCCGGTACTGCTGGCCGGTTCGGCGGGGGCGAAGCCGGCGGCCGCTGCCCGGTACCTCACGTGGCCGCTGGAGGTGGCCACGGTTCACCTTCGGCCGTGATCAGGCAGCTGCAGGCCTCGCACCGCAACAGCAGTTCGGCATCGGGCTCGGCTCGCGGGCTCGCGGTCGTCGGTACGTGCTCTGCGCGGTCGTGGCCGCACTGCGGACACATCCCGGTCCAGTCCATCGTCACTCCCTGCTTCGCCTGACCTGCGACGGTGATCTGCGTACGTCGCCCGACCACGCTACGAGGTCGACCGCGCTGACGGACCCGGTCGAAGGTCGTGGGTCGCCTATCCGTACGGACGACGGGTGGAGATGGACGGTGAGGCGGTCAGCGACGCGGGGGCCGGGGACGGCCTGATCGGCGCCATCGTGTTCCGCCTGGCCCAGCGCGACACCCCGGCCGGGGCGTGCGCGTGGTGGCGGCCGCGGCGGCGTCGGTGCTCACGCCGGGAACGGAGCTCTTCGCCCGGCCGAAGGCCGGCTTCAGTGCCGCAGCAGGGACCGCAGGAACTGCCCGATGACCAGCGGCACGAGGCTCGCCACGAGGATCACCGTCCACTGGCTCGCGGTCGGGGCCGCGACCTGCAGCAGTCCAGCGAGCGGGTCGAACAGGGCGGCGAGCAGCATCAGTGCGACCCCGATCGCGACAGCCACCCAGACGTAGGGGTTCGTGGTCACCTCGTTGCGCACGAGGTGTGAGCCTGGCCTTCGCATGTTGAAGGTGTGCCAGGTGCGAGCGAAACCGAACGCCAGGAAGGACACGGTGACGACCTGGTCCCGGGGGAGCTCGAGGACGAACAACGCGTAGAGCAGGCCGCCCAGCACGGTCGTCGCGATCAGCACGCCCCACAGCCCGGTCTCGATCCAGTCGCGTCGCCGAACGATCGGTTCGGCGGGATCACGCGGTGGGCGCTCCATCACGTCGTCCTGCGGCGGGCCGAGCCCGAGAGCGAGGGCGGGGAAGATGTCGGACACGAAGTTGATGTAGAGGATCTGCAGCGGCAGCAGGGGCAGCGGCAGACCCGCGACCGTGGCCGCCGTGACGGCGAGGATCTCGGCCAGGTTCCCCGAGAGCAGGTAGACGACGAACTTGCGGATGTTGGCGAAGACGGCCCGTCCGTACCGCACGGCATGCACGATCGTGTCGAACGCGTCGTCGAGGAGCACGATGTCCGAGGCCTCGCGCGCCACCTCGGTGCCCCGCTGCCCCATCGCGATGCCGATGTCGGCCTGCTGCAGCGCGGGGGCGTCGTTGACCCCGTCGCCGGTCATCCCCACGACCGCATCACCACCCTGATGCAGGGCGATCAGGTCCAGCTTGTCCTCGGGGCTGACCCGAGCGAAGACGGCGACCTTCCGAAGCTCCGCCTGCTCGTCCTCCTCGAGCTCGTCGGGGTCGTGCAGGTCCGAGCCCAATACGACCCTGGCGTCCTCGGTGTCCTCGGTGACGATCCCGACGCGGCGGGCGATCGCCTGCGCGGTCGGCGGTTGGTCCCCGGTCACCATGATGACCCGGATGCCGGCACCTCGGCAGTCCTCCAGCGCCCCGATCGCGGCCCGTCGCGGAGGATCGAAGAGGCCGACCAGCCCCAGGAAGGTCAGCTCGTGGTACGGATCATCGTCCGGCCCCGTGCCCCGGCGGGTAGCCACGCCGAGGACACGCAGGCCGTCAGCCGCCAGCTCGTGGTTGCGCTGTGACCAGCGGTCTCGGTCCTCGTCTGCCAGCGGAGACGGCCCGTCGGGACCGGCCTGCCTGGTCGAGGCCTCCAGTACCACCTCCGGGGCGCCCTTCACGGCGACGTAGTGCGCGTCGCCGTCCTCGTGGATCGTCGCCATCATGTTGGTGTCGCGGCTGAACGGTTGGAGGTCGACCTGAGGACGCCGCTCGACGAGCTGGCCACGATCCGCACCCAGTGTCTCACCGAGTCGTAGCAACGCCAGCTCCATCGGATCGCCGGTCCCCTGGCCGAGGTCCGCATCGGTGCACAGCACCGCGGTCTCGAGGACCTGCTGCAGCAGCTCGTCATCGAGCTCGGACCGCTGCCGTCCAGCCCCGTCACCTTCGGCGAGATCGCGAGCTTCAGCCCCCTCGGCCAGCAAGCGGGCGACCTGCATGCGTCCCTCGGTCAGGGTCCCGGTCTTGTCGGTCATGATGATCCCGGCCGAGCCGAGGGTCTCCACGGCCGAGAGCCGCTTGACGAGCGCGTTGTGGTTGGCCATCCGCCGCACCCCGCGGGCCAGCGCCAGCGACGTGACGATCGGCAGGCCCTCGGGGACGGCGGCGACGCCGAGGACGATCGCGGTCTCGACGACGAGCAGCAGGTCGCGGTCCTGCACGATCCCCGCGACGACGACCAGCGCCGCCATCGCGAACACGAGCCAGAGCAACCGCTTGCCGAGGGCGTCCAGACGACGTTCCAGCGGCGTGGACTCGCCCTCGGCACTCTCGACCAGTTCCGAGATGTGGCCGATCTCGGTCGCCATCCCCGTCCCGACCGTGACCGCGACGGCGCGGCCACGCGTCACCGCCGTGCCCTTGAAGGCCAAGGAGGTCCGATCGGCCAGTGACGCCTCCTCGTCGCACGGCTCCGTCGTCTTGGTCACCGGCACCGACTCGCCCGTCAGCGCCGACTCGTCGATCTGGAGGTCGCCCACCTCGACGAGCCGCACATCGGCGGGGACCACCTGGCCTGCGCGGAGCAGTACGACGTCCCCGGGGACGAGAGCCGTGGCGGAGACCTCACGCTCCTGGCCGCCACGTCGGACCCGGGCCGTGGTCTCCTCGAGCCGCCGGAGCGCCTCCATCGAGCGCAGCGCCCGCATCTCCGTGACGTACCCGATCGCCGCATCCACCACGAGCGCCACGGAGATCGCGATCGCCTCCGGGATCTCGCCGAAGGCCAGCGCGATCAGCGACGCTGCGAGCAGCAGCAGGACGATCACGCTGCGGAACTGGTCGAGCAGGACGTGCCACCACCGGCGCTGCTGAGCCTGGCGGATCCGGTTCGGCCCGTAACGCTGCTGGCGGCGCTCCACCTCGTCGCCGCTCAAGCCGTGGGCAGGATCGACGTGCAGGTCCTCGAGCACGAGATCGACGGGACGCGCAGCGGCCGCGTCGGGGATCGTCACCTCGGTCGCCTCAGCCACGTGGCAACGCACCTCCGGTCGGGTCGGTGGGTCAGGTCGGTGGGCCAGGTCGGTGGGTCAGGTCGGTGGGTCGACTCGGTCGGATGTCATCGAAGCTAGGAGGTGGCTCTGGCCGGCGAACCCGACCGAACGGCGAGGGTGCCGCGATCAGGGAGGACACGGTGTTGCCCCCACTTCGTCCGGTCCCGGCGGCGACCGGTACCACCGTCGTTCGGGCGTTCGGACGATGCCGTGGTGAGCACCGCTGGAGCAAGATGGGAACGGATGCGCTCCGCATCCCCCGACGACCCCGATCCGATCGAGGTTGGCATGCAGGACCTGCTCGCCGTGGTCGGCCTCAGGCCGCACCGGCTGGCGTGGCTCGAACGCATAGGCCGGGAGCGTGACTTCGAGGTGTGTTCGATCCTGCCCTACGGGCGGGTGCGGAAGGCGGCGACCTACGACATCGACGACCTCCTGGGCCAGGCCCGGAGGAACCTCGCCGAGACGCACGCGACGGGCCTGGCCACCTACTGGGACTTCCCGGCGTCCTGCCTGGTGCCGATCCTCGCCGAGGAACACCGCCTACCGACCCAGGGCCTGCGGGCAGAGGTGTCCTTCGAGCACAAGTACTGGAGCCGCCTCCTGCAGCAGACGGTCGCCCCCGAGGACACCCCCGACTTCGCCGCCGTGGACGTGTTCACGGCCTCTGCTGACGATGATGCACCGCTGCCCTTCCCCTTCTGGATCAAGCCGTTCAAGTCCTACTCCGGCCACCTCGGCTTCCGTATCGAGTCGGTGGAGGACTACCGACACGCCCTCAGCGAACTGCGCGACGGCATCGACCGGCTGGGGGTGCCGTTCCAGAAGGTGCTCGACCGCATCGACGATCTGCCACCTGAGGTGGCCGAGCTCGGCGGCACGGGTGCGATCGCGGAACAGATCATCGATGGCGACCAGTACACCCTGGAGGGTCACGTCTGCCGGGGTGAGGTGGACATCCACGGCATCTTCGCCATCGAGCGGGCCGAGGACCGCTCGACCTTCACCCACTACCTCTACCCCTCGCACGTCTCCGAGGCCGCCCGAGCACAGATGCGGGACACCGCCACGGCGCTGATGCGAACGGCGGGCTACGACGATGCGCCCTTCAACATCGAGTTCTTCATCGACGAGGAAGCCGGTCGGGCGTGGATCCTGGAGGTGAACCCTCGCATCAGCCAGGAGCACAGCCACCTCATGGCGTGGGTGGACGGTGCGACCAACCTGGAGGTCATGGCCCAGATCGCCCTGGGCCGCCGCCCGACGCTGCTCGTCGGTGAGGGCCCATCGGCGGTCGCCGCGAAGTTCTTCGTCCGCGAGTGGCAGGACGCCATCGTGACCTCGGTACCCGATGAGGACCGCGTGCGCGAGCTCGAGGAGCGGTACGCCCCCTGCGCCATCGATGTGATGGTCCGGGAAGGGGATCAGCTCTCGGAACTGCCCGACCAGGAGGCCTACAGCTACGTCGTCGCCTACGTCTACCTCGGCCGCGACAACGAGGAGGAACTCCACGAGGCCCACGGCGAGGTCGTCGACCAGATGGCGCTGGAGGTCACCCCACCCGACTGACCCGGCCGGCCTCAGCTACGTGGACCACCGCCGGAGGTCTCGGCGACCAGTTCGCGCAACCGGGCAGCGTTCCTCGGCGCGTAGCCCGACACGTCGTTGTCGAAGTAGACGTAGACGTCACGTTCGCGGCGCTGTGGCGGCGCGCGATCGGTGATCGTGCGTGCATCGGCGGGTTGCTCCGCCCTCTGCCAGCGATGCAGACGATCCGCCCAGGACCGGAGTTGCTCGTCGTCGTAGGGGCTGGCGTACAGCGCCTGCGGGCCATGCAGCCGCACGTACACGAACCCGGCGGTCACCTCCTCGATGTAGGGCCAGTCCTGCGCGTGGGAGAAGGCGAGGGCGACACCGTGGCGACGCGCGATGGTGACCAACTCGTCGCAGAGGTAGCTGTCGTGCCGGATCTCCAGCACGTGCCGCAGACGGTGGTTGTCCCCGCTGCCGTAGGCGGCCTCTTCGACGCGCTCGTCGTGACCCCGGGCGAGGGCAGCAGCGCTGTCCGTGTCGTGCGGCAGCGTGGAGAGGAACCCCTCGACGCGGGTCGCGTCGAAGTGCAGCTGTGCCGGCAGCTGCCAGAGGATCGGGCCGAGCTTGGTGTCGAGCGCCAGGATCCCGGAGGCCAGGAAGTTCGCCAGCGCCGAACCGGCGTCGGCGAGCTTCTTGTTGTGGGTGATGAACCGGCTTCCCTTGACGGCCAGGACCGCGTCGGCCGGTACGGCGTCCCGCCACCGTCGGCAGCGCTGTGGGCTCGCGAGCCGGTAGAAGGTGGCGTTGACCTCGAGGGTGTCGAACCGCTCACCGGCGTACTCGAGTTCCTCTCGCTGCGGGAGGTCGTCCGGATAGAAGCTGCCCCGCCAGCTGTCGTAGTTCCACCCCGATACCCCGATCCGGATCCGCCCCACCTCGTGTCCTCCCGGTCGCACCTCACGGGGACTGCACACGCTCGGCCGAAAGGCTGTCCACCCGCGTGCCTGGCGTCGCAAGGCCAGGATGCCAGCCCGAAGCGCCCGCTCGCCGGCCGAACGTCCGGGCAACCACTGTCCGTGTGGACCTGCATGGCACGGACGACGTGGCACCGTCGAAGGCAGGGTCCGCGACAGGATCGAGCAGAGGAGATGCAGTGACCTCGACCGACGACGACCGACCAGAGACCGGCACCAGCTTCGAGGTGGAGCGCGAGGATCAGCCCGAACGCGACGACCTGATCGACCCCGAGGAGGCCGAAGCCGACGAGGTGGAGGGCCCCACGATGGACCACGAGGTCGGCATGCTGCCCGAACCGGAGGAGCTCCCGGAGTCCCAGGGCGAGACGGTCCTCGACGCCGAACGGGAAGCCGAGGATGCGACCCCGCGGCGCCTGCTCAGCGACGAGGAGCAGGAACACGGCTGATCACGCACCTTCTCCCTCGACAGCGCCGTCGAGACCGACACCGCCGTCGAGATGTCGGACGACGACGGCGCTCAGGTCCGTAGGCCGAGGAGGCCACCGACGGTGATGATCAGCACCAGGCCGACGGCCGCCAACAGGAACAGCGCATCCGTGGGCCAGCGCCAGGTCCGGACCTCGAGCACCAGACGCAGCAGGGTCGCGCCGATCACCGCCGCGGTGGCCGTCAGCGCCGCGGCGGCTCCGATCACGTGATCGAACAGACCGAGCACCCCCGCGACGAGGGCCAGACCCGGCAGGAATCGCAGCACGCGAGGGACACGCGGGCCATCCGGGGGACTCAACTCGGCCACAACAGCACCCCCGCGATCGTGACGAGCAGCACGGCCAGCACCTGCCGGGCTCCCCGGGGCGGGAGCCGCGCCTGCAGCGCCGCGCCCGCGATCCCGCCGACCGACGCTCCCACCACGGCAGCAGCCGCCACCGGGAGTTCGACCGCTCCCGCCGGCAGGAGAACGGCCAGCCCCGCGATCGCCGTCAGCCCGCTGGCGAAGGTGGTGGTCGCCGCAGCGGCCTTGATCGGCACCGCCATCACCTCCCGCATCAGCGGGGTCTTCAGGTAGCCGCCGGAGGTGCCCGTCACCCCGGACACCAGACCGATCCCCACGGCCAACACCATGCCGAGCGGTACCCGCTCAGCCCGGTAGGGCACCGCACCATCACCGAGCGCGTACGCCCCCGCGAGGCTGCCCGGTGTCTCACCCACCGCCGAGACCGGCAGCGTGACCGCGTCCAGGCCATGAGCCGGCCGACCCAGCAGCCCGGCGACCACGGCCGCCACGATCGCGGCGGCGAGGATCCCCCGGAACCACACCTCCGGCAGCACCGCCAGCAGGCTGGCGCCCACCACCACCCCGACGCTGGCACCAAGTTCGACGGTCACCGCGAGGCGGTGGTTGGCGAGGCGCTGCGCGAGTTGTCGTGGCGCTGCCGCCGCGGTGGCGGTGGCGACGGTCAGTAGCCCCACGGTCGCAGCAGCAGGCGCATCGGCGCCCGTGAGCAGGAGCAGGGGAACGACCAGGACCGCACCCCCGAGCCCGCCGGCGACACCGGCAGCCGCCCCGAAGAACGCGATCGCGGCCACGACCAGCTGCTCCACGACGCACCTCCACCGCGCGACGCTAGCGGCCGCGTGGTGGCAGCGACGCGACCCAGGGGGCGATGGCGCGCCTGCAGCGGCTCGATCCCGGGCACTGGCTGGCCGAACTGCCCGCTCAGGCGCCGTACTTCTCCAGCCGCCCGGCGGAAGCGAGCATCAGTGGCATGAGATCCTGGGTCCGCAGCTGACCGAGGATGCCGGCGGCGCAGGCACGTTCCCCGAAGCTGTCCACGTCGTCACGTCCCACCCTGTCCCCCCACAGCAGCGTCGGGACGGGGTGCCAGGAGTGGGCGTGCAGCTGGGTCGGAGACGAGTGATCGCCGGTGATCGCCAGCACGTCGGGGCCGAGCGCGACCAGATCCGGGATCACCTCGTCGACCGCCTCGATCGCCGCGATCTTGCCCGGGCGATCGCCGTCGTGGCCGGCACGGTCCGCGCCCTTCTCGTGGGCGAAGAGGTAGTCGTACCGGTCCCAGTGGGTCGACATCAGCTCGACCTGTGCCGCCAGGGACTTCACCACCGGTAGGACCTCCATCCCCACCAGTTCGGCCACCCCGCGGTACATCGGGTAGTTCGCCACGGTCGCGGGATGCACGGCGAAGCGGTCCTGCATGCTGGGCAGCTCGTGGAGGGTGTCGAAGCCGCGGAACAGCACCACGTCGGCGTCCTGGTCGGTCAGCGCCTCCCTGATGGCACCGTCGAGCTGCGTCAGGAGCTCGGCGGTGCGCTCGGCCTCGGCCGCGGTGGCGGTGGGCGCACGTGGTGGGACACCCGTGCGCTGCGGGTCGAGATCCTCGATACGCGGGTCCAGACCCTCACCGCGCAGGACCAGCAGCACCCGGTGCTCGGAGACGTGCTCGAAGGTGACCTCGACGTCGTCCAGTGCGATCTGCTGCTGGAGGTGCTCGACGATCGCGCGGGCACGATCGTCATCGATCCGTCCGGCCCGACGGTCGCTCACCCGCCCGTGGTCGTCGAGGAGGGCCAGGTTGCCCCGCGCGGCCACGTCGCCGGGCCGCAGCCGAACGCCCAGCCCGATGGCCGACAGCAGCCCGCGTCCGAGGTCGTACTCAAGTGGGTCGTAGCCGAACAGAGCGAGGTGACCGGGGCCCGAACCGACCGTGATCCCAGGACCTGCCGGCAACGCCAACCCACAGGCGGCCTGTGCGGCGAGCTCGTCCAGGTTCGGCGTGTGGGCCGCCTCGAGCTCGCTGTCCTGCCGAGCATCGGCGTAGCCGCCCAGCCCGTCGATCACCAGCAGCACGATGTGGCAAGGGTTGTCGTTGATCAGATCGCGCAGCTCCATGGCGCCACCTCCCTCTCACTCAGCGAGTGCGTCGATCGCCTCACCTACGGAGGCGACCCCGATGACCTCGAGCTCCGGCGGAGCCACGTCCCGGGCCACCTCGACGTGACTAGCAGGGACGAGGAAGACCTCGGCGTCGACCAGCAGGGCACCACGCACCTTCGCCGCCACCCCGGAGACCGGACCGACGTTGCCGGAGAGGTCGATCGTGCCCGTACCGGCGATCACGCGGTCACCACCGAGCACCTCGTCGGTCGCCGCGTCGTAGGCCGCGAGCGCCAGCATGAGCCCGGCCGACGGGCCACCGATGCGGCGGTCCGCGATCACCTCCGCCCGGGCTGGGGTGTCGATCCGCAGGTCCAGGGTGGTGACCAGCACGCCCAGGCCGATCCGACCGACCTCACCCTCCAGCGGGACCAGCTCGACGGTGCGCGTCAGCTCCTCTTCGTCACGCAGGATCGTGACGCTGAGTTGCTCCCCGGCTTCGCGGTCGCCGAGCAACGTCACCAGTTCGCTGGCCAGCTCGATGTCCCGGCCCTCCACCGAGGTGATGACGTCGTCCTCCTCGAACACCTCGGCACCAGGCGTCCCCGGGACCGTCGCGACGATACGGGCACCGCCGCCGTCGATCGTGACGTCGAGACCCGCGGCGTCGAACCCGACGGCGACCGCGGCACGCACGCTCTCGCGGAACATCTCGCGCTGGAGCTCGTCGAAGCGCTCCTGATCCACATCTGGCGGCAGCAGCGCCGGCAGCAGCGTCAACTCACGTTCCTCGGCCGTCAGCGAGCGGGCGGCACCTGCGACCGTTGCCGGATCGAGGCGGACCACGGTCACGTGGAGCTCCTCGGGGAGCTCACCGGGCAGCCCGTCGTCGAACTCGATGATCTCCTGGACGGCCGGCGCGGGGACGGGCGACGTCACGGCCAGCGGCAGCGGCACGACCAGCGCGGCCCAGGCCAGCAGGAGGATCGCGCCAGCGAACAGGGCTCGGCGCATCAGCCGCCTCCCTCGGGCAGGTGCTGTCCGTCCTCGGTGCCAGCCGAAGCGGCCCCGGCCCCCTGACGCTTCCCGAGCTGCAAGGTGCGCCGAACGACCCGCTGGAGCTGTTCCGGTGCGACCACGCCCGCAACGCGCTCCTCGCCATCCTCTCGAGTGGTGACCGCCAGCGGGCGTCCACCCGCCATCTCGCTCAGTGTCTCGGAGACCTCCGACCCGTGGTCGATGCCGGGGAGGTCTTCGACCGGCACCATGACCTCCGAGGCCCTACGACCGGTCCGCTCCTCCGCCTCGAGCTGCGCCACGTCCTCGAGCAACAGCACGCCCACCGTCCGGCCCTCACGGGTGACCGCCAGGGTGTCCTCGGGTGCCACCCGCAGCTGTTCCATGGCGTCGGTGAGGTCGGTATCGGCCGGCACGGACGTGAGCTCGTCGCGACGCACCAGCTCACCGACGGTGAGTCCCCCGAGCGCCTCCTCGATCGACTGCTGCGCGATCTCGCTCTGCGCCGCGAACGTGAGGAAGCCACCGATGACGATGAGCCAGATGCCGCCGAGGAAGGCGCCGGGGACGAACAGCAGCTGGAGCAGCCCGAGCCCGGCGATGAGCGCCCCGATCAGCTGGCCGGCACGGGCGGCGACGGTGAGCGCCCGCCGACGGTCGCCGGTGACCGCCCAGACCAACGAGCGCAGGATCCGCCCACCGTCGAGCGGAGCGCCGGGCAGCAGGTTGAAGACCCCGAGCGCGAGGTTGATCCAACCGAGCAGTCCGGCCACCTGCGCCACGGGTGTGAAACCCGCTCGGCCGGTGTAGACGGCGACGAGGCCGAACACCGCTGCCAGCACGATGCTCGAGAAGGGGCCGATGGCCGTGACCGCGAACTCGTCCCGCGGCTGGCGGACGTCGCCCGACATCTCGGTGACCCCGCCGAAGAGGAACAGCGTGATGCCGCTGACCTCGACCCCGCGGTACTTGGCCTCGAGGGCGTGCGCGAACTCGTGGAACAGCACCGACAGGAAGAACAGCAACGCAGCGGCGGCCGCCATGACCACCGCGGTCGTCGCGCCGTAATCGACCAGGACGAACCGGTTCCAGAAGCTCCAGGCGATCAGCAGCGCGATGACCGCCCACGACCGATGGAGTCGTACCTCGATACCGGCGATGGTGCCGATGGCGATGCGATGACCCACGGCGCTGGTCCTCCTCCGGCGTCAGGACGAGCCGCCGTCGGCCAGGACCGTCGACCGGCGAGATCGCCGGACCGGCCCCGGACGACGGAGGTGGACCGGGCGTCACTCCATCCAGGCCCACGCCTTCGACTCGTCGTCCGAGGAGAAGGTCTGCAGCTCGACCGGCGCCGCCTGCGCTGCCTTGGACAGCAGCTGGGTCGCCGTGTCGTCGGTGACCACGGCCACGCGCTCCACGTCGTCGCGGTTCTCGCGGACGAAGCTCAGCCGCTCGTCCAGCGCGGTGAAGAAGCTGGAGAGCTCGAGATCCGAGAGCCGGAAGAGCACCCGGATCGCTCCGTGCTTCGCGATCTCGTCGCGCAGTTCACTTGCCAGCTGGGTGTACTCGTCTGCGGTGACCTCACCCGACAGTGAGTAGCCGATGACCTTGTCGTGGCTCTTCTCGAGTCGACGCATCATGCTGGGGTCCTTCGCCTCGGGGACAGGAGTCCAGGTGGCAGGTCCCTGCCACCTCTCCCCCATCACCGTAAGACCCGTGCCGACCACCGCAACCGGTCCTGCGGCCGAACGGACACGCCCACGGACGCGTCCGCAACTCACCCGTGGGCTTTGTCGCCGTCAGCCGCACCACCGCGCCGCCCCGGCAACTCACGGTCCAGCGTGAGCACGGCGCTGGGGTCGTCGATGATCATCCCCAGCTCGCCCACGACGGTGCTGACGCTCGCCTCCTCCTCGACCTGCTCCTCCAGGAACCAGGTCAGCAGAGGCAGACTCGGGTAGGCGCGCGCCTCGCTGGCGGACGCGTAGAGTTCGCCGATCGAGGCCGTGACCTTGCGTTCGTGCGCCAGCGCCGCGACGAAGACCGCCAACAGGTCGTCGAAGTCAGCCTGGGGCGCGTCCAGCGGAGCCAGGGTGACCTCACCACCGCGATCCAACACATGGTCCATGAACAGCCGTGCGTGCTCGCCCTCCTCAGCGGACTGCGAGCGCAGCCAGGCTGCCGCCCCGTTGTAGTCGTGGGCCTCGGCCCACGCCGCCATCTGGAGGTACGCCCGCTCCGCCGCGTGCTCCAGCGCGATCTGGGCGTTGAATCGAGCCTGCAGGTCGGTCTCCATCGCGATCCTCCTGATCCGGTACGGAGGGCGAGCCTACGCGGCGCTGGCAGCGGCCACCTGCGGTGCCCGGGACCTTCGCGGTCAGCGCACGAGCAGCGTTGGCCACACCGCTCGATGTTGGCCGGGCGGCGCCTATCCTCGGCTGCCTGTCCGACAGGAGGCCACATGCGCGCCGCGGTGATCGAAGTACTGGAGGGCCCGAGAGCGATCCGGGTGACGGAGCGATCGGAGCCCACCGGAGACGGGGTCCGGATCGCGGTCACCGCCGCCGGGGTGACGTTCCCCGACGCGTTGCTGAGCCGTGGCCGCTACCAGCTGCGACCCGATCCGCCCTTCGTCCCGGGTGCGGAGGTCAGCGGGGTGGTCACCGACGCGCCGACTGGCTCGAGGTTCGCCGTCGGTGATCGGGTCGCTGCCTTCCCGGGGCTCGGCGGGTTCGCGGAGAGCGTGCTGGTGCCGGAGCACCTGGTGTTCCCACTGCCCGACGAGGTCGATACCGAGACCGCGGCGGGACTCCCGATGAACCTGCTCACCGTGCACTTCGCGCTGACCGACCGGGGTCGGCTGCGCACCGGCGAGCGGGTCCTGGTGCACGGTGCCGCCGGAGGCATCGGGGTCGCGGCGATCCAGTTGGCCGTCGCCCGCGGAGCGCAGGTGATCGGGGTCACCTCGACTGAGGAGAAAGCGGCGACCGCCCGCGCCGCCGGGGCCCACGAGGTGGTCGCGGCCGAGGGGTTCCGCGACGCGGTCGAGGAGCTCACGGACGGCGAGGGCGTCGACGTCGTGCTCGATCCGGTCGGCGGCGAGAGGATCACCGACTCCCTGCGGTGCCTGCGACGCCGCGGCCGCCTGCTGGTCGTGGGGTTCACCGAAGGGCAGATCCCGAGCGTGAAGGTCAACCGGCTGCTGCTCAACAACCTCGACGTCGTCGGCGTCGGGTGGGGTGCACACTGGCTCGCCGAGCCGGGCTACCCGCAGCAGCAGTGGACCGAACTCCTGCCCGAGCTGCGTGCCGGCCGGCTCCTGCCGCCCATCGGCGCACGGCACCGCCTGGAGGACGCCGCCGAGGCCGTGGCCTCACTCGAGGAGCGCCGCGCGGTCGGCAAGGTGCTGCTCCTGCCCTAGGAACCACACCTGGGGCTGCCCGGGGAACCGGTAGCGGCAGCCGCGGGCATGCTGCCCCATCACGACAGGTAGCGCGCCAGTAGCCGTCGCAACTCGTCCTCGTCGGGCACCTCCACGACCACCTCGGCCAGATCGTCGACCACGACATCGGCGCCGTGCTCGCGGAGCTCGTCGGCGACCCCCTCGCGATCGATGCCGATGACGAGACCGAACCCCCCACGGCGGCCGGCCTGGACCCCGGCCTGGGCATCCTCGACCACGACCGTGCGGTCCGGCTCGGCATCTAGGCGCCGAGCCGCTTCGAGTAGCACGGCGGGGTCGGGCTTGCCGGG
>CAYXJD010000065.1:0-8863 GCA_964465225.1 uncultured Actinomycetota bacterium
CGCGGCACGTCACGCGGAGCAGATCGGCCATCGCACCCCCCTGGGCGTCGCCGGTCCTGGCAGGATGCGCCACGATCGCGGCCGTGTCCACCGCCCAAGGTCCCGAACGGAGCTCCCGCGATGAACGCTCGACCCACGACCGGGCCGTTGGGCGAGGTGATCTGCGTGCGCGGGGAGTCCTTCGTGGTCTCCGGCCCGAGCGGGGACCTCCTGCGCGGCGGCGATCACGGCGTGTACGTGCGGGACACCCGCTTCCTCGATCGGCTGGAGCTGCTGGTGGACGGGCACCCGCCACGCCCGCTCACCGCGACCAGCACCGGGTCCTCGAGCGCCACCTTCCACGCCCACGTGCCCGTCCCCGGCGCCGGTGCGGACCCGACCCTGATCGTGGACCGCCGCCGGCTCGTCGATGGGTGCCTGCACGAGGAGATCCACCTGCGCAACCACGGCCGCTTGGACCTCGAGGTGGAGGTGGGCCTGCGCCTGGGCAGCGACCTGGCCTACATCTTCGATGTGCGTCACGACCGCACGCTCGATCCGCTCCCCCCGCAGGGCCACCGTGACGGCCTCGCCTTCGCCCGCCCCGACGGGGTCGACCGGGTCACGGTGACCATCGACCCGCCGCCGCACCGCCGTGACGGGGAGACGCTGTTCGTGACCTGCCACATCCCGGCGGGCCGGCGCAGCCGCCTGTGCCTGGAGGTGGCCACCACCGATGTCTACGGGACGGTGCGGCCACCCCGGCGCTGCTCGGCCCCGACCTTCCCCGTCACGACGCCGGCGACCGGTCTGCGACGGGCACCCTGGTCGGTGCGCTGCTCCGACCACCGTTTCACGCGTCTCATCGAGCGCAGCGTCGAGGACCTGCAGGCCCTGCGCATGGCGGATCCCGAGGCGCCGGAGGACCACTTCTGCGCCGCCGGCAGCCCCTGGTACCTGACCCTGTTCGGGCGGGACTCGCTGTGGGCGGCGTGGATGTCCTTGCCCTTCGACCCGGCCCTGGCCGAGGGCACGCTGCGCACGCTCGCCCGCCGTCAGGGCACCCGTCACGACGCGGGAACGGAGGAGGCGCCGGGCAAGATCCTGCACGAGATCCGGCGCGGCAGCCTCACCCACCGCGGGGATCTGCCACCCAACTACTACGGCACGATCGACGCGACACCGCTGTTCGTCATGCTGGCCCACGAGGCCTGGCGGTGGGGACTGGCCGAGGACCGTCTGCGCCCCCTGCTCCCCCACGTCGAAGCCGCCTTGGCGTGGCTGCGCAGCGACGGCGACCCGGACGCCGACGGTTTCCTCGAGTACCACAAGCTGCAGGCGCGGGGGCTGGACAACCAGGGCTGGAAGGACAGCCACGACGGCGTCCAGTTCACCGATGGTGCCCTGGCCAGACCGCCGATCGCCCTGGCCGAGGTGCAGGCCTACGCCCACGACGCCGCCCGCCGAGGCGCCGAGCTCCTCGGGCACTTCCAGCGTCCCGGTGCCGAGGGCTGGCACCGGTGGGCGGACGATATGGCCGCGCGGTTCCGGGACGCGTTCTGGGTCGAGGACCACCGCGGGCGCTACCCGGCGATCGCACTGGACCGGGACAAGCGTGCCGTCGACGGACCAGCCAGCAACATGGGCCACCTGCTACTGGGCTCGTTGCTGGACGACGCCGAGGCGGCACTCATCGGCGCACAGCTCGGCCACGAGCGCCTCGCATCGGGCTGGGGACTGCGCACCCTGGCCGACGACAGCGCCGGCTTCAACCCGCTCGGCTACCACACCGGCTCGGTATGGCCGCACGATACGGCGATCGCCGTGTGGGGGCTCGCCACGCGGCAGCAGTCGGAGGTCGCCAACGGTCTGCTGCGTGGGTTGGTCGAGGCCGCTCCGGCCTTCAGCTCACGGCTGCCCGAGCTGTTCGGGGGCTTCGCGCGCGAGGAGGCGCCGGCACCGGTCCCCTACCCCGCCGCGTGCCGTCCACAGGCCTGGGCCGCGGCCGGCGCGCTCCTGCTGCTGCGGACCTGCCTCGGCCTGCACGCCGACCTCCCCGGGGGCCGGGTCCGCCTCGAGCCGCTCTGGCCGCCGCCGTTCCGCAGCCTCGAGGTGACGGGGCTGCCCGTGGGCGCGGGGCAGCTCAGCGTGCGGATCGATCGCGACCACGGCGTCGACGCCGAACTGACGGATGACGGCCTCAGACTGGACATCGCGGATGTGGGCTCCTGACGGGCAGCCACGGGCCCGCTTCCGACCCGTTCATTCGAGGTACTTGGCCTCGATGGCCTTGCGGACCGTGTCCCGGAAGCCCTCGGCACGGAGCCGGTCGGCCCGCAGTTCGTCCTCCGCATCCCTGATGACCTCGGCGAGCTCCTCGTCCTGCAGGACATCGCGGAGCCAGCGGGAGAGATCGTGGCGGCGTCCGTGGGCTTTGAGCACCTCGGCACCGCAGACGCCGAGTTGACGGTGGAACTGGCGGAGGTTGCCGGCGACCGAGCCGTTTCCTCCGTCGCTGAAGTAGAACCGCAGCGGTTCGGGCAGCTCACCGTCGATGTACTTGTGCCAGTGCCTGACGTGCCCGGAGCTGCGCTCGGCCAACCTGAACCCGCGGGGCGCAGCGTCACCCGAAGGGTCGATCAGGACCCCCCGACCGCGTCGGTCGCCGAGCAGCCCCGCCAGTTCCTCCTCGGGACACCCGGCCGTCCTGGCGGCGTAGCGCAGCGCCTCCTCCCGGCCGGTGTTCCCACCCGAGGTGAGGAGCAGCACGTCGCAGGCACGCTGGGCCGCCTCCGGCAGCGCTTCTGGACGGTAGGAGCTGCACCCATAGCCGTGTTCGCCGTCCTCGAGCTCAGAGGTCCACTGGGACCGGTCGGTCAGCAGTTCGTGGGCCTCGTCGAAGAACAACCAGTGGGGGAGGCCGGTCACGGCACGCTGGGCCAGGAGCACGGGAGCGAGCGAGTCGACGTAGGCACGCTGAGCCTGGTCGCCCAGCGTCGACAGATCCACGACGACGCTACCGAAGCGGTGTCGTAGCAGGTCGGCGAGCTGGGTCGGGGACGGCAGCGGGTAGCGGCCGCCGACGCCGAGTATGCCGCGGCGGTCGGTCAGCGAACGGTGATCGCCCTCCCGGTCCAACACCAGGACGCTGTAGTCCTGACGGACGAGTTGCTCCACGAGGGAACCGGACAGGTACGACTTCCCCGAGCAGCTGGCGCCGACCAGCAACAGGTTGATCTGTGAGGCCGGGAGCTGGACCTCGTTGCCGGCGTCGTCGTGGCCGAGGGTCAGCGCCCAGTTGCTCGGGGCGACCCGGCGCTCGCCCGAGACCAACGGCCCGCGCAGCAGCTCGGCCACCCCGGCCCCGTCGGCGGTGTCCAGGACGACGTCGGCAGTGCGCTTGAGAGGTTCCACCGCGTTGGCGACCGCGACCCCGACTTCGCACACCTCCAACAGGTGGTGGTCGTTCTCCGCGTCACCGATCGCGAGCGTGCTGTGGCGGGAGATCCCGAGGTTGCCGAGCGCCTGGCTGAGCCCGGTGCCCTTCGTGACGCCGTTGGGCAGCACCATCAACGCTGCGCGGTTGTGGACCAGCTGGCACCCCAGTTCCAGCCGGACGATCTCCTCGATCACGGTCTGGTGGTGTCGGGCATCGCACGCCAGCAGGACGCGACCCTGGCGGACCGGCAGGTCCCGGTGCGCCAGGCGCTGAGCGAGCAGGGGATCGATCGGGGCGGCCAGATCCTGCACACCGTCGGCATCGGCGAGGACCGCACCGTTCTCCGCGACGATGGCATCGAACTCGTCGTCGACCTCGGGGAACACGTCCCGCAGCTCGGAGAGGATGCGGCCCGTGACCAGCACCACGACCCGGCCACGCTCGCGTTGCTCCCGGATGGCCGCGAGCACCTCCGGCGCTGGACGGTCAGCGTGTGTGAGGGTGCCGTCGTAGTCGACGGCGATGGCCTGGAAGCCGGCAGCCATGGTGGGAGGAGCCCTTGCAACGGGCACCGCACCGTAACCAGTGCCGCACCTCGGCGACCACGGACGACTGGCCCCCCGGGCGGCCGGGCCTGGAGCGACCAGCGCCCGCAGCGACCAGCGCCCGCAGCGGTCAGCCCCCGGAGCGGTCAGCGCCCGGAGCGGTCAGCGCCCAGAGCGGTCAGGGTCGAGGCGGCGCATCCCCTCCTCGAGCACCGATGACGGCTTGCAGAACGCGAAGCGGACGAGCGAGGCGACCGGGGTCGGCTCCGCGACGAAGGCGGACACCGGGACGGCGGCCACCCCGAGCGCACCGGGAGCCCACCGGCAGAACGCCGCGCCATCCTCCCAGCCGATCGCCGCGACGTCGGCGGTGACGAAGTAGGTCCCGGCGGCCCGTGTGGTCGGGATCCCCGCCGCCAACAACCCCTCCACGACCAGATCCCGCCGGCGCCGGTGCAGCTCACCGACCGCTCGGAGTTCGGCGGCGGGCAGCCCCAGCGCGGTCACCACCGCGTGCTGGAGCGGTGTGCCGCCGGAGAAGGACAGGAACTGTTTGGTGGTACGGATGGCGGCGGAAAGTGCGGGTGGCGCGCATGCCCAGCCGATCTTCCACCCCGTGCAGGAGAAGGTCTTGCCGGCGCTGGAGATCGTCACCGTGCGCGGCGCCATGCCCTCCCGGGTAGCCAGCGGGAGGTGCTCACCGTCGTACACCAGGTGCTCGTACACCTCGTCGGTGACCGCCAACAGGTCGTGCGCCACGCACAACTGGGCGATGGCGTCCAACTCGTCGGCGGTCAGCACGGCTCCGGTGGGGTTGTGGGGTGAGTTGAGCAGGAGCAGGCGGGTCCGCGGGGTGATGGCCGCTGCGAGGCGATCGACATCGAGTCGCCACGGCCCCCGCTCGGTACCGCCCTGGCCCGTCGGTGGCGTCAACGGCACCCTCACCTCGCGGGCTCCGGCCATGGCGATCACCGCCGTGTAGGCGTCGTAGGTCGGCTCGAGGACGAGCACCTCGTCGCCCACCTCGCACAGCGCGAGCAACGTCGCGGCGACCGCTTCGGTCGCCCCGAAGGTGATGGTCACCTCGCTGTCGGGGTCGACGTCGAGCCCGTACCAGGTGTGCTGGTGGGCCGCGACCGCGGTGCGTAGTTCGGGGATCCCGGGTCCCGGCGCGTACTGGTGGTGACCGGCGTCCAGGGCGGCATGTGCTGCGGCCAGGACCGCGGCCGGCGGATCCTCGTCGGGGAAGCCCTGACCGAGGTTCACGGCCTCGTGCGCCTGCGCGAGGGCGGTCATCTCGGAGAAGATCGTGGTGCCGAACCGCTGGAGGCGGGTCACCAACGGTGCAGCGCTACGGCCGCTCGATGCCGCGACGGCTGGGGTGTCCGGTTCGCTCACGTGCCCTCCATCCGGTTGCCGCCGGTGTCCGCACCGGATCGCACGGGGCCGTTCGGGGTCGCCGCACCGTAGGGGCTGGACCGAGCCGGGGACCAGCAGCGACCAACGCCGCTCCGCCGCGCCTGACCGCGGCACCCGGGCTACGTAGCCGTTAGCGTCGTGACGGTGGCGACCCTGCCCTCCGCGAACCTGAGCGAACGAGGACCGTGCATGCAGCTGGCCATCCTGTCCCGAGCCCCGAACAGCTACAGCACACGTCGGCTCAAGGCGGCGGCACAGGAACGTGGCCACATCGCGCGGGTGCTCAACACCCTCCGGTTCGCCATCGACCTGTCCGGGGACGAACCCGACCTGCAGTACCGCGGCAAGCCCCTCCGCGACTACGACGCGATCCTGCCGCGCATCGGGGCGTCGATCACCTTCTTCGGGATGGCGGTGGTGCGTCAGTTCGAGCAGATGGACGTCTACACGCCGACCACGGCCGCCGGGATCGCGAACTCCCGGGACAAGCTCCGCTCGATCCAGATCCTGTCGCGCCATGACGTCGGCATGCCAGCCACCACCTTCGTCCGGGATCGCGCCGACGTCCTGCCAGCGATCGAGCGCGTCGGCGGGGCACCCGTGGTGATCAAGCTGCTGGAGGGCACCCAGGGCATCGGGGTGATCCTGGCGCCCGATACCAAGGTCGCCGAGGCGGTGATCGAGACCTTGCAGAGCACCCGGCAGCACGTCCTGATCCAGCGCTTCGTCGCCGAGAGCCGGGGCCGTGACATCCGCGCCTTCGTGGTGGGTGATCGGGTGATCGCCGCCATGCGCCGCAGCGCCCAGGGCGACGAGTTCCGCTCCAACGTCCACCGCGGTGGCACCACCGAAGCGGTCGAGTTGGACGAGGAGTACGAGCGAGTGGCGGTGCGATCGGCACAGATCATGGGACTGCGGATCGCCGGCGTGGACATGCTCGAGAGCGACCGCGGTCCGATGGTCATGGAGGTGAACTCCTCGCCCGGGCTGGAGGGCATCGAGGCGGCCAGCGAGCTGGACATCGCCGGCGCGATCGTCGACTACGTCGCGAACCAGGTCGCCTTCCCCGAGCTGGACGTACGACAACGGCTGACCGTCAGCACCGGGTACGGCGTGGCGGAACTGCACATCGGTGATGGCTCCGGGCTGGTCGGCAGCACCCTGGCGACCTCCGGACTGCGCGAGCGTGACATCACCGTGCTGACCCTGACACGCGACACACGGGTCGTCCCCAACCCCAAGGGCGACCGCGAGCTCGAGGCCGGAGACCGGCTGCTGTGCTTCGGCCGCCTGGAGGAGATGCGCGACCTGGTGCCCGCACGCCGGCGACGGCGCGCCCGGCCCGTGGTCGAGCCGCTGCCCCCCGAGGCCGCCGAGGCCCTGGCCGCCACCCACGACGAGGTCGTGGCAACGCCGCCTCCCACGTCCTGACGACGGTGGGGGCCGCTGCTCCACCCGCGACGGTAGCGGCGCTGCGCTGACCGACCGGCGACGATCCGGGGCCCGACCTCAGCTGGCTGCATCCCCCGGTTCACCCGCACCCCGAGGTGCGCCATTACCGTGCCGCCCCACACCTTCAGCTTCCCTTCTCCGCACGACGGCAGGCGTGCCGATCGCCGGTCCGGCCCGACAGCAGCCAGGGGAGCCCCGACGATGCCAGGAGCTCCCATGACCACCCCGCTGACGATCGCGGTCGTGCTCGCCAGCACCAACCCCGAGGGAGCGGGAGTGAACATCGCCCGGTGGTTCGAGGATCGTGCTGGCGAGCGGACCGACGCCAAGCTCGACCCGGTCCGCCTCGACGCCGATCCTGGCGCCTTCCGTCAGGCCATCGCCGCTGCCGACGCGGTCGTGGTGATCACCCCGGAGTACAACCACAGCTTCCCCGGCCCCCTCAAGACGGCCATCGACGAGCTGCGGGAGGAGTGGTTCGCCACACCGGTGGGTTTCATCACCTACGGCGGGATCTCCGGCGGCCTGCGGGCAGCAGAGGCCTTGCGGGTGGTGTTCGGCGAGCTGCACACCGTGACGATCCGGGAGACGATCAGTTTCACCGATGCCGCCGCGGCCTTCGGTCCCGATGGCCAGCCCATCGACCGAGTCGGGCCCGATGCCGCCGCGACGCGCTTCCTCGACGTGCTGCTGTGGTGGGCTCGCGTCCTGCGGGAAGCGAAGGAGGCCACCCCCTACCCGGCGTGAGCCCGCGCCAGCGGGCGGCCATCCTCGGCGGACCACGATCGGGGCAGCACACGAGGCGTACGACAGCAGCGTCGTGCGCGTACCTTGCGCAGCGCGATGCGCCAGCGGACGACGGAGCCGAACAACGATGGTCGCGGAAGCAGCTGGCTGGGTCCAGGCACTGGTGCTCGGCATCGTGCAGGGGCTGACCGAGTTCATCCCCGTGTCGTCCTCCGCCCACCTGGTGCTCGTCCCGGCGCTGGCGGGATGGGAACGGCACGGGCTCGCCTTCGACGTCGCCCTCCACCTCGGGACCTTGTCGGCGCTCCTCGTGTACTACCGCTCCGATCTGTGGGGCATCACCCGGGCCATCACCAGCCGCACGGCCTCCCCCGAACGCACCGCCTACCGGCGGCTGCTCGGCTTCCTGGTGCTCGGGAGCGTGCCGATCGCGATCGCCGGGCTCACGCTCGACGACGCGGTGGAGTCGGTCTTCTCCTCGCCACGAGCCACGGCGTGGCTACTGCTGCTGACCGCCGTCGTCCTGCTCGGCGGGGAACGGCTCCATCGGCGGCACCTGCAGCGCGATCCCGCGATCGCGGCCGGCGACCGACGGGCAGCTCCGCCGGTGGCGGCCACCGCGGCGGTCGGCGCCGAGCCCGTCGAGGTGGAGTCTGACGAGACCGGGACCAGTCCCGGGGCGGTCAGCGTCGAGCGGATGGGGACCCGTCACGCTGTGACCGTCGGGCTCATGCAGACGCTGGCCCTGCTGCCCGGCCTGTCCCGGTCGGGGCTGACCATCTCGGCCGGTATCGGGGCGGGGTTGTCACGTCCGGCGGCCACCCGCTTCGCCTTCCTCCTCGGCATCCCCGCCATCGCCGGAGCGGCGATCGTCCAGGTCCCACAGGTCGACGACCTCGGCACCGTCACCACCTCGGAGTTGCTGATCGGCATCGTCGCCGCCGCGGTCTCCGGCTACCTCGCCATCGCCTACCTGGTCCGGCTGGTGAGCCGCGCCGGCATCGACCGCTTCGCCTGGTACGTGCTGCCGTTGGCCGCGTTCTCGCTGTTCGTCCTGCGCTGAGTCCCCGGGGCCAGCGGTCGAGGGGATCGCCGCCGGCCACCCCTGACCGGCGCGCTTCCCCGCGGTCGCCACCAAGCCCGACCGGGGACCGCAGCCGGCCACGCCTGACCGGCAACGCGCCCCACCGGCCGCTCAGCCCACCGGCCGCTCAGCCCACCGGCCGCTCACGCCATCGGCCGCCCGGCCCGTCCAGCTGTGCACACCGAGCCGACGACCGTC
>CAYXJD010000065.1:8873-13917 GCA_964465225.1 uncultured Actinomycetota bacterium
CCGTCGATACCGGTACCGTAGGAGTGATTGCGGTCGCAACTTCCAGCGGCGCGAAGGAGCCCTCGATGCAGTTCGGCATCTTCTCCGTCGGTGATATCACCCCGGATCCCACCACGGGTCGGGCCCCCACGGAGGCCGCCCGCCTGGAGGCCATGGTCGCGATGGCGCTCAAGGCCGAGGAGGTGGGACTGGATGTCTTCGCCACCGGCGAGCACCACAACCCGCCCTTCGTGACCTCCGCCCCCACCACCTTGCTGGGCTACCTCGCGGCGCGCACCGAACGGCTGGTCCTGTCGACCTCGACCACCCTGATCACGACGAACGACCCGGTCAGGATCGCCGAGGAGTACGCGATGCTCCAGCACCTGGCCGGTGGCCGGGTCGACCTGATGCTCGGTCGCGGGAACACCGGTCCGGTCTACCCCTGGTTCGGCTACGACCTCCGGGACGCCCTCGACCTGACGATCGAGCACTACGCCCTGCTCCACCGTCTGTGGCGAGAGGACGTCGTCGACTGGGAGGGCCGCTTCCGAGCACCGTTGCAGGGCTTCACCGCCACCCCGCGGCCCCTCGACGGGGTCCCACCCTTCGTCTGGCACGGCTCGATCCGGACCCCGCAGATCGCCGAACAGGCTGCCTTCTACGGCAACGGCTTCTTCCACAACAACATCTTCTGGCCACGACACCACACCCAGCAGATGGTCGCGCTCTACCGCGAGCGCTACGAGGCCCACGGCCACGGCGCCGCGGACCAGGCGATCGTCGGGCTCGGTGGCCAGGTCTTCGTGCGTGAGCACTCACAGGATGCGGTCCGCGAGTTCCGCCCCTACTTCGACGTCGCCCCCGTGTACGGCCACGGCCCCTCGCTCGAGGAGTTCACGGCACAGACCCCACTGACCGTCGGCAGCCCACAGCAGGTGATCGAGCGCTACGCCGCGATGCGCGATCACGTCGGCGATTACCAGCGGCAACTGTTCCTGATCGACCACGCTGGCCTGCCGCTCGACACGGTGCTCGAGCAGATCGAGATCCTCGCAACGGAGATCGTGCCCGTGCTGCGCCGGGAGCTCGCGACCAACCGACCGGCCCACGTGCCCGACGCACCGACCCACGCGAGCTTGCTCGCGACTGCAGCGGCTGGCAGCGACGATGTGCTCGCCGCGGCCCGGAGGAGCTGAGCGGAACCCGCGCGAGCCCAGCGACACCGAGGGCCGAACGGACCGAGCGGGGCCGACCGGTGGCCGTCCGTCCCGGAGTGCCGCCGCGACACACGCTGGCGACCAGCACGCTGGCGTTGCCCCGTGGGACCGCTGCCGCCGCAGTCCCCGCAACTCCCGCGGCGACCGGCTGACCACCCGGGGCACCGAGCCACCGCATCGACCACAGGAAGAACCCACCGATGAGCCTCGCCGACACCCGTGTCCTGGTCCTCGCTGCCGATCTCTTCGAGGACACCGAACTGCTCTATCCCGTGCTACGCCTGACCGAGGAGGGTGCCCGGGTCACGACCGCGAGCCCCGACGGGCAGCCGGTCACCGGCAAGATGGGACACGGCCCCTTCCCCATCGACGCTGCGGTCGACGGGCTCTCAGCCGACGACTTCGACGGCCTCGTCCTGCCGGGGGGCTTCGCCCCCGATGCCGTACGCCGCTCGGAGGCCGCCCTCGAACTCGTGCGCGAGTTCGACGAGGCCGACAAGCCGATCGCCTTCATCTGCCACGCCGGCTGGGTCCCGATCTCCGCCGGCATCATCGACGGTCGACGTGCGACCAGCTTCTTCGCCATCAAGGACGACATGCTCAACGCGGGCTGCGTCTGGGAGGACGCTGAGGTGGTCATCGACGGCAACCTCATCTCCTCCCGACACCCGGGCGACCTCGGTCCGTGGCTGCGCGAGACGATCCGAGCACTCGGCGGCGTCGTCAGCTGACACCGGACGACCGACCCCACGAGCGGGCGCCGAGACGAGCAGGTGCCGACACGACCGACCGCTGGTTCAGCCGGCCTGACCGGCTCGAGCGAGGTAGATGGTGTTGGCCGCGGTCTCCCCGGCCAGGGGGTTGTCGAAGGTGACGACCTCGGCCTCCACCTCCCGGAAGACCTGCCCGAGGACCTCCAGGAACGCCTCGTCGGGCGGGTCGTCGGACCACAACCCGAACACCCCGCCCGGTGTCAGCCGATCCAGCAGCGGCCGGAGACCTTCGGGGGTGTAGAAGGCGGCATGGCTCGGGTGGAGCACGTGCCGCGGCGAGTGATCGATATCGATCAGCACCGCGTCGAAGCGGCGGTCCGGCTCGCCGGGATCGAACCCTGCACCGCCGTCCAGTGCGGCGAACATCTCGGCCTGCACGAAGCGGATCCGGGGGTCGGCTGCCAACCCGGCGACGTCGGGGAGCAGGCCCTGTTCGTGCCAGGAGATCACCTCTGGCAGCGCCTCGACCACCACCAACGAGCCCACCCGGGGATCGTCGAGCACGGCCCGCGCCGTGTAGCCGAGCCCCAGTCCACCGACCACCACCTCGAGGTCGTCACCGTCGAGCCGCGCCAGGCCCAGCGTGGCCAGCGCGACCTCCGCCACGGTGAAGTGGCTGGACATCAGGTACTCGTCGCCGAGCTTGACCTCGTAGACCTCGGTGCGCAGCGTCGGGTCGGTGCGACGCCGCAGCCCGAGGACCCCCATGGGGGTCTCGTCCCAGCTGAGTTGCTCGAAGGGCAGTGGCACGCCGCTCACCCGTCCGTCGCGCGCAGCGCCCGCAGGTCGCGGCGGCGTCCCGGAGGTGGCTGGGGGCCCTCGCGCGGCGTGGTGGAGGTGACGTCGTCAGCCTGACACGACCAGCAGTAGTGGACGAGCCGGATACCGGACGGGGTCCGGACCCCGGCCCTCCCCGCCTCCTCCAGGGTCGACGTCGGCACGCCCTCGATGTCCTGCGATCCGCAGACCCCACACCGCAGTCGGGTGTCACGGTCCCAGCGATGGCCACACGCACCGCAGGTGAGCAGGATGCGCTCATCGACCCGCTCGCCCGACACGTCGTCATCCTCGCCACACCCGGGGCAGGCGACGACCGGCATGCTCGGCTCCTCACTCCCGGATGACGCTGCGACACGGCGATCGGGGCATCGTGACCCGGCGACGACGCAAGGCCGGGACGCACGAACGGTAACCGACCCCCTACCGTCCACGTCGCGACGGGCCGATCTGTCCCCTCCCGCCACCGCAGCGCCGGCAACGGGGACACGGCTTCTGTAGCCAGGCCCGGAGGTTCCGACCTCCCGCGCCGGTGGGCGACGATGTCCGCCGAGCCTCCCCGCGCCCACACGGTGCCACGAACGACCACCTGGACATGCCATGACCGCTCCGACCGACGTCACCTCCTTCGCGGAGCTGGGCCTGGACGACCGCCTGGTGTCCACGCTCCACGCACTCGGCTACGAGGAGCCCACTCCGATCCAGCGTGAGGCGATCGGTCCCCTGCTGACCGGCCACGACCTGCTGGGCCAGGCCGCCACGGGGACCGGCAAGACCGCCGCGTTCGCCCTGCCGCTGCTCCAGCGACTGCCGCCGGGTGACCGCGGTGTGCACCCCACCGGCCTGATCCTGGTCCCCACGCGGGAGCTGGCGATGCAGGTGTCCGAGGCCGTGCACACCTACGGCCACGCGGTCGATGCCCGGGTCCTGCCGGTCTACGGCGGCCAGCCCATCTGGCGGCAGTTGAAGGCCCTGGCCCGCGGGGTCGACGTCGTCGTGGCCACGCCCGGACGCGCGGTCGACCACCTCGCCCGCGGCACGCTGCACCTCGACGACCTCGAGGTGGTGGTCCTCGACGAGGCCGATGAGATGCTGGACATGGGTTTCGCCGAGGACCTCGACGCGATCATCGCAGCGACCCCACCGACACGACAGACGGTGCTGTTCTCCGCCACCCTGCCGTCGCGGATCGATCAGCTCGCGCGGCGCTACCTGCACGACCCGCTGCGGGTCACCATCGGTCGCGAGCGGGCCGGTGAGAGCCACACCCCGAAGGTCCGCCAGAGTGCGTACGTGGTCGCCCGTCAGCACAAGCCCGCTGCGCTCGGCCGGATCCTCGATGTCGAGGCCCCGGACGCTGCCATCGTGTTCTGTGGCACCCGCAACGAGGTGGACGAGCTCACCGAGACCATGAACGGGCGCGGCTACCGGGCCGAGGCGCTGCACGGCGGCATGGACCAGGAGCAACGGGACCGGGTGATGGATCGGCTGCGCGCCGGGACGGCCGACCTGCTCGTCGCCACCGACGTGGCGGCACGCGGGCTGGACGTCGAACACCTCACCCACGTCATCAACTACGACGTGCCCGCTGCACCGGACGCCTACACCCACCGCATCGGCCGGGTCGGACGTGCCGGCCGTTCCGGGGTGGCCATCACCCTCGTCGAGCCGAGGCAGCATCGCCTGGTCCGGGCGATCGAGCAGCACACCCGGACACCGCTG
Organism: uncultured Actinomycetota bacterium; assembly: GCA_964465225.1. GTDB lineage: Bacteria > Actinomycetota > Nitriliruptoria > Nitriliruptorales > Nitriliruptoraceae > T1Sed10-7. The sequence goes on from CAYXJD010000065.1 coordinate 13,345, forward strand.
GAGGTCGAGTCGATCCCCTCGGTCGCCGATCTCAAGGCCCGACGCTTGGAGCTGACCCGCGAGACGCTCGAGGCGCGTCTGCTCGAGGACGCCGATCTGGAGCGGTTCCGGGGGGTGGTGGAGTCGCTCGGGGACCAGTTCGATCTGCTGCAGCTCACGCTGGCAGCCATCTCCCTGGTGCACGAGCAGGCGGCAGGCACCGAGACCGACGAGCAGGAACTGCCTGAGGTCCGCCTCTACGAGGACCGTGGCGGCCGCGGCAACCAGAAGGGTGGCCGCAGCGGGCCGGGCGGGCGGGGAGCCGGCCACGGCCGGAAGGAAGCCCACCACGCGCGTGCCGGCCAGCGCCGTGGGGGACGTGGAGCGTCGGGTTCCGGTGACACCGTCCGGATCTTCATCGGCGCCGGACAGCGCGCCGGAGTGCGCCCGAAGGACCTGGTCGGGGCCATCGCCAACGAGTCGGGCCTCAGCGGGCGGGACGTCGGCAACATCGAGATCACCCCCAACTTCTCGTTGGTCGAGGTCCCTCGGCATGCTGCCGATGAGGTGATCCGTGCGCTGCGAGGCTCGACG
>CAYXJD010000066.1:0-2905 GCA_964465225.1 uncultured Actinomycetota bacterium
CCTCCTCGAGCCAGTCGACCGCGTCGACGTCGAGGTGGTTGGTCGGCTCGTCCAGGACCAACAGGTCACTGGGCGCGAGCAGGGTGCGTGCCAGCGCGATCCGGCGGCGCTGGCCGCCGGAGGCCCGCGCGAGCGGGAGGTCGGCCGCCACGTCCAGCCGATCGAGCAGGGCGGCCACCTCGTCGTCCCTGGCCAGGGGATCCCCCTGGGCGACGATGGTGGCGGCGTCGGCATCGGGCAGGTCCATCTCCTGGGGGAGCCAGCCGATGCGCAGTCCCGACCGGGGGATCACGCTGCCCATGTCGGGCGCGCGCTCACCGACCAGGATGCGCAGCAGGGTCGTCTTGCCGACCCCGTTGGGACCGACCACCCCCACCCGGTCCTCGGAGGTCAGGCCGAAGGAGGCGTCGGCGAAGAGGGTCCGCCCCTCCACCGACGCCCCGACGGCATCCAGGGACAGCAGGTGCATACCCGCGGAGGCTACGCGGTCCACGCAGGTAGCCTGGCCGCTGGCCGTGGTCCCCACGCCGGTCCGTGCCACGTCCTGGTGCTCGAGGCGACCCGCCGCCGACCCGGCTCGTGCCGACCGGGCGTCCGCCGACCTGCCGAGGTCCACCGTGCTCAGCTGCTCCGACGTGGGTGTCACCCTGGGCGCGCGGCAGCTGTTCTCCGGGGTCACGCTGCGCTTCCCGCCCGGCAGCTGCACGGCGCTCGTGGGTGGCAACGGCGCCGGCAAGACGACCCTGCTGCACACCCTGATGGGGCTGCGCGACCCCGACGACGGGGTCGTGACCCGTCCCAAGGACCTCCGGGTGGGGTGGCTGCCCCAGGACGTGGTCGACGCGGTCGGGACCTCGACCACGGTCCTCGAGCACGTGCTGGAGGGCGCGGTCCACCTGCAGGAGCTCGAGCAGCAGCTGCGCTCGCTGGAGCAGCGCATGGTCGACACCATGGGCCAGGACCAGGAGGCGCTGCTCAACACCTACGCGCAGGTCCAGGATCGCTTCGTCACGCTCGGCGGCTACGAACTGGAGTCGGAGGCACACCGGGTGCTCGCCGGACTGGGCTTCGCCCCCGAGGACGCCGGCCGGGACACCTCGGAGTTGTCCGGCGGTTGGCGGGTCCGCGTGGCGCTGGCGCGGCTGTTGCTCGCCAAGCCCGACCTGCTGGTGCTCGACGAGCCGACCAACCACCTCGACCTCGACACCATCGCGTGGCTCGAGACGACGCTCCGCGAGCTGCCGGGCGCACTGCTGCTGGTCAGCCACGATCGTGACTTCATCGACGCCACGGCGGATGTGATCGTGGAACTGGCGGCCGGCACGACCACTGCCTACGACGTCGGCTCCGGGACCGTTGCCGCCGAGCTCGGTGCCTTCGCCTCCTTCGTCGCCCAGCGCGAGGAGCGACTGGCGAGTCTGCGTGCCGCCAAGGCCCAGCAGGACCGCGTCATCGCCCAGCAGGAGCGCTTCGTCGAGCGCTTCCGCTACAAGGCCACCAAGGCACGCCAGGTCCAGTCCCGGCTCAAGCAGCTCGACAAGCTCGAGCGCATCGAGGTGCCCGATCACAAGGCCCTGGTCGCCCGCTTCGCCTTCCCGCCGCCGCCGCGTTCCGGCCGGGTCGTGGCGGAGGTGTCGGACCTGACCGTGCGGTACGGCGAGCTCACGGTGCTCGACGGGGTGGACCTGGTGATCGAGCGTGGGCAGACGGTCGCGCTGATCGGACACAACGGTGCGGGGAAGACGACCTTGCTGCGCTCCCTGATCGGTCAGGTCCCGGTGGCCTCCGGCGGGGTCACGCTCGGCGCGAACGTCGAGGTGGCGGTGGTCGACCAGCACCAGGCCGAGGTCATGGACCTGGACCGGACCGTGCTGGAGGAGTTCCGTACGGCGCTGGGGGAGCGGCACCGGGGGATCAACCACCGGTCGATGCTGGGGGCGTTCGGGTTCCCGGGCGACCTGGCCGACCGCAGGATCCTGGAGCTGTCTGGGGGCGAGCGGACGCGCCTGGGCCTGGCCAAGGCGATGGCCTCGCCGGTGAACCTGTTGCTGCTCGACGAGCCGACCAACCACCTCGACCTGGCTTCCCGGGACGTGCTCGAGGATGCGATCGGGGCGTACCCGGGCACGATCGTGCTGATCACCCACGACCGGCACGTGATCCGCGCCACCGCCGATGTCGTCGTCGAGTTCGACCACGGTGGGCTGTCGGTGTTCGCGGGCACCTACGAGGAGCTCCTGGAGCGCCGGGGCAGTGCTGCGGTCAGCAGAGCGGGCACCGTCCCACCCGCGGGCGTCGGGGCCACGGGTTCGACCGGGCGTCGTGCTGCGGTTGGCGATGGTGGGGGAGGTGGTCCCACCGGCAGCGGTCGGCGTGGCGGTGGCGCGCGAGGCGTCCCGAACGACGGTGGCGGTCCTGGTGGTGGCGGTCGCGCCGCGGTCCCCACGGCCAGCGCGGGGCTCGGGGTCGCGCCCGAGGACCGGCGGCGGGGGAGCGCCCCCGCAGCCGGTGGCAGCGCCCGCAAGGACCCCGAGGCCAAGCGCCGGGAGGCCGAGCGTCGCAACGCCCGTCACCAGGCGACCCGGGAGCTGCGCAAGGAGGTCAACCGGATCGAGCGGTCGCTCTCCAAGGTGGAGGCTGAGATCGCCGAGCTGACCCGGACCCTGGCGGACCCGGAGGTCTACGCCGACGGTGAGCGGGTCAAGGGGCTCGTTGCGCGGCACGGAGCGGCCAAGGACGAGGCCGCCGAACTGCTCGAACGGTGGGAGCGCGCCCAGAGCCGGCTGGAGGCCGCCGAGGCATCCGTCGACGCCGACTGACGCACGCTGCAGCCGCGGCGTCCGTCGGTCGAGGCGGCCGGTCGTCCCGGCCGGGTGATGGGGTGGCGCGCAGCAGCGGTCCCGGA
>CAYXJD010000066.1:3005-13785 GCA_964465225.1 uncultured Actinomycetota bacterium
ACTGGGCAGGGTCCCAGTTCTGGGGTGTCTGGGGCGGTGGTGGCTGGGCTGGCGGCCCCGGAACTGGGCTGGCGGTCCCGGAACTGGGCAGGGTCCCAGTTCTGGGGTGTCTGGGGCGGTGGTGGCTGGGCTGGCGGTCCCGGAACTGGGCAGGGTCCCAGTTCCGCGGTCAGGTTGGGTGGTTGCGGGTTGATTTGGAGCGAGCGCTCCAGGTTGGCCGTACCCTCGGGGGACGACCGACGAGGAGGCAACGGTGACCGGGACCGCGTACTACGTCGATGGCGTCCGCGTGCCCATCGGGCGCGCCAAGGACACGGGCTACTACGCCCAGACCCGCGGCGATGACCTCGCCGTCCGTTCGATCCGGGCGCTGCTCGAGCGCAACCCCACGGTGCCGCCGGACCGGATCGATGACGTCGCGTGGGCGGCGACCGCTCAGGTCGGTGACCAGGGGCTCACGCTCGGGCGGTCGCTGGCGATCCTCTCCGGCCTCGGCAACGGCGTGCCCGGGTACGCGATCGACCGCATGTGTGCGGGGGCGATGACCGCGATCGTCAACGCCGGTAACGCGATCCGGGTCGGCGCGCAGGACCTCGTCCTGGCCGGTGGCGTCGAGCACATGGGCCACCACCCCATGGGCGCCGAGGTCGACCCCAACCCGCGGTTCCTGTCCGACAAGCTCGTCGATCCTTCGGCGCTGGTGATGGGGAACACGGCCGAGAACCTGCACGACGACCATCCGGAGGTCTCCCGCGATCGCTGCGACGCCTTCGCCCTGCAGTCGCAGGAGCGCACCGCGAAGGCCCAGGCCGACGGCATCTTCGCCGCCCACGTGGCGCCGATCACCGTCCGCAGCCCCGAGGGCTGGCGGCTGGTCGACGTCGACGAGCACCCGCGTCCGGGGACCACACCCGAGTCCCTGTCGAGCCTCGAGTCCCCCTTCCGCCCTGGCGGGCGCGTGACCGCAGGCAACGCGGCCGGGCTCAACGACGGCGCAGGCGGGGTGCTGATGGCCTCCCAGGCGGCCGTCGACGAGTTCGGCCTGACCCCGAAGATGCAGATGATCGACTACGCCTTCGTCGGGGTCGAGCCGGAGACCATGGGCTACGGCCCGGTTCCCGCCACGCGCAGGCTGCTCGAGCGCAACCAGCTGACCATGGACGACATCGACGTCGTCGACATGAACGAGGCCTTCGCCGTGCAGTGCGTGGCCTTCCTCGATGCCTTCGACCTGCCGCTCGACAGCGACAAGGTCAACCCCTACGGCGGCGCGATCGCCATGGGGCACCCGCTGGCGTTCTCCGGGGCCCGGCTCGCCATGCAGCTGGCCACCTACTTCGACCGTCACCCCGAGGCCCAGCGCGGGATCACGACCATGTGCATCGGGCTGGGTATGGGCGCCGCCGTGCTGTGGGAACGCGCCTGACCGCTCGCACACGACGCCACGACCAGGACCACCCCCGGCGAGACCGCCGAACCACGAGGAGCCGCAAGTGTCCGATCCCGTGACCCGCTTCCACCTGACCTACGCCGACCGGCCCGTTGGCCGGCTCGCCATCATGACCATGGACAACGGTGAGGACCACACCAAGCCCAGCACCTTCGGCGCCGACGCCCTGCGGTCGCTCTCCGATGCCCTCGACGAGCTCGAGTCGGAAGAGGACGTGACCGGACTGCTACTCACCGGCAAGCCCTTCATCTTCGCCGTCGGTGCGGATCTGAAGTCCTTCACCGGTATCGACACCGACACCGCCCGGCAGGCCGGCGAGCTCGGCCACGACGCGTTCGCCCGGCTGCAGGCGCTGCCGTTCCCGACGGTGGCGGCCATCAACGGCGCCTGCATGGGCGGTGGGCTCGAGATCGCCCTGCACTGCGACGCACGCACCCTGTCCACCGGCGCGCAGGTCGTGGCGTTCCCCGAGGTGTTCCTGTCGATCCTTCCGGCCTGGGGCGGCACGCAGCTCGCGCCCCGGATCGTCGGGGTCAAGGATGCGATCGAGACCATCGTCATCAACCCGCTCAACAACAACAGGACGATGCGCCCGAAGGAGGCCTTCGAGCGTGGCTACGCCGACCGCTTCTACGACTCGGCCACCTTCCTCGACGACTCCATCGCCTTCCTCGAGCGGCTGATCGCCGGCGAGGAGACCGTCGACCGCTCCTCCCTCGACGTCATGGACGGCTTCGAGGAGGCACGCAACAACGCCCTCGGGATGATCGAGGGCAAGACGGCAGGCGCCACCCCGGCACCGGGCCGGGCACTCGAGCTGATCGAGTTCGCCGCCCGTGGGGGTGACCTCGCCGAGGGGCGGGTCAAGGAGCAACAGGCGCTGGCCGAGCTGCTGCCGGCCCGTCACGCCCAGGCGAGCGTCTACAGCTTCCAGCTGATCCAGCAGCGGGTGAAGAAGCAGCCCGGCAAGCCCGACGTGCCACCTCGCGGGATCCGCAAGGCCGCCATCGTCGGCGCCGGTCTGATGGGGGCACAGCTCGGCTCCCTGCACCTGCAACGCCTCGAGGTGCCGCTGGTCATGAAGGACATCGACGAGGCCGTGCTGGAGCGCTGCCGCGAGCACATCGAGGGGGAACTCGACAAGCGGGTCGCCAAAGGCCGGATGAAGCCCGGCAAGGCCATCTTCCTCAAGAGCCTCGTGACCTACACCCTGAGCTACGACGACGTCGCCGGCGCCGACTGGGTCCTGGAGGCCGTGCTGGAACGCATGGACCTCAAGCAGGCCATCTTCGCCGACCTCGAGGGAGTGCTCGACGAGGGAGCCGTCATCGCGACCAACACCTCGTCGTTGTCGGTGACGGAGATGGCGTCCAAGCTGGCCCACCCCGAGCGGGTCGTGGGGCTGCACTTCTTCAACCCGGTCGCGGCGATGCCGCTCGTCGAGGTGATCCGCCCCGAGCAGGTGTCCGACGAGGCGCTGTCCACCGCCTTCGACGTGGCCAAGAAGCTGCAGAAGTCCGCGGTGCTGTGCACGGACGCGCCGGCCTTCATCGTCAACCGTCTACTCACCCGCTTCCTCGAGGGGCCGATCGCGGCGTTGCGCCAGGGCAACAGCTTCCAGGAGATCGACGACGCGATCCGCCGGCTGGGCGTGCCGATGGGGCCCTTCGTGCTGCTCGGGCTGGTCGGCCTGCAGGTCGCGCTGCACACCGCCGAGACGCTGGAGGAGGCCTTCGGGGAGCGTTTCGCCATCGACCCCGTGTTCCGCGAGATCGCGAGTTCGGGCCGGCCGGCGATCTACGACTGGGAGGCCGGCGGTGCGGTCTACCCCGACATCGCCGAGGCCGTCGAGGTGGAGGCCGGCGCGACACCGCTGAGCGCGGAGGAGATCCGCGCGCTGGCCGTGGAGGCGGTGGCCGACGAGGCCCACCGGATGCTGGACGACGGCGTGGTCGCCGATGCCCGCGACATCGACACCGCGATGCTGCTCGGCGCCGGGTGGCCCTTCTTCAACGGCGGCATCTGTCTCTACCTCGACCAGACGGGGGTATCCGAGCGGCTGTTCGGCCGGCCGTTGGTGACCGCTCAGGACCGCGCGCGACGCTGAGCCGCTTCCGGCGACCTAGCGTGGGGATGCGGTGGCGAGGTCGCCTCCACCGGCGGCACCGGGGCTGGTTGTTGGCCGCAGAGGCCGGCACGAACGCCCTGCTCGGGTCCCCGCCGCACAGGTTGCGACATGGCCGGTCTCCCGAACGCGTCCTACTCGATCACGCTGCGGCTCCACCTCGACCCCGCTGATGCCGGTGGGATCGGACGGGTCACCTCCGCCATCGGCCATGCCGACGGCGCCGTCGTGGCGGTCGACGTCGTCGGGACGACCGGCGACCGGCAGGTCGTGGACGTCACGGCCAACGCGCGCGATGGTGACCACGCGGCGGCGCTGGAGACGGCGGTCGACGCCCTCGACGGCGTCCACGTCCACCGGGTCAGCGACCGGACCTTCCTGCTGCACCTCAAGGGCAAGCTCGAGGTGACGCCGACCGTTGCGCTGCGGACGCGCGACGACCTGTCGATGGCCTACACGCCCGGCGTCGCACGGGTCTGTCTCGCGATCGCAGACCAGCCCGAGGATGCGCGGCGGTTGACGATCAAGGGGAACACGGTCGCGATCGTCAGCGACGGGTCGGCTGTCCTCGGCCTCGGTGACATCGGCCCCGAGGCAGCCCTGCCGGTGATGGAGGGCAAGGCGGTGCTCTTCAAGCGGTTCGCGGGCATCGATGCCTGGCCGGTGTGCATCGACGCGACGACGGTCGACGACATCGTGCGCGTCGTGGAGGCGATCGCGCCGACCTACGGCGGCATCAACCTCGAGGACATCTCGGCGCCACGGTGCTTCGAGGTGGAACGGCGTCTGAAGGCCGCACTCGACATCCCCGTCTTCCACGACGACCAGCACGGCACCGCCATCGTCGTCCTCGCTGCCCTGCTGAACGCGCTGCGGCTCGTGGACAAGCCGATCGAGGAGGTGACGGTGGCGATGTCGGGTGCCGGCGCGGCAGGCGTCGCCGTCGCGCAACTGCTGCTGCGCGAAGGGGTCGGCGACGTGATCGTCGCCGACAGCCGTGGGATCCTCGGTCCCGCTCGTGACGGGCTCGAGGGCACCAAAGCCTGGCTCGCCGAACACGCCAACCACAGCGGCCGCGACGGCGGCCTCAACGATGCGCTGGCCGATGCCGACGTGTTCATCGGCGTCTCGGCTCCCGGCCTCCTCGAACCCGAGGATCTGGCGGTCATGGCCGAGGACGCGATCGTGTTCCCCCTGGCCAACCCCGATCCGGAGGTCGACCCGACCGCAGCCGCGCGTTACGCCGCGATCGTGGCCACCGGTCGCAGCGACTACCCGAACCAGATCAACAACGTGCTGGCGTTCCCCGGGGTGTTCCGCGGAGCGCTCGATGCCCGGGCCCGCTTCATCACCGAGGACATGAAGGCGGCGGCCGCACACGCGCTCGCCGGGGTGATCTCGCCAGAGGAACTCTCGCCCACCTACATCGTCCCCGGCGCCTTCGACGAGCGGGTGGCACCCGCGGTCGCCGAAGCCGTTGAGGAGGTGGCGGCGGCGGACGCCGGTCGGTGACGCCAGGACGGCCGACGCACCCGCCGGGCTCTCGCCTGACAGGCCCGGTCCAGGTGCACGCGACCGTGCTCAGCGATCGGCGGGCGGGAGGTAGTCACGTTCGCCGTGGCCGATGTAGAGCTGCCGGGGGCGCACGATGGCCTGCTCCTCGTCGAGCAGGTTCTCCTGCCAGTGCGCCGTCCACCCCGGGATGCGGCCCATGGCGAACAGCACCGGGAACATCGAGGTGGGGAAGCCCATCGCCTGGTAGATGATCCCGGAGTAGAAGTCGACGTTGGGGTAGAGCTTGCGCTCGATGAAGTACTCGTCCTCGAGCGCGATGCGCTCGAGTTCCACCGCGATGTCGATCAGCGGGTTCTTGCCCGTGACCTCGAAGACCTCGTGTGCGAGCTGCTGGACGATCTTGGCCCGCGGGTCGTAGTTCTTGTACACGCGGTGACCGAAGCCCATGAGGCGGAACTCGCCATCCTTGGCGGCCTGGATCGCCTCTGGGACCTTGTCGACCGAGCCGATGCGATCCAGCATGCGCAGCACCGCCTCGTTGGCGCCGCCGTGCTTGGGGCCGTAGAGCGCAGCGGTAGCGCCAGCTGCGGCAGAGTACGGATCGGCATCGGAGGAGCTGATAGCCCGCATCGTCGTGGTCGAGCAGTTCTGCTCGTGGTCGGCATGCAGGATGAGCAGCACGTCCATCGCGCGCTCGAGGACGGGGTCGGGCTCGTACTTGAGCTCCGTGGTCTTCCACATCATGTTGAGGAAGTTGCCGGCGAAGGACAGGTCGTTGTCGGGGTAGGCGTAGCGCATGCCGATGGAGTGCCGGTAGGCGAAGGCGGCGAGCGTGGGCATCTTGGCGATGAGTCGCACGATCTGCATGTAGCGGGCCTCGGCCTCGTCGAGGTCCTTGGCCTCCGGGTAGAAGGTGGACAGCGCGCCGACGGTGGAGACGAGCATGCCCATGGGGTGGGCGTCGTGGTGGAACCCGTCCATGAACTGCTTGAGGTTCTCGTGGATGAAGGTGTGGTGGGTGATGTCGTAGACCCACTGGTCCAGTTGACCGGCGTCGGGCAAGTCTCCGTTGATCAGGAGGTAGGCCACCTCGAGGAAGCTCGAGGACTCTGCGAGCTGCTCGATCGGGTAGCCCCGGTAGCGCAGGATCCCGACGTCACCATCGATGTAGGTGACCCGGCTGCGGACGTTGGCGGTGTTCTTGAAGGCCGGGTCGTAGCTCAGCAGGCCGAAGTCACTCTCGTGCGTCTTGATCTGCCGCAGGTCCATGGCCCGCACGGCCCCGTCGGTGACCGGCACCTCGTAGGTCCGACCGGTGCGGTTGTCGGTGATGGTGAGGGTGTCCTGGTTCTCGGTCATCGGGAGCCGCTCTCCTGTTCGCTCATGCCATCTGGACACGCTAGCGGGGCCAGGCCGTGCGGTGCGCACGCAGCCGTCCAGCCCAAGTGACCAGCCCAACTCACCGGTCCAGGGACCGTGACAACGTCGCCGTGACCGCCGGAGCAGCCGACGAACCCTCGGCTGTGCACTGGACGCACGAAAGCGGTTGTGAGTGCAACCAAGATGGTACTGGTTGCATAGTCAATCATCCGCGCTCCCGGACCGCTGCCCGATGGCAGATCCCCTCGATGGGTCCGCGCACCAACGGAGGAACGTCATGTCCACCAGCACGATCACCACGCTCCCCAAGACCGGCACCTGGACGATCGATCCGTCGCACTCCGAGGTCGGCTTCGTGGCCAAACACCTCGTCGTCTCGAAGGTCCGCGGTCACTTCGCTGCCTTCTCCGGCGCGATCGAGGTCACCGATCCGATCGAGGCCTCCACCGTCGAGGTGTCCATCGAGTCCGCCTCCATCTCCACCGGCGACGAGGGCCGCGACGGTCACGTCAAGAGCCCCGACTTCCTCGACGTCGAGACCTACCCGCAGCTCACCTTCCGCTCCACCGGCGCTCACCACCGCAGCGGTGACACGTGGACGATCCCGGGCGAGTTGACGATCCGTGACGTCACCAGGGCCGTCGAGCTCAACGTCGACTACCTCGGTGTCTTCACCGACCCCTGGGGCAACGAGAAGGCCGCCTTCAGTGCCTCGACCGAACTCGACCGCGAGGCCTTCGGCGTGACCTGGAACCAGGCGCTGGAGACCGGCGGTGTGCTCGTGGGTCGCACGGTCAAGGTCGAACTGGAGATCCAGCTCGCACGGGCCTGAGTCGCTCAGCTCTCCCGCCGGTTCGCCGCGACGACCTTGAGGAGCAGCCGTTCGAGGACGGCTGCCTCCTCGGCGTCCAGCAGCGAGGCGAAGTGTTCGGCGACCCCCCGAAGGTGCGTGGGCGCGGTCTCCCGCAGGCGCTGGCGACCCGCCGGTGTGAGCATGGCGAAGGTGCCGCGGCGGTCGTCGGTACAGCGCGCCCGATCGACGAGGCCGGCGCGCTCCATGCGGTCGACCAGTCGCGTGACCCCGCTCTTGGACAGCAGCACCGCGTCGGCCAGCTCCTGCATGCGCAGACGTCCGTCGGGGGACTCCTGGAGCTGCACGAGCACGTCGTACCACGCCAGCGGCAGGTCCTCGACCTCACGCAGCTCTCGGGCCAGGTTGTCGACGGTGAGGGCGTGGGCCTCGAGGAACGCGCGCCAGGCCGCCAGTTGGGCCGGCGGCACCTCAGCGAGCACAGGCAGGTTCGAGGACCGTGCGGCGGCCGCGTGCGAAGCTTCCATGTCCGCAGTCTAGCTCTGCCGGTAGGTCGTTGCTATGGCAGCGTTTGCCTCCGCAACCGTCAGGGCGCCGTCGTCGCGCGGCCTGCCTCGTCATGCGGCGTGGTCGGCACGCGGCATCCTCGTCAGGCCGATGCCCGGCCGTGGGAGGGCTGGCACCGGGGACACCGGTAGACGTAGCGGGCCTGCTCGCCGAGGCGGAGCACCTCGATCGGCGTGGCACAGCGCCGGCACGGTGCCCCGCCGCGGCCGTGCACCCACAGCGCCCCGGCCGGCGCGTTCGGCACGGTGGTGCGGGCGCCGCCGCCGAGGTTGGCGCGCAGCAGACGACCCGCGTCCTCGAGCAGCGCCCTCGCGGTGCTCGGGTCGACGCGGCGCAGCGGGGTGGCCGGATCGAGGCCGTGGAGGAACAGCACATCGCACCGGTAGACGTTGCCGATACCGCAGGCGACGCGCTGGTCGAGCAGTACCTCGCCGATCGTGAGGTCGCTCGCCCGCAGCCGGTCGAGCCGTCGGGTGGCTTCGTCGAGGTCAGCCTCGGGATCACACAGGTCGGGCCCGAGCGCCCGCAGGCTCGGGTGCCGTCTGAGCCCCGGTGTGTCCAGGACCTCGACGATCGGTGCGGAGAAGCACACCGCGACGGTCCCACCAACGGCCAGCACGACGCGGGCGGACCGAGCGGGCTTCCGCCACCTCTCGCCCGGCCCGTACCGGTGCCAGGAGCCCGTCATCCTGAGGTGAGTGTGGACCGTCAGGCCGTCATCGCTGTGGACCAGCAGATGCTTGCCCCGGGCCTCGACCCCGGTGATCGTGGCACCGACGCTCGGGTGCGGTGCTGGCACGCGTGGGAGTTCGACCCGGGTCAGCGTGCGACCGACCAGCGCCTGACGCAGCGTCAGTGCGACGCGGTGGATCGTGTCTCCCTCGGGCATGGCGCGAGGCTACTCGTGGCGAGGCGGGTGCCGGCGCTCGCGTCCTGGCCCTTCGTCGTGTCGCAGGGCCAGGACACGACGAAGGGCCGCCCACCGGCGGCCCCTGTCAGCGTTGCACGCCGGCAGCGTTGCGCTCCGGCGGTGTTGCGTCCGGGTCAGAGGTCGTAGGGACGCAGGGTCCCGCGGCCGTTCTCCTTCGCCCGCGCGGCAGCGTCGGAGAGGACCGCGGCGATCTTCTCGTTCAGCGCCTCGGGAAGGTTCGAGTCCATACGGAGCTCGAGACCCTTGACCGCTTCCTTCACCTTGCTCTGGACAACCAACGACTCGGCCATGCTGTGCCACTCCTGTGTTCGGTTACGCGAGGTGGTCCCTCGCGGACGGTGGACGTCGAGCCAACGCGACGGTGTCACCGTCCAGCGTCACGGGACCCGGGGTATCGGAGCCCGGCGGCTACGTCGGCCCGCACTCTATGGCGCTCCTCACGTCCATTGCGAACACCAGGGACCTTTTCCGGGCCACCAGCGCACACGTGTGCCGCCCCGCGCACGGGCAGCGCTTGTTAGGGTCCGGGCCCGCGAGCAGCACGTTGCCCCCCTCGTCGACCCCCGTTGAGGCCCGCGATGCGCCGAGCCAGGACCTCCGCACGCTGGGCTGCCGGCATCGCGGTGCTGGTGCTGGTCACCTCGTGTGGGGTGCTGGAACTCGGTGGCGGTGAGCACCGTGCGGTGGTCGTGGAGCCGGCCGAGAGCGGCGAAGCCGAGCGGTGGTCGTTGATCGCCGAGCTCCTGGCCACCGAGATCTCCGGCACCTCGGTGATCGAGCTGTCCTTCGCTGCTGACGAGGTGGTCTGTGAGGACGGCACCGCCGCCGATCCGAGCGAGCTGGTACTCGGCCGTGAGTTCCGCTTCGAGCAGCAGGGCAGCGTGACGGCCTCGGATCGACCGCTCGTCGTGGGTGTGAACCTCGTGGTGAGCTGCGACTGACGGTGCCGTCACCGGCGAGCGATGGGTGGGGTCGGCGCCCTACCCGCGCCGTCCCCGGTAGGTGAAGCCCCGGTAGCCGGCGCTGAATCCCGACGCCTCCAACACCGGTGGCCAGAGGGTGGCCTCGTGGACCGGTGTCCCGTCGACGCGGACGATCTCGAGCTTGCGCCATCCTCCGCCGTCGACCAGCTCCTGCAACGCGGCGAGCCACACCGATGGGTCCGACGGGTGGTCGAAGGTCACGAGGCCGCGACCCCCGCGCTCCAGGAGTGCGGCCGGCGTCCCGTCGACCAGCACGACCTGGGCCCCGGCTGCCCGCGCGGGCCGACCCGCGCTGTCGGGCCAGGCCAGCGCGGCACCGTAGGGCTGCGCCGGGTCGGTGGCCGCCAGCCGCACCACCGGACCGGCCGGCTCGTCCTCCCGGCGGTGTTCGCGCAAGCGGTCGACCGCCCCCGGCAGCGCGAACTGCGCGGCACCGAGCCCGGCGACCAGGTAGCCCCGGCGGACGGCACCGGCCTCCTCCGCCGCCTTCAACACCGGGTAGATCGCGCTGAAGCCGCCCGGTACCGCCTCGGCGCGCATCGACTCCCGGGTGAGGACCCCGTGGCGTTCCAGCAGCTGCTGGGCCAGCGCCGTGCGTGCCGTGGTGTCGGAGGATCGGACGGCCGACAGCAGCGACCACCGCCCCTGGGCCGCTGGTGGTCCGAGCCGACTCAGCCGCCCCGGACGCGGCCGGCCACCACGGCCACCACGGCCACCCGTGCCGGTCGTGCTGCGGGCCCGGCGGGCGCGTAGGCCACGGACCGGCGCGTAGGTGTCGTTGGTGACCTCTCCGGCCCAGACCAGGTCCCACAGCGCGTCCAACACCAGTTCCTGGTCGGCGACGCCCGATGCGCTGAACAGCTCCGGCCAGAACGAGGCCCCCCGGACGGCGAGGTGGTCCCGCAGCGCGGCGTGGACCTCGTCGTCCGGCGGGTCGCCCACGGGTAGCGGTGCCAGCCGGTCGAGCTGGTCGCGGAAGCACAGGGCGACGCGTCCGTCGGCGCGGCCAAGTGGCTCC
>CAYXJD010000067.1:0-13536 GCA_964465225.1 uncultured Actinomycetota bacterium
TCGCGATGACCACCGAGTTGACGAAGGCGTCGAACATGCCCTGCTCGGCGAGGACACCGGCGTAGTTCTCGAGCGTCCACTGGGTGATCTCGAACGGGTGCGCGAGCACCGTCCACCAGCCGGTCGTGGCGATCGCCGCCGCCGGTCGGAACGAACTGATCAGCAGTCCCATGGTCGGCAGCGACCACAGCACGACGATGACCGCCACGAGGGCGCGGACGAGCAGCGAACGCTGCCCCGGCACCCGTGTCGGGCCGTCGTCGCCACGGCGCCGCCACGCGATCCGACGCGGGGCGCGCGTTGCGAGTTGGGTCTGGGGTGGTGCCTCGACGGTCCTCGGAGCCGTGACGCTCATGCCGATGCCTCCCTGGGTGGCGCGGAACCGATGGCCATCACGCTCCCACCCCCTGCCGGTTCATGTTGCGGATGTTGACGACCATGGCGGGGACCACGACCAGCAGGAGCAGCACCGCCAGGGCGCTGGCGCGGCCGAAGTTCTGGAACTGGAACATCTCCTTGAACATGCGGGTCGCCACGACCTCGGTGTCGAAGTTGCCGCCCCGGCCCATGACCCACACGATGTCGAAGACCTTCAGGATCGCGATGAAGATCGCCGTCGCGACGGTCAGCACCGTCCCGCGGATCATCGGCAGGATGATGCGCAGGAAGATCACGAACTCGCCCGCGCCGTCGAGCCGGGCAGCTTCGATCACCTCGCTCGGCACGGACTTGATGGCCGCGGAGAAGATCACCATCGCGAACCCGGTCTGCAGCCAGATCATCACCACGATCAGGGCGAAGGTGTTCAGCGGGCTGAGCGAGAGGATCGGGAGGGGCTCGAAGCCGAGGCCGGTGATGATGGCGTTGAGCAACCCCGTCTGCGGCTGTCCCTCGGGCTGCCAGGCGTACACGAAGCGCCAGATGACGCTGGCACCCACGAAGGAGATGGACAGCGGCAGGAAGATGAAGCTCTTGGCGAGCGATTCGCGCTTGACGCGGTCCACCAGCGCCGCGAACCCGACACCGATCAGCACGCTGCCCGTGGTGCCGAAGACCAGCCACAGCACGTTGTTGCGGAAGGCCAGGAGCATCGACGGGTCGGTGAGCGCGAACTGGTAGTGCGCCAGCGTGAACCCACCGTCGCTGTCGGTGAAGCTCTCGTAGATGGTGCCGACCATCGGCAGCAGCAGGTACAGGAAGATCAGGCCGATGCCGGGGCCCACGAACAGCCACGGCCGGATCTTCTCCCGGGTCCGCAGTCCGAAGGTGGCGTCGATGGCGCGGTTGGCCGCGACGAACAGCGCCCACACTCCCACGACACCGACCACCAACGCGACCACCGCCGAGCCGAGCTTCTGGGACACCGGGGTCAGGCCGCGTTGCTCGATGACGGTGGCTGCACCATCAGCGCCGATCAGCGAGAGCAACCCCGCGACCGCACGGTCCACCGCAGTGGGATCGGCCAGGAAGCCGACGCTCCACCACAGCACGGCGATGATCGCGAGCAGCAGCGCGATCGCGATGACCGAGCGACCGGGGCTCGGGGCGGTCCGCTGCGTGGCGTCGGCCCGGGTCTCGACGGGCATGGGGTGCTCTCCTTGCCGAGGTGCGATGAGTGCCGGGTTGGTCGGGAGCGGGAGCGGGCGTCAGGTGCCCCGTCCGTGGTGCCGGGAGACGTGGGTACCGGGAGATGTTGACGCCGGGAGACGTTGTCGCCGGGAGACGTGGCTGCCGGGAGATGTGGCTGCCGGGAGACGTTGACGCCGGGAAACGTGGGTGCCGGGGCGGCGGCGTGGCCGGGTGTGTGGCCCCCGGCCTCGCTGCCGCCCCGGGTGGCCCGGGGACCCCGGACCGGCGAGATGCCGACCGAGGCGCCCGGGAGCGTGGTGTGACCTACTCCTCCCCCTCCCAGTCGACCTCGTCGAGGCCGGCCAGGATCTCGGAGGTGTTGTCACCCTCGGCCTGGATCCAGTTGACCATGGCCGAGTTGAAGGCGGAGCCGACCGGGGCGGGCATGCCATCGGACGCATCGTCACGCAGGACGCTCGCAGCCGCGAGGATGTCCGCAGCGGTCCGTGACGAGTAGTCCTGGTACCACTCGTCGGGCACCCGCTGGTTCGGGGAGATGAACCCGCCTGCGGCGATCATCGGCTCGACCGCCGTGGTGGTCGCCAGGTACTCCATCAGGGCCCGGACCTCGTCGCGGTCCTCGAACATCACGAACTGGTCGGCGGCGCCGAGGACGGGGGTCCCGTACTCCTCCTCGATGGGAGGCAGGACGAAGAACTTGGCATCGGTGCCGGGCTGGAGCCGCTCGGCTTCGGTGTCGTCAGGGGAGGCGTTCGGGTCCGCGAGGAAGAAGTCGGCGATCCAGGTGGCCTGCTTGTGGAAGAAGCAGTCCGGACCGTCCGAGCCGTGGAACATCGGCAGCGGGGTGGCGCCGACCCAGGTCTCGTTCATCCAGATGGGACCGCCGAAGGTGTTGCCCTCGGTGAAGAACAGCTCCTCGACGAACTCGAAGGCCTGCGCGACCTCGGGGTCGGAGAAGTCCCGCTCGCCGGCAGCCCACTCGTCGTAGACCTCGGGCGGGGCGGTACGCAGCAGCACGTCCTCGACCCAGTCGGTGGCCGGCCAGCCGGAGAAGTCCCCCTGCTCGACGCTGATGCACCAGGGGGTGACGCCGGAGGCGCTGATGTCGTCCATCAGGGTCTCGAGCTCGTCCCAGGTCTGCGGTTCGGTGTAGCCGGCGGCCTCGAAGGCCTCTGCCGGGTACCAGACGACCGACTTCGTGAACGCGCCCCAGGTCACACCGTGGACGCTGTCACCGGCGCTGGTCATCTCGGTCCAGGCTTCGCCGTAGTCGCCACGGAGCTGGTCGACGTCCATCCACTCATCCAACGCCACGAGCCGGTCGTTGCCGGCCAGGGTGCGCATGAGGCCCGGCTGGGCGATCTGGGCGACGTCGGGCGGGTTGCCGCCCTCGACGCGCGTGACCAGCGTCGTGGTGTAGTCGGTGACGCCATCGACCTGCACGGTGATGCCGGTCGCCTCCTCGAAGGGTTGCAGTGCCTCGGCGAAGCGGTCGCCGTCCTCGGCGACCCACTGGCTCAGCACCGTCACCTCCTCGCCGTCGTACTCGCCGTCGAGGGCCGCCGCCAGGTGTGTGTAGCCGTCCGGCACGTCCAGCTCACTGGGCGCGGCCGCGGCATCACCGTCGTCGGTCTCCTCGCCGTCGCCGGCGTCCTCCTGCGAGGCCTCGGTGTCGCTGGTCGAGGTGTCGTCCTCGGCCGGATCGGGGTTCGCGCAGGCGCCCGCGATCAGCGCGATCGCCGCGCTGCTCGCGAGCGCTGCTCGCATGCCTGTCCGCATCGTTGTCTCCCTCACGTCCTGATGGAGGCCGGGAGTCCGTCCCGGTCCTCGGGTTGCCGGGCGAGCCGGGTGGCTGCCCCTCCTTCTTCGAGCGGGCGGATCGGGGCATCTGCCACCGCCGCCGCCCCCACCGCACCGAGCGGTATCTCCGCCGGTGCGCACCACAGTCGTTCCGGCCCCATGAGCCGGGCGGCCACGTCGGACCGATCGGCGCGCTCACGCAGCCGATCCCTGAGCGGGGTGAGCAAGGGATCGCCGAGGCGTCCCAGCCCACCACCGAGCACGATCACGTCGGCGCCGTAGGCGTGCGCCAACCACTGGACCGCACGGTCGAGGTGGCGCACGACGTCGTCGAGGAGCTGTTGGGCCCGGGTATCACCGGCTGCCGCCGCCGTCACCACCGCCTGACCGGCCGCGGTGACGTCCTTGGCCCACCGGCGGCGTAGGGCGCTACCGGAGATGACCGTCTCCAGGCAGCCACGGGCGCCGCAACCGCACACCTCGCCGTCGGGGTCGACCACGACGTGGCCGATCTCGCCCGCCAGGCCGTGGGAACCGCGGTGCAGGCGGCCGTCGATGACGACGCCGGCGGCCACGCCCGTGCCGAGTCCGACGAACACCAGCACCTCGGCATCGGGGGCGAGCATGCGGTGAGCGCCGAGCGCGGCGGCCCGGACGTCGTTCTCCAGGACCACGTTCGCCCCCACCACCTCCTCGACCGCCGCACGGATCGGCAGCGGCGCGGCACCGAGTCCGAGGTTGACCGCGAGCCGGACCGTCCCGGCGCGGGGGTCGACCTGCCCGGGGATACCGATGCCGACGCCGGTGACGCCACCGAGCTCGACATCGAGCGCGGCGATGGCCTCGAGCGTGCCCGGGACGAGGCCGGTGCCCGGCCGTGTCAGCACCTGCTCGCTCGCCAGCACCGCGCCGTCCGGGGCGATGGCGACCACCTCGGTCGTGGTCCCCCCGATATCGATGCCGAGCCAGCGCGGGGCGGGCTCGTCAGCTGGCATCGCCGTCACCGGCACCTCCTGCGCTGTGCCCGTCACGGCCGGACCATCCCGAGCGCTCCGGCGAGCACCAGGGCATGCGCTCCATCGAGCACCAGTCCGCTCGGGTCCTCCGCCGCCCGGACGGCGACCCTGGGCGCGACACGACGCAGCAACCGGGCCCGGACCTCAGCGGCCACGCGAGCGACCATGGCCTCGCCGTAGCCGTCCCGCTCGACGCTGAGGACGACATCGCCGACGTCGAGGATGGCCACGAGGTGAGCCAGGACCGCACCGAGGTGCTCCGCGGCGTCCGTCACCGCCTGTTGGGTGGCGTCGTCGCCGCCGCCAGCGGCCGCGATCGCGCGGTCGATGGCGGGGAGGCTGGCCACGGTCTCGAGGCAGCCGGCGTTCCCGCAGGCACACGGCAGTCCGCCGGGCTGGACGACCAGATGACCGATCTCACCCGCCGCCGCACTGGAGCCGACGTGGGGCCGGGCACCGAGCACGACCCCGGCGCCGATGCCCTTGCCGATCCGTACCAGGGCGAGGCCGTCGCGTTCGGACGGCAGCCGGCCGAACTCGGCCAGGGCCGCGGCGTTGGCGTCGTTGGCGACCCAGACAGGGAGGTCGGTCGCGGCTTCGAGGAGGGCACGCAAGGGGTGGTCGGACCAGCCGAGGTGGGGGGCCTCGACCACGGTGCCGTCCTCGTCGACCAGGCCGGGCGAGCCGACCCCGACCCCGGCGATCGGGGCGGAGGCGTGCGCCACCAGCTCCTCGACGAGACCGATCAGCAGGTCGGTCGGATCGCCCACGTCCGTTGCCGTGACCCGGGCATGTTCCGTGCCCGCCAGGTCGGCGAGCACGCCGACGAAGGGGCGGACGCTCGCATCGATCGCGATCACCTGTCGTGCCGCCAGGTCGATGCCGAGCAGGGTCGGACGCTTGCCCCCGGCGGAGATCCCGGGTCCGAGCTCGACCACCAGGCCGTCGGCGGAGAGCTCGTCGACGAGCGAGGAGATCGTCGGCGGCGTGAGTCCGGTGAGGCGGGCGAGGTCCGCGCGGGTCACCGCCGCGCCGGAGGCGACCGCATGCAGCACGGACCTCTTGTTGACCGTCCGGGCGTCCTGGGATGACGCGCTCCCGAGCGACCGCAAGGGGCCGAGCAGCTGATGCGACATCCCACGTCCTCCGGCTGGGTGAGCGGTGCGGCTCACGACCAGTAGTTCGTAAGGGAAGCTAACTAACTAACCACTGGCCGTCAAATCGGGCCGTCCAGCGTCCGGCCGTCAGCGTCAGCGTCCGGCCGTCAGCGTCAGCGTCCGGCCGTCAGCGTCAGCGTCCGGCGGTCAGCGTCAGCGTCCGGCGTCCAGCGTCCGGCCGTCAGCGTCCGGCCTCCGGCTTGAGCGTCAGCGCTCAGCGCTCGGAGCGAGCGCCCTGCCGTCGGAGCTCGATCGCCGGACAGCGATCCATGACCACATCCAGCCCGGCGGAACGGGCCCGGTCGGCCGCGGCGTGATCGATCACCCCGAGCTGGAGCCAGACCGCCGGTGCACCGCGCTCGATCGCCTCGTCGACGTGGCGGCCGGCACGGTCGGAACGCCGGAAGATGTCGACGACGTCGATCGCGACCTCCTCGGGCACCGAGGCGAGGTCCGGGTAGGCGCGCAGACCGAGCACCTCCTCCACCCCGGGCCGGATGGGGATCACCTCGTACCCGTGGTCGAGCAGCGTCTGCATGACGCCGTGGCTCGGCCGCCAGGGCGACGGCGAGGCACCGACGACGGCGAACACCCGCGCGCGGTCCAGGATGCGGTCCGCAGTGACGGTCGGGTCGGGCTGCTTCGACATGAGCTCCCTGCGTGCTCGGCGTGCGGTTCGGTTCCAGTGTGGCAACCACCGGCGCGTCGTGCCGCTTCCACGGCTGGCACCTGACGCTGGCCAGGAGCCGGGCTGAGGCTGGCGCCGGCGATGGCGCTACGGTCCGCGAGATCACCGCCAGTGGGAGCCCGCCGTGACCCGAACCGCCTTCCGGACCTGCCCGTTGTGCGAGGCGACCTGCGGGTTGCGCATCGAGCTCGACGACACCGATCACGTCGTCAGTGTGCGCGGCGATGCCGACGACGTCTTCAGCGCCGGCTACCTGTGCCCGAAGGGTGCGACGCTCGGCGAGCTGGAGGCCGACCCGGATCGCCTCACGGCGCCGCGGGTCCGCCGCGACGGGCAGCTCGTCGAGGCCAGCTGGCAGGAGGCGTTCGAGGAGGTCGCCACCCGGCTGCACGCGGTCCAGGCCGAGCATGGCGCCGACGCGGTAGCGGTCTACCTCGGCAACCCGAACGTGCACAACCTGTCCGGGCAGCTCTACCTGCGGCCGCTGTTGAAGGCGCTACGCACCACCAACCTCTACTCCGCCTCCAGCGTGGACCAGCTGCCCAAGCACGTCAGCTCCGGGTACCTGTTCGGTGCCGCGTGGACGATCCCGGTCCCCGATCTCGACCGCACCGACCTGCTGGTGGTGCTCGGGGGCAACCCCCGGGTCTCCAACGGCTCGCTCATGACCGCGCCGGATCTGCCCGGACGGCTCACCGCCCTGCGCCGCCGCGGCGGCCGGTTGGTCGTGGTCGATCCCGCGCGCACCCGCACCGCCGAACGGGCCGACCTCCACCTCGCCGTCCGACCCGGCACCGATGCGCTGCTGCTGTTCGCCGTGGTGCACACCCTCGCCGAGGAGGGGCTCATCGACGTCGGCGACCACCTGCGCGACCACGTCCGGGGGATCGACGAGGTGGTGGCGCTGGCCGCCCCCTTCGCGCCCGAACGGGTCGCGCCGGCGTGCGGGATCGAGGCGGCAGCGATCCGGTCGCTGGCGCGGGAGCTGGCGGCGGCGGAACGCGCGGTGGTCTACGGACGGCTCGGGACCAGCACCGTGGCCTTCGGCACGACGACCTCGTGGCTGGTGGACGTCGTCAACGTGCTCACGGGCCACCTCGACCAGCCCGGCGGAGCCATGTTCCCCCTGCCGGCCCAGCACCGTCCAGAGCGCCGGCCGTTCCGCCACGCCCGCTGGCACAGCCGGGTCCGCGGGCTCCCGGAGGCGATCGGCGAGTTCCCGGTCGCCACGCTCTCCGACGAGATCACCACCCCCGGTGAGGGCCAGGTCCGGGCGCTGATCACGGTCGCCGGCAACCCGGTGCTGTCCACCCCCGACGCCGCACGACTGGACGAGGCGATCGCCGGACTGGACCTGGTCGTGGCCGTCGACCCCTACGTGACGGCGACCTCCCGCCACGCCGACGTCCTGCTCCCGCCACCTCGGATCCTGCAGCGCAGCCACTACGACCTGCTCTTCAGCGGGCTGGCGATCCGCAACGTCGCCAACCACTCCCCCGCCGCTGTCCCCCTCGACGAAGGCCAACCCGACGAGTGGGAGATCCTGCTGACCCTGGCCGCCATCGCGCTCGGGCAGTCACCACCGATCGACCTGGAGGCCGCCGAGGCGTTCGTGCTGCAGCAGGCACTGGAGGCCATGGTCACCGACCCGACGGCACGGCTGGCGACCCGCGACGTCGACGAGCTGCGCACGCACCTGGACGGCCGCCGGGGTCCCGACCGGCTCCTGGACCTGCTGCTGCGCACCGGCCCCTACGGCGACGGGTTCGGGACCCACGAGGGCGGGTTGTCGCTGAGCGAGCTCGAGGAACATCCGCACGGCATCGATCTCGGGCCGCTCCAACCACAGGTGCCCGAGGTGGTCACGACCGCTTCGGGGAAGATCGAACTGGCGCCGGAGCCGCTCGTGGCCGACGTGGCCCGCCTGGAGGCCCAGCTCGACGCCACGGACGGGGACGGGCTCGTGCTGATCGGCCGGCGGCACCTGCGCACCAACAACTCCTGGTCGCACAACGTGGCGGGGCTGTCCAAGGGCCAGCAGCTGTGCACGCTGCGGATCCACCCCGACGACGCGGCCGAGCGGGGAGTGGCCGACGGCAGCGAGGTGGTGGTGCGCTCGACGGCGGGGCAGGTCACCGTCCCCGTCGAGGTCACCGACGCGCTGCGCCGCGGGGTGGTGAGCCTGCCGCACGGCTTCGGCCACGACCTCGATGGTGTCGAGCAGACGGTCGCACGTGCCGCGGGCGGCGCGAACAGCAACGTGCTCGCCGACCGGCACGCGATCGACCCGGTCTCCGGTAACGCCGTCCTCAACGGCCTGGACGTCGAGGTGGTGCCCGCTTGACCACCTCCGCGACCCGCCGGCGCATCGAGGAGCGGCTCGCCGAACTCCACGAGCGCATCGCCGCGGTGGCCGTCGGACCCGAGGAACGGGTCTACCGCTCCGGCGACGGCTACCTCGACGCCGGCACCGTCGGCGAGGTGGTCGACCGTCTGGCGATCGCGGTGGTCACCGTGGACGGTGACAGCCACGCGGTCGGGGACCACGAGGTGGCGGTGCCGCTGCACTCGGTGGCGAAGGTGTTCACCTACGGGCGGGTGCTCGCCGACCTCGGGCCCGAGGCGGTGCTGGCCCGCGTCGGCGTCGAGCCCTCGGGCGATGCCTTCAACACGCTCCGGGTCGACGAGCGCACGATGCGCCCCTACAACCCGATGGTCAACGCCGGGGCGCTGGTCACCACGAGCCTGGTCGCCGGTGCCGACCCGGCGGAGCGGTTCGCACGGGTGCTGGCCACGCTGCGGGCCTTCGCCGGCGACGATCCGCTGGTCGTGGACCGGGACACGCTGGAGGCGGAGCTCGCCACGGCCGACCGCAACCGGGGCACGGCCTACCTGCTGCGCAGTGCGGGGCTGCTCAGCGGGGATGTGGAGGCGGTGCTGCTGCGTTACCTGCAGCAGTGCAGCGTGCACGTGACGACGGCCCAGTTGGCCAGGATGGCGGCCACCCTCGCCAACGGCGGGACGAACCCGCTGACCGGGGAGCGGGCGCTGCCCCGCCGCCGGGTCCGTGACGTGCTGAGCGTGATGCACACCTGTGGGATGTACGACTACGCGGGCGAGTGGGCCTTCGAGGTCGGCTTCCCCGCCAAGGGCGGGGTCGGCGGGCTGATCCTCGCGGTGATCCCCGGCAAGATGGGCATCGCGGTGTGGTCGCCTGGGCTGGATGTGTACGGCAACAGCGTCCGGGGCGTACAGGTCTGCCGGGAGCTGTCGGCGCGCCTCGGGCTCCACGTGTTCGCCGGTGAGGAGGAGGACGCGCTGTTGACCCCGGCGCAGCCGGCGGCGGAGCCGCCCGTGGACCTGGCCGCGCTGGAGATCGCCGCCCGTGAAGAGACGACCGGCCCGATCGGACGGCGTCGGCGGGCGCTGCGGCGCCCCGGGAGATCCGGCAGGAGCTGACGCGTGCCCGATGGCCCGTTCAGCCCGGCGATGCCGGCGATCCCGGCGATCCCGGCGATCCCGGCGATCCCGGCGTGCCGGGCGCGGTGTACTGCTCCGCGTAGCTGATCACCGGCTCACGAGCGTTGAACTCCGCGTTGGCTTCGAGCTCGTGCGCCGCGCGGTAGCTGTGCATCCCGCCGGCCAGCGTGGCCACGTCGGTGAAGCCACGCTGCACCAGGATCCGGTAGGCGAGGTAGCTGCGGAACCCGACGGCGCAGTAGACCCGGACCGGCTGGTCGCGGTCCCAGTCCGCCTGGGCCGCTCGCAGCGCCGGCAGGGGTACGTTCTCCGCTCCCGGCAGATGACCGGACGCGTACTCATCGGATCCGCGCACGTCCACCAGCCGAGCACCCTCGACCGCGTCGGGGAACTGGTCCCCGTACCACAGCTCGATGTCGCCACGCAGCAGGTTCGCACCGATGAAGCCGGCCATGTTCACCGGGTCCTTCGCCGCGCCGAAGGGCGGGGCGTAGGCGAGCTCGAGCGACTCGAGGTCGAAGACCGTCAGGCCGGCGCTGAGCGCAGTGGCCAGCACGTCCAGACGCTTGTCCACACCGTCGAAGCCGACCAGTCCGGCTCCAAGTATCCGCCCGGTGCCGGGGTCGAACAGCAGCTTGAGGTGCATCGCGGCGGTGCCCGGGTAGTACCCGGCGTGCCCTGAGGGGTGCAGCTGGACCTTCTCGAAGGGGATGCCGGCCGCCTCGAGCTGGCGCTGGTTGGCGCCGACGCCGCCTGCCACCAGGTCGAACACCTTCACGATGCCGGTGCCCTGGACGGTGCCGAAGCTCGTGTCGCGGCCGCACATGTTGTCCGCGACGACGCGGCCCTGCCGGTTGGCCGGCCCCGCCAGCGGGATCAGCCACGGGCCGGGCAGGATGGTGTGCTGCACCTCGATGGCGTCGCCGGCGGCGTAGACGTCCGGCAGGTTGGTCCGCAGGTGGTTGTCGACCTGGATGCCACCTCGGGGGCCGAGCTCGATCCCGGCCGCCTCGGCCAGCGCCGTGTTGGGCCGTACCCCGGCCGAGAGCATCACGAGGTCGGTGTGAAGGACGGTGCCGTCGGCCAGGGTGACCCGGAGCCGCCCGTCGGCGTCCTCGTCGAAGGCGGTGGCCCCGACACCGAGGTGGAGGCTGACGCCACGGGAGCGTAGATGCGCCTCCATCCCGCTGGTCAGCTCGCGGTCCAACGGCGGCATCAGCTGCTCGGCGAGCTCCACGAGCGTGACGTCACGGCCCCGATGGCGCAGGTTCTCGGCCATCTCGAGGCCGATGTACCCACCGCCGATCACCACGACGTGGCCGACCTCGGGCGTGCCGTCCGGGCCGATCGCGTCCACAGCGGCCTTGATCGCATCCATGTCCGCCATGCGCCGCAGCACGTGGACCTTGGGATGGTCGATCCCCGGCAGCGGAGGCACCATCGGCACCGCCCCGGGGCACAACGCCAGCCGGTCGTAGGAGTGGTCCTCCTCGGCACCCGTCGCCAGGTCACGGGCCCGCACCCTGCGGCGCTCGGCGTCGATGGCGATCACCTCGGTGCCCGTGCGCACGTCGAGATCCAGCGACGCCCGCAGGCTCTCCGGTGTCTGCAGGAGCAGACGGTCGCGCTCCTCGATGACCTCGCCGATGTGGTACGGCAGGCCGCAGTTGGCGAAGGAGACGAACGCATCCCGCTCGAACACCACGATCTCCGCCGACTCGTCCAGGCGGCGCGCCCGAGCCGCTGTGGACATCCCGGCGGCGACACCGCCCACGATCACGATCTTCACAGGATCCTCCTCGTCCCTGGCCGTACGGTCGATGGGTCGATGGTTGGCGGGCTCGGGGACCTCGGCGCGTCCGGCCTGCTCGTCACGGACGTTGCGCAGGCACCGGGAGGTGGAGCGTGACGAGCAGGCCACCCAGCGTGCTCTGGCCGAGTTCGAGCGTGCCGCCGTGCGCGGCGACGATGCGCGCACACAGTGGCAACCCCATCCCGGCGCCGGCGGCCTGCGCCTGCGGTCCCCGTTCGAAGGATCGGAGCATGCGCTCACGATCGCCGGCTGCGATACCGACACCGTCGTCGGCGACGGTGACCGTCGCCGTGCTACCGACACGATGGCCACGCACCACGACGCGGCCGCCACCGGCCTCGTGGCCGTGGAGGGCGGCGTTGCCGATCAGGTTCTGGAACACCTCGACGAGCCGGAGCTCGTCACCGAGCACCGTCGGTAGGGACCCGACGTCCACGTCGACCCGGCGCTCCTGCAGGACGCCAGCGAGGCCCTCGAGCGACTCCTCAACGATCCCGTCGAGGGAGACCGGCACGGCGGCGCCGATCTCCTGGCCGGCCGCGGCGTAGGCCAGGAGGCGATCGATCGTGGTGGCCATCCGACCGGCCGCCGTGATCGAGCGATCCAGGACCTCCTCCTGCCGCTCGGCATCGATGCGGCCATCACGGAGCAAGCTGAGCAGTCCCTGCACGGTCGTCAACGGCGCCTTGAGCTCATGGGAGACCGCGCCGGCGAAGGTCGCCAGACGCTCGTTGGCGGCGGCGAGCTCCACCGCCGCCTCCCGCACCCGCTCCATGCTGCGACGCTCCGCAGCGTGAGCGAGGAGCTCCGCCAACACCGTCAGTTGGTCCTGGTCCCGCTCGGTCCAGGTCCGAGGACCATCGACGACATCGAACCCGACGAAGCCGACGCACTCGTCCTCGATCAGCAACGGGATCGTGAGCAGGGCGGTGACGCCCTGCAACGCCCACTCCCGGCGCTCGGTCGACGACAGGGACGGATCGCTGGTGTCCGGACGGTGGACCGTCTGGCCGACGCGGTGGCGGTCGACCCAGTCCTGCAGGCGCGCGATGCTGACCTGCTGCAGATCGTCGATGACCGCAGGGACGCCGGGCGCGCACCACTCGTGGGTGTTGGTGCACGTGCGCTGGTCCCAGTCGTAGCTGAACAGGTACGCCCGGCTGACCGAGCTCAGCTCACCGACCGTGCGCAGGGTGTCGTCGATCGCCTCGTCGAGCCGCTCCAGCGGCACGTTCACGAAAGCGACCGCCAGGTCGAGCAGCACCCGCTCCAGTGACCGCGGATCCGCCGACCGAGTCACCTCGCGTCCGCGGTCGGCCTGGTCGGCCTGGCCGGCCTGGCCGGCCTGGTCGGTCTGGTCGGCCTGGTCGGTCTGGTCGCTGCCCCGATCCTCGCGCATGCCTCCTCCACCGCTCACCGATCGACGGACCTACCCCGCCTCGGTCGACGATGGGCCCGCTACCGCTCCGTCGTCGCCATCCACGCTACCTCGGGGATGCGACCTGTCGGGCTCCGTCGTGGGCCGGCGGGAGGTCGTCACCGCGCGGCAACGACGCCGTCGGTCACCGATCGTCGCCTCCGGAGCCGCCCGCCGCCCCGGTCTGTCCGGAGGGCGCGTCATCACGAACCGTGTCGGCGCTCTCGGGCGTTCGGTCCTCGTCGCCCAACTCACCCGCCTCGGCCGCCAGCGTCGCGTCGTGCCCCCGCTCGAGGTCGACCACGACGCGCTCTTCGGCGTCGGCGCCCTCCACCTCGGTGTCCGACCTGGCGCGAGCACCGAGTTGGTGGTCCCGCTTGGCGCGCTTGACGCCCTGGGCGATCGTCCGCCACAGGTGTCGGTCACCGATCTCATCGCGTAGCCCCGAGCGCTTCAGCACGACCCGCGCCTGGAACATCACGCGCACGAGGTAGAGGTCGACACCGCGCCGCCGGAGCCGCTCCAGCAGCTTGTGCAGCATGTCGGTGCTCGTGGTGTCGAGCTGGTCCGTCGCC
>CAYXJD010000068.1:0-13514 GCA_964465225.1 uncultured Actinomycetota bacterium
CCTGCAGGCGCTCACCATCGACCAGGTGATCCCCGTGGGCTCGGTGCCCAAGTACGTCGCGGTCACCCCCGACGGCTCCCGGGTGCTGGTGACGAACTGGTGCAGCTACGACCTCAGCATCATCGACGTCGCCACCGGGACCGAGGTGGACCGGATCGAACTCGGGCGCTACCCCCGTGGCATCGCGGTCACCTCCGACTCCTCGACGGCCTACATCGCGCTGATGGGGACCTACGACATCCTGGTCCTCGACCTCGAGGACGGCAGCAGCGACCGTCTGACCGGCATCGGCCGGGGGCCGCGGGACCTCGTGCTGTCACCCGACGACCGCACCCTGTACGCCACCATCAACAGCGACGGCGTCGTCGCGAGGATCGACCTCGCCACTCAGGAGGTCGTGACGACGGCGACCGGGCGGGCGCCCCGCAGCATGGACATCGCCGCCGACGGACGGTCGCTGTACGTGGTGAACTACCTCGGCGACACGGTCAGCAAGGTCCGCACCTCCGACATGAGCGTGCTGCAGACACTCGACGTCGCGGACAAGCCCATCGGCATCACCTACGACCGTGGGACCGGACAGGTGTGGGTGGCGAGCTACTCCGGTGTGCTCACCGTCATGGACGACCGCTGACCAGCCGCTCCAGTGCGGCTCGCAGCCGGTCGGTCGCGTCGACCTCGGCGGTGTAGGACGCGACGAGTTGCTCCTGCACCACCGTCGTCAGCCGTGCGCGGAGCCGCCGCTCGGCCCGGGCCCGGGCCCGGCGCGCGGAGCTGTTGAGGAGCCGGCGGTTGAGCAGTCCGAGCAGCAGGCGCAGCGCGAGACCACCGAGCAGCAACCCCGCCGGCCAGCTCACCTGATCGGTCAGGGGCGGTGGGGAGGGTGCCGGCAGGCCGAGCCAGTCCGCGGTCGCGAGCAGCACGAGCCACACCAGGCCGGCCAGGGCCACCGACTCGGCCACCAGGCGCGCCATGGCCATCGCGCTCCACCAGCGGCGCCGCTGGGGCGTCGCGGTGCCGGCCACCCCCCGGACCTCCGCGGTCATCGCCGGCGCGGCCGAGGCGGCAGCCTCGCTGATCGCACGGTCCATGGCCGTGTGGGTCGCGCCCACCGTGCTGGACAGCTGCACCTGGTCCGCGAGGCGCCGGGCCAGCAGCTCCTGGTGGCGTGGAGGCTGCTGCGAGATGGCCCCGGCCGGGGCACCGGTTCCGAAGCCCAGTTCGCGCCCCACACGGCCGGTCACGCGCACCGGGACCCGGAGCCCACGGGCCAGCGGTGAGCGGGTGGCGCGACGTCCGGCCGAGCGGTGCTCCACCTCGGCGGCCGCGAGCGCCCGGTAGCCGTCGCCCGCCTCCAGCGCGGCGTCCACGAGCGGCGCGACCTCGAAGCTGGCGGCGGGAAGGGCCGGCGTATGGGGCAGGAGCTCCTCGGCCGTCTGCGCCGCATCGGCCTCCAGACGACGTACCGCCGCCCGCCGGTCCCCCGCGAGCACGGTGAGGTGTTCCGCCAGCGCTCTCACACCATGCCCGGTGGCCGCCGAGGTGGTCACCACCTGCGCCCGCTCCAGGCCATCGGCGGCCAGACGTCGCCGCAGGTCCTCACGCACACGGGCCACGTCGTCGGCGTCGAGCTCGTCCTCACGGTTGAGCACGATCGTGAGGACCTCCGCGTGCGCTCGCAGGCGCGCCAACGGGCCCTCGTGGAGATCCGCCCTGGCGTACTTGACCGGATCGACCACCACCAGGAGCACGTCGACGCGCGCGGCGAGGCGCTCACTGATCGCCCGGTGCGCCTCGGCCACCGAGTCGTGGTCCGGCAGGTCGAGCAGCACCAGCCCGTCGGGCAGCGCCCCCGGCACGGCCCGCCGGTCGTCGATGACGAGCCAGTCCAGCAGCCGATGCGCCGTGGCATCGAGCTCGGCGGCGACCGCCACCGCATGATCGGTGGTCGGCCGGCGCACCCCCTCCACGACCACCTCGGTGCCGACCAGCCGGTTCACCAGCGAGGACTTGCCCACCCCGGTCCCGCCGGCCACGGCCACCACGGTGATGCCGTCGCCGAGGTCGAGGCGCTCCAGGACGTGCTCCTGCAGGGCCAGCAGCCGCTGGGCGTCCTGGTCGGGGCAACGTCCCGGGGCCAGCTCCGTTGCCGTCGCCAGATCATCCAGCAACGCCGACGACGAGGTGGTGCCGGTCCGGACCCCGCCGGCCAGCGGCCGTCGACGCTGGGGGAGGTTCATGGCCGTCCCGCCACAGCGGCGCGCAGCGCCTCGAGGGCCTCGACGGGCGTTCGCGAGGAGCCGATCGCCTCCTCGAAGGGACGACGCTCCGCCTCGGCGACCAGCGCCACCCGTCGATGCAGGTCTGCCCGCATCTCCTCGAGCAGCCGGCGGACGTTGTGCTCACCGAGCAGCTTGGTCAACAGCCACTGGCTGGCAGCGGCGGCGCCCGCAGCGATACCGACCTCACCGGCGGTCAGGCCGCCGGACACCGTGAACAGCACCAGGATGGCCGAGGTCGCCACGGAGTTGAGCGCGATCGTGGCCCGACGTGCCTGCACCTTGCGGGGCGTGCCCACCTCGTCGATCAACGCGGTCGTGGCTGCCTGCCACGCTTCGATGGTGGCCTGCAGCGTCGAGCGGCGGTCGCCCGGGTCCGCACGGAGCATGGGGTGCTGCTCCAGCAGATCGAGGCCGATCCGATCGGCCTCCAGATCACGGCGAGTGGCGACCGCGGCGCGTTCCAGCAGACGATCGAGGATCCGGACGAGCTCGTCGCCGACCTCGGCCTGCACCTGTCCCGCCCGACCGGTGGCACCGAGACCGAGCCGGTCACGCACGAGACCGCCGAGCTGTGTCGCGGTCGTCTGGACCTTGAGCAGCAGCTCGTTGCCGCCCACCAGCCGCTGCCAGCCCTCCAGGACCTCAGCCCGTAGGGACAGACCCGCTTCGAGTTCTGCATCGAGACCCGGGCCGATCTCACCGAAGCGGTACTCCACCATCGCCTCGAGCCGGGCGGCATGCTCCTGCTCACGGGTGACAGCTGACTCGAGCGTGGCCAGCTCGGTCGGTATCGCGGCCACCAACCCGTCCAGGGCGCGCTCGCGGACCGCCCGACGACGGTCCAGCGGCGCCAGGGTGGACAGCCAGTCGCCGAGCTCCTGAACGGTGCCGGGCGGCAGACGGTCGTCGACCACCTCGGCGTGCGGGATGGCGAACAGTCGCTCGGCCTCGACGCCCTCGGCCGCCAGGAGCCGGGCCGCGTCGGCGGTGATCTCCTCATCCTGGCCGGCGGGAACCTGGGTGATGCCGACCGCGACGAGCGCCTGACGGGCTGCGGCACGACGCAGGTAGCCCATCCCCACCTCATCGGCGTAGGTGCGGGCGGTGGCGAGCCAGACCCACGCGTCGGCGGCATCCAGGGCCCGTTCCGCCAGCCAGCGGTTGGCGTGCGCCACCGAATCGATGTCGGGGGTGTCGAGGACGGCGATGCCCACCGGGAGGGCCTGGCTGGTGGTGAGCAGCAGCGTCCGCTCCCCCGCCACCTGGGCCGCCTTGGCCGCATCGACACGGACCAGCCCCGGCAGGACACGCTCGGAGGCGAACCCGGCCTGATCGTCGGGGTGGCAGATCAGGGTGGCCGTCCGGGTGGTGGGACGGATCACCCCGGCGGCCGTGACACGGCGTGCGACCAGGGAGTTGACCGTGGTGGACTTGCCCGCGCCGGAGCCGCCGCCGACCACGACCAGCAACGGTGCGTCGGGAGCAGCTGCACGCGTTCCCACGCCTCGCAGCAGGCGCGCAACCCGGTCCCGCTCACGGCGCAGGTCCTCCGTCGCACCCGCGGAGAGGTCGAACCGCAGGCGCTCGAGCACATCGGCGAGCGCGGCCAGCGACCGCGCCCGGTCACCCGCGGGGTCGTGCTCGGTCATGGGACGGCTCCTGGCTGCGTCAGCCCGGGTAGCCCTGGTTGTAGCGCCAACGGTAGTTCTCGGTCGTGCTGGACCCGTCCGGGTAGGTGATCGTCCGACGGCAGGACACGGTGAACGCACCACCGACACCGCCGACGACGTTGCTCGGGGCGCTCGTGGTGCTGCGGACCCGCGCCCAGGGCCGGCTGACGAACCGGACCGTCGCCGAGGTGGCGGTGGAGGCGGTGTCCACGGTGATGGGGTACGGCGAGTCGTTGCGCACCACCAGGTCGATCGTGTTCCGGGAGATGGTCGCCTCACGGCACATGGGGTAGCGCGTGAAGTAGATCGAGTGCGGCTTGAAGTCGACGATGTCGATGCCTGCGAACCATGCCGCGTTCAGGAACGTCACCGCCGACTGGCTCACGCCGCCGCCGGTCACCGAGATCACGACGCCCCCGGAGATGAAGCCGCCGCTGAGGAAGCCGCGTTGCATGGTCCGCGGCCCGATCGCCTGGTCGAGGGAGTAGGTCGCCCCGGGCGCGATCACATCGCCGTCGATGAACTCCAGGGCCCGGCGGATGTTGACGCTGCGCGAGGCTCCTGCCTGTAACGGCGTCGTGAAGGACGACACGACCTGCGGTGGCGGCGGGAGGCGACGGACTCCGACGGTGGTGCTCGCGTTGCCGTTCCAGTCGCCGGTGAGTGGGAGGTCACCCTCGCGACCGAACCGGAAGTCCAGGCCCGCGAACCCGCCCGAGTTGGCGTTCCGCAGCAGGAACCGGTTCCCCCGCCGCACCCCGACCGTGTCGACACCATCCCCGTTCCAGTCCCCCACCAACGGGAGGTCGCCCTCGCGACCGAACCGGAAGTCCAGGCCCGCGAACCCGCCCGAGTTGGCGTTCCGCAGCAGGAACCGGTTCCCCCGCCGCACCCCGACCGTGTCGACACCATCCCCGTTCCAGTCCCCCACCAACGGGAGGTCGCCCTCGCGACCGAACCGGAAGTCCAGGCCCGCGAACCCGGCCGAGTTGGCGTTCCGCAGGAGGAACCGGTTGCCCCGCCGCACCCCGACCGTCTGGGTCCCGTTACCGTCCCAGTCCCCCACCACCGCGTCGTCATCGGGACGACCGAAACCGAACGCGATGTCAGCGCCACCGCCGGCGTTGACCGTCCGTAGGTAGAAACGATCGTCGTCGGCGGCCGCCGCATCGCGGGCAGCGGCTGGTCCGACGAGCGCGACCAGTGCCGCGACGCCGACGACGGCGACCAGACGTGCGAGACGACCCATGCGTGCTCCAGGAGATGACCGGCCGCGCAGGCTAGTCACCCACCAGCCAGGTGCTGGAGCGCCAGCCCCGGCGCGGGCGGGGTCAGCAGGCACGCACCTCCGCGGCGACCGCCGGCGCCGCCGGGATCACGGCAGGGTCAGGCCAGGGTGGTCAGGACCGGATCAGGAGAGCCCGAGCAGCCGGGAGCAGGCTGGCCACTGGTTGCCCCAGGTCGCCCAGGGCTGTGCCAGCAGGATCTCCGCCCGACGGATCTGCTCCTCACGGGAGTGCTCGTGCGGGTAGCCGGTCCCACCCACGCTCCGCCAGGTCTCGACCATGAACTGCAGACCGCCGTAGAAGCCGTTGCCGGTGTTGATCTGCCAGTTGCCGTTGGACTCGCATTCAGCCAAAGCGTCCCAGACCGCCACGTCGACGGTGGTGCTCAAGGTCCGCGGCGCAGGCTCGGGCTCGGGTTCGGGTTCGGGGAGGTGGCGGACGCCCACGGTGGTGACCCCATCGCCCGTCCAGTCGCCCACGAGCGCCCGGTCCTGGCCCCGGCCGAAGTCGAAGGCGACATCGGCAGGTCCGCCCGTGTTGGAGTTCCGCAGGAAGAATCGGTCACCGCGACGCACGCCGATGGTGTCGCTGCCATCCCCGTCCCAGTCACCCACCAGAGGGATGTCGTCCTCGCGGCCGAACCGGAAGTCCAGCTCCGCGTACCCGCTCGAGTTGCTGTTGCGGAGCAGGAAGCGGTTGCCGCGACGCACCCCCACCGTCTGCGTGCCGTCACCGTTCCAGTCCCCGACCACGGGCGTGTCATCATCACGCCCGAAGTTGAAGTCCAGATCGGCGAAACCGCTCGAGTTGCTGTTGCGGATGAAGTACCGGTCCCCGCGACGCACCCCCACCGTCTGCGTCCCGTCGCCGTCCCAGTCCCCCACCACGGGCGTATCGTCGTCGCGGCCGTAGTTGAAGTCCAGGTCCGCGAACCCCGCGCTGTTCTCGTTGCGGATGAAGTACCGGTCGCCGCGACGCACCCCCACCGTCTGCGTCCCGTCGCCGTTCCAGTCCCCGACCACCACGGCATCGTCGAGACGGCCGAAGGTGAAGTCGATGTCGGCCTCACCGGCGGCGTTGTCGGTCCGCAGCAGCTTGCGACCGTCGTCGGCACTGGCCGGTGACGCGAGTAGCGCACCTCCAACCGCCACCGCGGTGGCGAGCGCGGTGACGGACCCGATCCTGGCACCTGCACGCATAGCTCATCCCTCGATGATCGTCATGGCGCCACCATGATGTGGCCGCGCCGGCGAAGCGACCGGGGAGGGTAGGCCCCCAACGCCGCGCCCGAAAGCCCGGCCTTGGCCGTTCGGCCAGGGCGCGGTTCCGGCACAGCCGGATCGGGCCGCCATGGGTGCACACGGGGACAGGTCGTGCCCCCTTCGGCTGCGCCGTCGCCGTGCAAGCGCCTACCGAGGCGCAGGGCGGCCAGCCCAGCACCGCCCCGCCCGGGGCGGATCGCCTCGGGCTGATCACGGTCGTCGACGACCGGGCCCACCCCCGAGATGCCGAGCCTCGGCCCGTTCGTGCCTCGCGGGCGGTCCCACGTGTCCGGACGTCCACGGATGGAAAGTGACCCGGGCTACGCTCCCCGATCGGCAACGCTGAGGCACGACCGCACGTCGACGGGGCACCCGATGATTGCTCGCAACCGATCGCGTCCAACGCTCGTCACGGTCTCGGTCCAGGGCGAGCGGACCCTGCCCGCAGACCAGGTCGAGACGCTGCGCGAACGGGCCGACGTGGCCTTCCTCGCTCGCGACGATCACATGACGAGTGAGGATGCGCGGTTCGCCTTCCGCCAGGCGGACGTCGTTGCGATGACCCCGAAGGTCGCGCCGACGCTGGACGAGCACCTGCTACGCGAACTCCCACGGCTACGCGGGGTCTGCCTCTACGCGACCGGGTACGACTTCCTCGACCTGCCGCTGCTGGAACGGCATGGCATCGCACTGAGCGTCCTACCGGACTACTCAACCGAGGCCGTCGCTGAACACGCGCTCGGATCCCTGCTGTCGGTGGCCGGTCGCATCCATCTCGCCAACGACCGTTCGCGCCGCAAGGTGCCAACCACGACGTCGCTGCGAGGTTTCGAGCTACGCGGGCGAACGCTCGGCATCATCGGCTGCGGCCGCATCGGCAGCCGCGTGGCGGAGCTCGCCCAGGCGTTCGGCATGCGGACCATCTCCCACGACATCGACCCGAAGCCGGTCGCCGGGGTGACCTACGTCGAGCGCGAAGAGCTGCTCGCCATCAGCGACGCGGTCACCCTGCACTGCCCGATGGTGCTCGGTGCCCCGCCGATGATCGACGGGCGGGCGTTGGCCGTGATGCGTCCCGGCTCCGTGCTCATCAACTCGAGCCGGGCGGCGCTCGTCGACGACGACGCGGTCGCCGCCGCGATCCGCTCCGGACACCTCCGCGGCTACGCCGTGGACGACGAGCTCCTGGACGCACCGGAGCTCGAGGATCTCCGCCGGGAGGGCCGGGTGCTCCAGACGGGCCACTCCGCCTGGTGGTCCGACGAGACGCTGGCGCGGGGTGCCGTGATGTGGGGTGAGCACATACAGGCCATGCTCGAGGACGCCCCGGTGCACGTCGTTGATGCTGAGGCGATGCGCACCGGCCGTGTCCCGGCACGCCACGCCACGATCCGGCTCCCGGTCGACCACGTCGCGCGTTCGTCCGCCCCGGGCTAAGCCCTCGGACGTCGAGAAACCCGGCGTGAGCGCAGCGGGATCGAGCGGTCGGCGCCGGCCGCGGATACGACTACGGTCGAACGGCCGGCGATCGATCCCATCGTTTGATCGGACCGACCGGACCGACCGGACCGACCGGGAGGGCAGGGATGGTCAGTGGCGACACGAACGGTCCGGCACGCGTCTATGACCGGATCGCTCCGCTCTACGACCTGTACTCCGGACCGATGGAATGGATGGGCGGTGCGCAACGTCGCCGGCGCCTGCTCGGGCAGGCCCAAGGGACGGTCCTCGAGGTCGGTGTCGGCACCGGGCTGAACCTCGAGCACTACCCGCCGGACGTGCACGTCACCGGGATCGACATCTCCCCGCGGATGCTCTCGCGGGCGCGCCGGCGTGCCGCGGACGCCGATGAAGAGGTGGTCCTCGAGGTCGCGAACATCGAGGACCTGCCCTACCACGACGACCGCTTCGACACCGCGACGGCGACCTGCGTGTTCTGTTCGGTGACTCATCCGGTGCGAGGCCTGCGGGAACTCGCCCGCGTGACCAAGCCGAACGGACGCGTGCTGCTGCTCGAGCACGTCCGCCCCCGCAACCCCATCCTGGGTCTGCTGGCGGACCTGATCAGCCCGCTCACACGTCGCCTGTTCGGTCCCGAGGTCAACCGCCGCACCGAGCGCAACGTGGAGGCAGCTGGGCTCGAGGTCGTCACCATCCGTCGCGAGGGTGTGTGGCGGGAGATCGAAGCACGCCCTCGGCCACCCACCGCCTGACCGCGACGCCCTGGATCGGGCAGCTCTACCGCCGCCGCGCGTAGATCTCCGGCTTCTCCGCGAAGGATCTGCGCGATCGTCGTCGCAGATGTCTCTCGAGGGCCCCACGGCCGGACGGTCCGAGGTCAGGTCGTGATCCGGCCGGTCTCGTAGGCCCGTATCGCGACCTCGACACGGTTGCGCGCGTTGAGTTTCCGCATGAGGCTGGCGAGGTGGGCCTTGACCGTGCTGATGCTGATGTGGGACTCGTCGGCGATCTCGCCGTTGGTCCAGCCTCCGGCAACCAGATCGAGGCGCGGGGGACGCCTACGCGGGGCCGACTCCACGCTCGGCCGTTGCACGGGTCACGATCCCTACTTCGTGTCGGGGTGGGCAGGGCGCCTCCTACTCGTGTGCCGGCGGATGGTCCAGGCGCTGCTCGCGGCGAGGACCGAGATGGCGGCGAGCAGGAGCTGGGGGAGGTGGAGGGAGTCGTCGACGTGGCGGGCGTGCTGCCGGATGGTGAGCTGCTCGGCGCGGAGGGTCAGCCCGCCACCGTCGGCGGGGTCGGTGCGGTGGAGGACGCCGGTGACCTCGACGATGTCGCCCCACGTGCCGGGTCGTCCGAGCCCGGTGAGCTGCGCTGCGAGGGGATCGGGCAGCCAGACGGCAAGCCCGGTGTTGGTGCCGCGCCGGTCGCGGTGTCCGGGGAGGGGGCCGACCTCGAGCGCGTAGTCGTCGTCGTTGACCAGCACCCACGCGCCACCCTCACGGTCCAGCAGGTCCCCAACGGCCTCGCCGACGTAGGTGACCCCTCGGCCGTCGAGGCGCGCCGGGCAGGCGACCACCAACTCGGAGGTGATGCGGTGGCCACTGGTCGGTGCGGGCCGGTCGAGGAGCCCGGTGCCGTCGTGGTCGCGTTGGCAGCCGGCCGGGTCGAGGTCGACAACGGGCGGCAGTGCCAGGTCGAGGCTCGGCGTCTGCCGGACCGGTGCGAGCTCGGCGACGGTGGCGACGGCGGAGAGCACCGCGGCCACGAGCAGGACCGGGAGCAGGCCGAGACGCAGCAGCCGGCGACGCAACGGGATCATCGCCGGCCCCGCACGACCGCGACGAGGTAGCCGACGAGGGCGAACGCGGCGACGAACTCCAACCGACCGACCCACATCTGCAGGATGTAGGTGACCTGGAGCAGCCGGGGCATGGACGGGTCGACGATCCCGACCGACAGGCCGACGTTCGCGGCAGCGGAGACCGACTCGAACAGGGCCTCCGAGGCCTCCCACCGGCCGTACAGCAGCGCGACGAGGGCGCCGGCGAGATAGGTGGCCACGTACAGCAGGAGCACGGTTGTGGCACTGCGGGCGACCTGGTCCCGCAGGATGCGCTTGTGTCCGGCGTGGTAGGTGGTCACCGCCACGGCGCCGTCGGGGAGCAGGATCCTGCGGATGTCGTGGGCGATGGCCTTTGCGGTGATCCCAACCCTGAGCGCCTTGACGCCGCCCGCGGTGGAGCCCGCCATGCCACCAAGCCCCATGGCGAGCACGATCGCCGCGGGGGCGAGCACCCCCCAGTCCGAGACGATGAGGCCCCCGGCGTTGACGGCGAACCCGGTCCCGGTGTGCGCGGACAGCAACGTGAAGATGCCCTTGCGATACAGACCGGCGGCCGAGGACTGCACACCGGACCGGGCCAGACCGAACAGGGTGAGGGTGCCCAGCACCGTGGCGGTCACGAGCAGGCTGCGGACTTCGAGGTTGCGGGTGAGCTCGCGGAACCGACCGGCCCACAGGTGATAGTGCAGCGCGAACGACATCGTTCCGGCGACCATCAGCACGAGCAGCACCACCTCGACGGTGGCGGAGTGGTAGTAGCCGATCGACTGGGAGGTGGGGGTGAACCCGCCGGTGTCGAACGCGGCGACGAACAGGTTGACCGCATGCCACAGCCCCCGCCACCCGCCCAGGCCGGCGAGATGCAGGGTGCCGTACAGGGCGATGGTGCCGACGACGAGGTAGACCGCCGCGACCATGAAGATGAACCGGGCCGTACGCACGATGTTCGGCAGGATGCGGTCCTCACGCCCCTCCGCGACGTACAGCATCCCGGCGCCACTCCCGGAGGCGAGAACGGCCAAAACCACGATGACGATGCCCTGCCCGCCAGCGAAGTGGGTCAGGTGCCGGTACAGGTTCATGGAGTAGCTGAGATGGTCGAGGTCTTGGATCACCGACAGCCCGGAGGTCGTCAAGCCCGACATCGCCTCGAACCAAGCGTCCAGCAGGTTCCCGGTGTGCCCCGACAGCAGGAACGGGATCGCCGCCAGCGCCGAGCCCACCAGCCACGCCAACGCCACCACGACCGTGCCGTGGGACCAGGTCAGCGGCTTGCTGGTGCGCAGCCGCCACTCGCTCAGCTGCCCGAAGGTCACGCAGATCCCGGCCCCGACCACCAGCGCCGTCGCGGCGTTCCACTCCCCCAGCACGACCGCGACCACCGCCGGCACGGCCATCAGCAGCGACAGGCCGGTGGCGACCTTGCCCAGCTGGTAGCCGATGAGCCGCAGGTCATCAGCCCCGGGACGGAACACGGCCATCGTCACACGCCCCGCAGGATCCCGGCAGCAACCGCCGCCAGCAACCACAGCACCGCCAGGTAGCCCCCGGTCGCCAACACGACCACCGCGATCCCGCGCCGGGCACCACGCACCCCGACATCGACCTCATCACGATCCGGCATCGCCACGACCTCGGTGCTCGCCCAGCCGGCGAACACGCCGGCCCTCGCCCCGACATTGGCACCCATCCCGAGACCAGACGACCGTACGACCGGGCAAGGTCACAGCGGGGTCAACACCACCGGCCGCACCATCAACGTTGCATCAATCAGGACCCGGGTCCACATCGAGCCGGTACCCGGCCCGCGGCACCGTGGTCAGGGTGTGTCCCGAACCCGGCGCGAACGGCAGTTTGCGGCGCAACCGGTTCACGTACACCCGCAGGTAGTGCCGCTCCCCATCGTAGCCCGTCCCCCACACGCGTGTCAGCAACGGATCATGGGTCAGCACCCGTCCCGAATGCTCCGCCAGCACGATCAGGATCCGGTACTCGGTGTCGGTCAGCTCCACCTCGACATCCCGGACCGTCACCCGACGGGCCGCCCGGTCGATCCGGATATCCCCCAACGCCAGGACCGGGTCGTCACCCGGCTGCTCGACCCGCCGCAGCGCCGCCCGGATCCGGGCCAGCAGCTCCGTCATCGAGAACGGCTTGGTGACGAAGTCGTCCGCCCCCGCATCCAGCGCGTCCACCTTGCGGCGGTCGCTGGTCTCCACCGACAGGACCAGCACGGGCACGCGGGAGAACTCCCGGACCCGCCGGCAGACCTCGACCCCATCACCATCCGGCAACCCGAGGTCGAGGATCACCACATCCGGGCGATCTGTCGCCACCGCTGCGAGGCCGTCGGCGGCGGTCTCCGCCTCCACGACCTCGTAGCCCCGAGCCGACAGCCCCGTCGCCACGACCCGACGGATCGCCGCGTCGTCATCCACCACCAGCACTCGCAGCATCACCCTTCTGGCTCCCAGGTCGCCGGCAGCGTGCACTCGAAGGTCGCTCCGCCGCCAGGGGTCGGATGATGCTCCAGCGTCCCACCCTGGAGCTCGATGAAACCGCGGGCGATCGTCAGCCCCAGCCCGGCCCCGTCCGCACCCCGGCGGAAGGGGACGAACAGCTCCTCCTGGCTGAGCGACACCCCCGGCCCCTCATCGACCACCGCGACCACCACCACCGGCCCCGCCGGCTCCGCACTCACCAGCACCGGCCGGTCCGCCGGGCTGTACCGCAGTGCGTTGTCCAGGAGGTTGGCAAGGGCGGCAACCACCAACACCGGATCAACCAGCACCGGCGGCAGCTGCGCCGCCAGCCGGATCTCGACCCGGCCCGTGGCACCCCCGGCAAGCCCGTCGACCGCCTCCGCCAGCAGCTCCTGCACCTCCACCGCCTCGGCCGCGAGCGTGACCGCACCCGCCTCCAACCGGCTCGCCGCGAGCAGCTGCCCGACCCGACGCTCCAGCAGCGATGCCCGCTCCGCGATCGTGTCCACCAGCACACCCCGCTGCGCCTCGCTGAACACCACACCCGGATCACGCAGGTCCGACGCCGCCGCCGCGATCGCCGCCAAAGGCGTCCGCAGGTCGTGCGACACGGCACCCAGCAGCGCCGTCCGCGTCCGATCCACCTCCTCGAGCACCGACACCCGCGCCTCAGCAGCCTCACGCCGCCGCGCCGCCCGCGCCGCCTGCTGCTCCCGCACCACCAGGGCCGACACCGTCACCCCCACCAGCACGTGCGCGACCAGGCTCACCACATCGCCCGCGTCAGTCATCCGCAGGGTCAGATACGGGACGGTGAACAGCGCGTTGTGCAGCACGCTGCCCACCACCACCGCCGCCACCGCAGCCACCGGCCCACCCAACGCGGTCGCCAGCGCCGTCGGCACCAGCATGACCATCCCCACCGTCGCCCCGACGACGTCCTCACGCAGCGGCAGGAAACCGAACGCCACCAGGGCCGGCCCCGCCAGGGCAAGCAGCAGTCCCGCCAGCAGACGACGTGGACCCGGTGCCCATGCCCGAAGATCGGCAGCAACCCCGACGACCCCGCTGCCCGACATGAGTACCTCCGGTCACCGACCAGGACAACCACCGCCCGGCGACCCCGCCCGAAGCCTACGTCAGGCGACACATCCAACCCGGATCATCCGAACCCGGGCACCTGCAGCCGGCCTTTCGGGTTGCGGCCCGTCACGGATCGCTTGA
>CAYXJD010000069.1:0-7482 GCA_964465225.1 uncultured Actinomycetota bacterium
AGCGCGCGGGTGTCCGGGCGACGGTCCACGATCGCGATGATCCGGTCCTCGACGACCGCGGCGTTCACCCAGAACAGCGGGGCCGTCAGGCGCAGGATCACCAGCCCGTCGACACGACGGCGCTCGGGGTGCCGCTCGATCGAACCCCAGGCGGCCTTCTCCCCGTCGATCCGCCCGATCTCCTCCACTTCGACGCGGCTGGCGCGGAAGACCAGCCCGAGCACCGAGAGCCCGACCGCGATCAGCAGCCCCGGAAGCGTGCCGAAGGCCAGGACCCCCAGCAGCGCCCCGAGCGCGGCGACCAGATCGTTGCGGCGGATGCTGGCGTAGCGGCGCAGCGCCCCGACGTCCATCAGCCCCCACACCGCGTGGATCACCACCGCGGCGAGCACCGCCCTGGGTAGGTCGCTCAGCGACGGCGCGAACAGGATCAGCACACCGAGGCTGAAGGCTGCAGCGACGATGCTGGTCACCTGGCTGGTCCCGCCGGCACGGGACACGGCGGCGGTCTTCGACAGGCTGCCTGCGACGCCGAGGCCGCCGAACAGCCCCGAGGCGATGTTCGCAGCGCCGGTCGCGACGAACTCCTGGTCGGGGTCGATCCGGTAGCCACCCTCGGCGGCGAACAGCCGCGCGGCACTCAAGGTCTCGGCGAGCCCAACGAGGGCGAGCCCCATGGCCGGCACCACGAGCGACGCCACGTCCGACCAGGCGATCGGAGGCAGCGCCGGCACGGGCAGCCCGCGCGGTACCTCGCCGACCACCACGACGCCGCGATCCGCCAGCGACCAGGTAGCTGAGATCACGAGCGTGGCCACCACGACCAGCAGCGCCCAGGGCACCTGACGCGTGATGGCGTTGCCGACGAACAACACCGCCAGGCTGCCCACGCCGATCAGCGTCGTGGTCGTATCGAGGGCGGGAAGCGAGGCGAGGGTGGCCAGTACCCGCTGGTAGACCGCACCGTCGACACGGTCGAGGCCGAG
This sequence comes from uncultured Actinomycetota bacterium, assembly GCA_964465225.1. Taxonomy (GTDB): domain Bacteria; phylum Actinomycetota; class Nitriliruptoria; order Nitriliruptorales; family Nitriliruptoraceae; genus T1Sed10-7. The sequence goes on from CAYXJD010000069.1 coordinate 987, forward strand.
GAGGCTGGGGAGCTCCCCGACGATGATGACCACGGAGAGTCCGAAGACGAACCCACTGACGATCGGTTTGGACAGGAACTCGGCGATCCACCCGGTCCGCAGCAGCCCAGCGACGAGCAGGACCACCCCCGACAGCGCCGCCAACGCGACCGTGAGGGCGATCGCGCGGTCCGGATCACCGCCCGCGTTGGCGGCGACGATCGACCCGGAGACCACCGACACCGTGGACACCGGGCCGACACTGACCTGCGGGGAGGATCCCAGCAGGGCGTAGGCCAGCAGCGCGACGGGGATGGCGTACAACCCGACCTGGACCGGGACACGGGCGATCGCGGCGTAACCCAGCGCCTGAGGGATCACCAGCGCGGTCACGATCGCACCCGCCACCAGGTCCCGTCCCAGCTGCTCGCGCCGGTACTTCGGCGCCCAGTCTCGGACCGGCACCCGCGGCATGCGCCACCAGGTGCTCCCGTCCACCCTGTGCCCTTCCACCATCGGGCACGCTAGCCAGCGACCTCACGACGCGCCACGGTGTACGGCCAGCCCCTGGTCCGCGGTGGTCTCCCCTGGGCCCGCGGTGGACTGCACCGAGCCTCCGGCGTCAGCTCCGGGGGGAGCCCGGTGACGACGGATCGTCGGGCGGCGCTCCGGCCGTCCCCCCGCTGCCACTGCCCCGAACCTCGGTGCTCTCGGCCTCACGGCCGAAGGGCGCCACGGCTCCCAGGAGCAACCCGAGGGCCGCCAGGATCGCGGGCAGGATCCACCACACCGCACTGTCGAGCGCGACACCACCCGCGCCGAACAGCGTGGCTGCTGCCATCAGGCCGCCGAGCAACCCCGCGATCAGCCCGACCAGGGGACGGCCACGTCCGCGGAGGTCCCGACGTCCGGCCGCGAACATGGCGGCCACGAGCAGCAGGCTGGCCACCAGCAGACCGATCGTCACCGCATCCCAGCTGCTACCGGGCGCGGCGACCGAGACCACGATGCGGCACACCTCGCCGCCCACGATGTGCACCACCTCGAAGGGGATCGGTCCTGTCCCTGAGGGCAGGACCCCCGGCAACGCGTAGCCGCCGTTGACCACGACCTCGGTGTCGCCGGTCTCGCCGCTCCAGGCCTCCAGCGGCCAGGAGCCGATGGGCAACAGGAGCCTGAGCTCGCCACTGAAAGGAACAGCTTCCCCCGCATCCCCATCGCCCTCGATGCTGCCGACGAAGACGAACGAGCCTTCGGTGGGCACCTCGGTGGCCACCTCGCGCGGTTGTGTCGCCTCGAGCACGACCCCGTCGTCGATCGTCACCGTGCCGGTACAGCTGCCGCTGACCACCTCCGCGGCCCCCGGCACCTGGAGCATCGAGGTGAGGAGCAGACCAGCTCCGGCGACGAGCCCCAGCCGGGCGGCGGACGAGCGAGCGAGGGTGGTGAACATCGGTGTCCTCCCTTGGACCGACCACATCGTCTGGCCGGGGATGCCGGCCACGATCCGGACCGACACCAGGATGCCCGCGGCGGCTCCCGGATGCTCGCCGGCCATCCCCACCGCCGCCTCACGCGGATCGGGTGAACGGCAACCAGCCAACCTGCTCCCGGCGTCCCGCGCTGACCGTCACAACGGTCATCCGGACCCTGGTTCCTACCATCCTGGCCTGGACCGTGACAGGATGGGTGCGCCCGCACCCTGGGATCGTGGCCACGAACGATCTCGCGCAGGAGCTGGCCGACCATCTGGAGGGATGACGATGAGCGCTTCACCGCAGCTCACACTGGAACGACGCCGGACCGGCTGGGACGTGCTGTTCGGCGTGCTGTCGGTCGTGGCCGGTTTCATCGTGCTGGGGCACGTTGCGTTGGCCGGCGTGATCTCCGTGCTCTTCACCGGCTGGATGCTGCTGATCGCCGGCGTGGTGCTGGTGGTCAGCGCCATCGTGAACTGGTCCGACGCGCCGCGTCGCTGGGGCCTGGCCTCCGGCGCGCTGATCGGCATCCTCGGCTTCGCCTTCGTCAGCAACCCGGGCATCGGTCTGTTGAGTCTGACGCTGCTCGCCGGCACCTTGCTGTTCGTCGGCGGCATCCTCCGGCTCGTCCTGGCCTTCCAGCCTGGCATGCCGAAGGGGCTGCTGCTCTTCAGCGGCATCATCACGCTCGTGCTGAGCCTGTTGATCCTCTTCGGCTGGCCCGCCTCGGCGCTGTGGTTCCTCGGCACGGTGTTGGGCGTCGAGCTGATCATCAACGGCCTCACCATGGCCTTCACCGGGCGCATCCGCCTCAGCGAGGTTGCCAAGACCGAATCCGCCGGCGTCTGAGCGGGTTCGCGCCTCGACCAGTGGTTGCGGCCAGCGGCTAGCTCCAGATCATGGATCGCTCGCCGGCCGCAGCCTCGAAGTCGCGATCACACGCCGGCCGCAGCCTCCAGGGCGCGGGTCAGTTCCGCCTTGACCGCGTCAGCCACCTCGTCGAGCTCCGCGACCCCGCTGAGACCCATCATGGCCGAGGGGTCGATGGCGATGTACTCGGACCCACCGTTGGGGTGTGCCCGCACCACGACGTTGCACGGCAGCAGGCCGCCGATGGCCGGATCGATCCCGATCGCTTGGTGAGCGTAGGACGGCTTGCAGGCACCGATGATCGTGTACGGCGCGACATCGACGTCCAGCTTGTTCTTGAGCGTCGCCGTGACATCGATCTCGGTCAGGACACCGAACCCCTCAGCGGCGAGTGCCTCACGCATGCGCGCGTCGGCGGCAGCCGGATCGTGGGGGGTGCGCTGTCTGAGGACGTAGCGATCGTGCTCCATGTTGGTGACCTCCGAAGTGGGGCTGTGGCCCGGGATCGGGCCGCGGCCGGGGTAGGGCCATGGCCGACGGCGCTCACCGGGGCCGTTGCCGACAACGCGCGAGGCCGCCGCGTCCTTCCGACGATGGACCGACGGTAGCTGTTCGGTGCCCACCGCCGGCCAGCACCCGTCGGTACCGACCGGCGCCGCTTGACCCCACCGACGCCTACCAGCGACGGCACGCCGGCAGCCGCCGGCGCCACGGCCAGACGTCCCTCGCTGCTCCTTCCCCGGTGGGGTATCGTGAAATCCGCTTCATCGCGCGTCGCCGTCGTTCCTGTCTCCTGACGCGCTCATCGCAAGGAGGTTGCTCATGGCTGCCAACACCACGGTCGTCCGAGGGCCAGTGGTCCTGACCACGGAAGGTCGCGCCTGGGTCGAGCAGCGTGTCGCCCGCGGCCACGAACGGCTCGCCCGTATCGACGCCGACCTCGCCGCCGAGCGGACCGAGGAGCTGGTCACCGCCCGTGAGCAGCTTCGCGAGCAGCTCGACGAGCTCGAGGTCGTCCTCCGTGATGCCCTGTCCCCCGCCGACATCGCCGACGATCCGACGATCGTGGAGCTCGGGGACGAGGTGGAGGTCGAGTTCCCCGACGGCGACCGCGAGGCGTTCCTGATCGTCCACCCCATCGAGGCCGGGATGGACGAGCACCGGACCTCCAGCGACTCGCCGTTGGCCGAGGCGGTACGCGGCCACCGACCGGGTGACACCGTCACCGTGCGATCGCCGGCCGGTGAGTACCAGTGCACGATCGTGCGTCACGAGCGGATCGGCTGAGCCGTGACACCGGTCCCCGCGTCCCACCCACCGTGTCCGACGTGGCGGTCGGGAACTGCTCAACTCGGGATCGACGCGTGACGACGCGGGAGCGTGAACTCACCGAGCCGGTCGACCTGTGCACCCCCGATGGGCGACACCTCAACCCCGAGGCCCGTGGCTGGGCATCCCGGTCCGTGCATCGTGCCAACCTCGCTGGCGGCTGGGGGCGCACGAAGCGCTGGGACTACCACGCCGTGCTCACCCGCGAGGTGGCGGTCTCCCTGGTGTACGCCGACGTCGACTACCTCGGCATCGTCGGGGTGTGGTGGGCACACCTGCCGTCGGGTCGCAGCGGAGGACGCGAGATCAGCGTGCCACTGGCGCGCGGCATCGACCTCCCCGACCACTACGGCACCGCCCCTCTGGTGTTCCGCCACCACCACCTCGGCGTCGAGGTGGTGGAGGACGCGGATGGCACCCACCTCGTGGCGCGGTGGCGTGAGCGCGATGGGCGGATCGGGCAGTTGGAGTCCACCATCCTGTGGCCCGCGGGGCACGGCACCGTCGATGTGGTGATCCCCTGGAGCGACCGGCGGTTCCAGTACACCTCCAAGCACCAGGCCCGGCCGGCGACCGGCACCCTGGTCGTCGGCGACGAACGGTTCGAGCTCGGCGGGCCGGGCGGGAACGGCGACAGGCCGGGCGGGAACGGCGACGGGCAGGGTGGCAACGGCGAGGAAGCCTGGGGGGTGCTCGACATCGGCCGCGGCCGCTGGCCCTACCGGACCCGGTGGAACTGGGGCGGCGGCGCGGGTCGGTCCGGTGACGGCCGCGTCGTCGGGCTGCAGCTCGGCGGGAGGTGGACCGCCGGCACCGGCGCCACGGAGAACGGCATCACCGTCGACGGTCGGGTCGAGAAGCTCGGGGACGAGCTCGACTGGGAGTACGACTGGGAGCGCCCGCTGGAGCCCTGGACGGTGCGCTCCCCCGACGGGGCGCTGGTGGTCACGCTGACCCCGCGTTTCGACCGCCACGCCCGCACGGAGGCGCTCGTCATCGGCACCGAGGTGCACCAGGTCTTCGGCACCTGGGCCGGCCACGTTCCCGGGCCCGACGGCGAGCGCCTGGAGATCAGCGGCCTGGTCGGGTTCGCCGAGGAGTCCCGCTCGCGCTGGTGACCACGGCACGACGCCGCCGCGCCGACCAGCCCCGCCACAGCAGCACGAGCGCGGCGATGACCGCGATCACGGTCAGGACCAGCCGGTCCGGCGCGAGGCGATCGAGCCTGAGCAGCCAGCCCTGTGCGGTCAGGTCCAGCTGGGTCGTGTCCGGCAGGCCCGGCAGGGCCATCGAGCCTCCCGAGACGAGCAGCCACGCCCCGATCGCGACGAACAGCACCCCGGTGACCAGCGAGGTGGTGTGCAGCTCGAAGCGTCCGAGCTGCACGGCCCGTCCGCGCAGCCAACCACGCTGACCGAGCTCGAAGCGTTGCCACGCTCCAGCCAGCAGGAACAGCGGCGCCGCCATCCCCAGCGCGTAGACGGCCAGCAGTGCGGCACCGTGCGCCGGACGGCCGTCGAGGGCGGCGATCGTCAGCACGGCACCGAGGATGGGGCCGGCGCACGAGCCGGCGACGCCGTAGACCGCGCCGAGGCCGAACACCGCCGCCGGCGAGGTCCGGCCGGCCACCCGGCCCTGGACGCGACCGCCCAGCGATGGCAGCAGCCGTCCCGCGCCTGCCGCGGTGAGCACCCCGAGCACGACCAGCAGCCACCCGGCAGCGACGATCAGCCGCTCCTGGTTGCTGAGCAGCACCTGGCTCGCGAACGCCGCCCCGGTACCGAGCGGCACCATCACCGCCGCCAACCCGGCGTAGAACACCCCGGTCCGTGCCAGCAGCACCCCGGGACGGTCGAACGCGTAGGCGAAGAAGGACGGCAGCAGCAGCGCGCCGCAGGGGCTGAGCAGGGTCAGGACCCCACCCAGGAAGGCGGCGAGGTAGCCGATCTCGATCACGGCAGCTCTGCGCCCGCCTCGATCGCGGCGTTCTCGATCACGTTGACGAAGGCCTCCAGGGGCTGCGCGCCGACCAGCGGGTAGCCCCCGACGATGAAGGCCGGGGTGCCGGTGATCCCGAGCGACTGTGCCTGCACGGCCTCCGCCTGGGCCTGCTCGGTGAGCGCGGGGTCGTCGAGCGCGGCGTCGAACGCCTCGACATCGAGGTCGAGCTCCGCCGCGACCTCGAGCAGGAACTCCCGGCTCATCCGGCCGTCGCCCCTGCGTAGGTCGGCCGCGAACATCACCTCGTGGTAGGCCCAGAAGGCGTCCTGCTCAGCGGCGGCCTGGCCGCCGATCGCGGCCAGCACGGCCTCCTCACCCTGGAAGGGCAGATCCCGCCACTCGATCCGCAGGATGCCGGTCTCCACGTACCGCTCGATGAGCTCCGGCTCCGTGTCCCGGGCGAACACGCCACAGAAGGGGCAGAGGAAGTCCGCCCACTCCACCATGACCACGGGGGCGTCCACGTCCCCGAGGGCCCGCGGATCGTCCGCCTCACGCGTCGCCAGCGCGGCCAACTGGGCCCGCGCCTCCTCCTGGGCCTGCTGCTCCTCCGCGAGCGCCTCCTGCTGCTGGCCAGGGTCCTCCTCCACCGCCAGATCCTCGGCGATGTCCGCGGTCGGGTCCTCGCCCGCCTCCGCCGCCACCTCAGGTGCGGCCGTGTCGGGATCGCCGTCGGACGAGCCCCCCGTCATCGCCGCGATGGCCAGGGCACCGACCACGAGCAGCACGACCACAGGTGCCAACAGCCCCCCGAAGCCGGAACCGCTCCCCGGTGACGCGTCCTGGGTGCCCGACGAGGCACCCTCGGCGCGCGGCGACGCATCCGCGGCACCTGACGA
>CAYXJD010000069.1:7582-13420 GCA_964465225.1 uncultured Actinomycetota bacterium
CGCGGCGCCATGCTGCCGGACGGTTCGGCGTCGTTGGACATGGGTCGCTCCTGCAGCGGCACGGACTCCACGGGCCCCCGATCGGTGCCCGGACCAGGACCAACGTACCCACGGCGCCGGAGCTTCCCGCCCGCACCAGGCCGGGCATCGCCGACAGCAGGGGGCGAGCTCGGCCCACCGCCGTGCCCAGCTCCCCGTACGCGGAACCGGGAGCGCCGAGCCTGGCACACTCCCCGGCCCACACCATCGGAGCTGCCCGTGTCCTGGACCACCCGTGACCTCCCCGACCTGCGCGGGCGGATCGCTGTCGTGACCGGCGCCAACGGCGGCCTGGGCCTGGAGACCACCCGGGCGCTGGCCGCCCATGGAGCGACCGTGGTGATGGCGGCGAGGGATCAGGGCAAGGCCGAGCAGGCCAGCGCCGCGGTCCTGGCCGAGGTCTCCGATGCGGCACTCGAGCTCGTGCCGCTCGATCTCGGGGACCTCGCCTCCGTCGCAGAGGCGGCGGAACACATCGGTGCGAGCCACGAGCGTGTCGACCTGCTCATCAACAACGCCGGGCTGATGGCCCAGCCGGAACGCCTGACCGCCGATGGCTTCGAGATGCAGTTCGGCGTCAACCACCTCGGACACTGGGCGCTGACGGCTGGGCTCCTCCCGGCGCTGGTACGAGCCGATGCTGCCCGCGTGGTCACGGTCACGAGCACCGCACACCACATGGGGCGCCGGGTGGATCCCCGTAACCCGCACCTGGCGGGCAGCTACGGGCCTTGGAAGGCCTACGGACAGGCCAAGCTGGCCAACCTCCACTTCGCGCTCGGACTGCAGCGCGAGTTCGAGGATGCCGGTCTGCCGGCAAGGAGCCTGGCCGCCCACCCCGGCCTCGCGCAGACCGACCTGCAAGCCCGGTCGGTCCGCGAACACGGAGGTCCGCTCACGCACTTCTTCGAGCGGCTGCAGCAGCGCACGGGCATGTCCGCCGCCGAGGGCGCGCTCCCGCAGCTGCGCGCGGCGACCGACCCGGATGCACCCGGCGGGGGCTTCTACGGTCCGCTGTGGGGCAACAACGGCCCGCCGGTCCGCAAGCCGGTCCTGCGGGTGGTCGGACTCGACCGCGCCATCCGGGTGCTGTGGGCGGTCTCCGAGCGCGAGACCGGCATCGCGCTGGACGTCGCGGGCGCAGCGGCACGCCACCGGAGCTGAGACCAGCAGCGGCCGAGCGACGTCGCCGATCCCGGGGACCGAGGCACCGCGCAGCCAGCGGCGCCATCTGCGCGGTGCCCACCACCGACGGCGGCGCGGTAGTGATGCCAGGTTCCTGGCAGAGCGCTACTTTGCTGGCTTCCCTCCACGGCGAGAGGTCACGACGATGCTGGGTGCGCAGGTGCGTCGGCTGCGGCTGGAGCAGGGCTTGACCCAGGCGCGCCTGGCGGAGCTGGCGGGGGTCAGCCGTCAACTGGTGGGGGCGGTCGAGGCGGAACGCCATCTCCCGCGTGTCGACGCCGCCGTGGCGCTCGCCGGCACGTTGGGCGTCCCGGTCGAGGAGCTGCTCGTCACGCCACCGGCCCACGAGGTGGTCGGGGTGACCGCACCCCTGCGGGAGGGTGCGCTGGTCCGCACGGTGACGGTGGGCGAACGGGTGGTGTGCGTGCCGAGCACGGACTCGGGTGCGGCGTGGGCCCGGGCGGATGCCGTGGTACGCGACGGGGCCGTCGAACGGTTCGAGCCCGCGCGCGACGGCGCGCTCGTCGCCGGCTGCGATCCCGCGATCGCGACGGTCGCCGGGCTGCTGGAGACACGTGGCGGCGGGGTCGTCCCGGTGCTGACCTCGAGCCGGAGCGCCGCGGCGGCCCTGACCGCAGGACGGGTGCACGCCGCGATCGTGCACGGACCGGACGACGCTGCGCAACTCGCGCCGGCCGGGACCCGTCGCTGGTGGGTCGCGCGCTGGCAGGTCGGGCTCGCCGCGCCGGCCGATGCGCCCGTGAACTGGGTCGAGGCGGCGCTCAGCGGCCACGTGCCGGTCGTACAACGGGAACCGGGAGCAGGCAGCCAGGCTGCCTTCGAGCGCGCCGTCGCCGCCCTCGGCCGGGTCACCCCGGCACGGCCCCCGGGTCCCGTCGTCGGCAGCCACGAGGAGGCCGCCCACCGGGCCGCGATCAATGGGACCGTCGCGGTCACGATCGAACCCGCCGCGCTGGCGGCCGGGGTGGTCTTCCACCCGCTGGAGGTGCACGCCTCCCAGCTGTGGACCACCTCGGCGTCGCTGGACGCCCCGGCCGTGCAGCTGTTCCTCGACGAGCTGGTCGGGGCGAGGTTGCGGCGCCGGCTGGAACGGGTGGGTGGCTACGACCTGGCCCAGGTGGGTGTGGAGATCGCGGCCTGATGGCAACGACCGGGGTGTCCGCAGCACGAGCTACCCGTCGAGGTGGGGCGGTGACCGCCGTGGTCCTGCTGTTGGCGGGCGCACTGCTGACGGCAGCCTGTACGTCCGACGCGGACGGCGGTGCGTCCGACGGGTCGGGCGGCGGCCGGTCCGGTGAGCTGCTGGTGTTCGCCGCTGCCTCGGCCACCGATGCGTTCGGCGAACTCGCCGACGCGTTCACCGACGCCGAGCCCGGGGTCGAAGTGGTGCTCAACCTCGCCGGGAGCCAGACGCTGGCCTCCCAGATCGTCGAGGGCGCTCCTGCGGACGTGTTCGCGTCCGCGAACGAGGTGCAGATGGGCGTGGTCGCGGACGCCAGCGAGCTCGCCACCGCCCCCGAGGTGTTCACCGCGAACCGGCTGGCGATAGCCGTCGAGCCTGGTAACCCCCTCGGCATCGACGAGCTGGACGATCTCTCCGATCCGCAGCTGCTGCTGGTCCTGCCGGCCGAGGAGGTGCCCGCCGGCCGCTACGCACGGCAGGCGCTGGACACCGCCGGGGTCGCGGTGACCCCGGTGTCACTGGAGCGGGACGTCCGGGCGGCGCGATCCAAGGTCGAGCTCGGCGAGGCGGACGCGTCCATCGTCTACGCCAGCGACATCGTCGCCGCCGACGGCCGCGTCGACGGTGTCGAACTGCCCGCCGGACAGAACGTCCCGGCGGCCTACCCGATCGCCCGGCTCGCCGACGCCCCCAACCCCGAGGTGGCGGACGCCTTCGTCGCCTTCGTGCTGAGCGAGCAGGGGCAGCAGATCCTGGCCGACCACGGGTTCACGGCCCCGTGAGCGAGCTCAGCACGGACACGGCCACGACCAGGTCCGCGAGCTCCGGGGGGGGACCTCCCCGGTCCGTCGTGATGCTGGGCGTGGTCGCTCTGGTCCTGCTCGTCCTGCCCCTGTTCGCGCTGACGCTCAGGACGCCGTGGGCTCGCGCCGGCGAGCTGCTCACCGACCCGGTGGTGCTGCAGGCCCTGCGGCTGTCGCTGACGACCTCGTTGGCCGCGCTGGCGCTGTCGACGGTGCTCGGCGTTCCCCTCGCCCTGCTGTTCGCCCGGGTCGAGTTCCCGGGCAAGCCGTTCCTGCGCGCGCTGGCGTTGCTGCCGATGGTGCTGCCCCCGGTGGTCGGCGGGGTCGGGTTGCTGGCCGCGTTCGGGCGTCGAGGCCTGATCGGCCGCCCGCTCGAGCAGCTCACCGGCATCACCGTGCCCTTCACCTCCGCGGCGCCCGTGCTCGCCGCCACGTTCGTCGCGATGCCGTTCCTGGTGGTCACCGTCGAGTCCGGACTCCGCCTGCTGGACCGCCGCCTCGAGGACGCGGCCGCGACCCTCGGCGCCGAGCGCTGGACGATCCTCCGACGGGTGGTGCTACCGATGCTCGCGCCGTCGCTGCTGGCCGGGATGGCGTTGGCGTGGGCGCGGGCACTGGGCGAGTTCGGCGCGACCATCACCTTCGCCGGCAACCTGCCCGGACGGACCCAGACCCTGCCACTGGCCGTCTACCTCGAGCTCGAACGCAACCCCGAGGCCGCCTACCTGCTCAGCTTCGTGCTGCTCGCCGTGTCCGTGGCCGTGCTCGTCGCGCTGCGCGATCGCTTCCTGACCAGCGCATGACCTCCCGATCGGACGCGACGCCCGCCACGGATCACCGCGGTCCCATCGACCGCTGGCTGGACGCGCGGGTGGGACTGCGCCTCGGGGCGCTGGACCTCGACGTGCAGGTCGCGGTCACCCCCGGGGAGGTCGTGGCCGTCGTGGGTCCCAACGGCGCCGGCAAGACCACCCTGCTGCGTGCCATGGCCGGTCTCGTCCCCCTTGGGCACGGCCGCATCGAGGTCGGCGGACGCCTCGTCGAGGACCCGAGCGCCGGCGTGCGGGTGCCGGCCCAGGACCGGCAGCTCGGGGTCGTCTTCCAGGAGCACCTGCTGTTCCCCCACCTCACCGCGCTGGAGAACGTCGCCTTCGGTCCCCGCGCCCGCGGCGTGCCAGCAGCCGAGGCACGGGCCCACGCTCGGGAGTGGCTGGCACGGGTCGGACTCGCAGCGGTGGCAGGCACCCGCCCGGCAGCCCTGTCCGGGGGGCAGTCGCAGCGGGTCGCGCTGGCCCGGGCGCTGGCCACCGACCCCGCGGTGCTGCTGCTGGACGAACCCATGGCCGCGCTCGACGTCGACGCGCGCCGTGCGGTGCGCCGCGAGCTCGCGCGTCACCTCGCCGCCTTCGCGGGGCCGACCCTGCTCGTCACCCACGATCCGCTCGAGGCGATCAGCCTCGCGGACCGCATCGTCGTACTCGAAGGGGGCCGGGTCGTGCAGGACGACGCGCCCGATGAGATCGCGCGACGGCCACGCTCCGCCTGGGCCGCCCGACTGGTCGGTCTCAACCACTACCACGGCCGCATCGACGGGCACACCGTCACGCTCGACAGCGGCGCCGAGCTGACCGTCGGCACCGCCGCCCCGGCGGGCGAGGTCGCGGTGGCGATCCATCCGCGCGCCGTCGCTCTCCACCCCGAGCGTCCCAACGGCAGCCCGCGCAACGTGTGGCGCGCGACCGTCGACGCGCTCGACATCCACCGTGACGACGTGCGCGTGCACCTCGATGGTCCCGTCCCGATCGTCGCGCAGGTGACGGCGGCGGCCCTGGCCGACCTGCAGCTCACCGAGGGCCGCAGCGTTTGGGCCGCCGTGAAGGCGACCGAGATCGACCACTGGTCGCGGTGACACCGCTGGTCTCACGCTCGGCGGCCGGGGGTCTGCTGCCCATCTGCAACCGGTTCCTGCCGGTCTGCGGGCGGGGTCCCGCATGGTCCTGGGGCCAGTCCCCGACGAAGAGAGACACACATGCTGATCAGGACCACGAAGACCCCGACCGTCGAGCAGGCGCCGGCGCCAGGCCAGATGATCGGTCCGACGAGCACCGCTGTCGGGGCCGACAGCGGCTCCGGCGCAGTGGGGTCGGGTACCACCGACCCCGCTCCGCGAACCAGCCAACGCGGGTGGGCCGCGATGATCGTCGCGTTGGTCGCGATCGTCGGCGTGGCGACCACCGTCGTCATGGCCGACGGCGGCACCGGCCAGGCGACGACGAGCGCCACGGCAGTGGCCAGCCCCGAGGTCGGCTCGCAGGCGTTCCTGCAGCGCCTCGCCGAGCAGGGCTACATCCCGCAGCAGGCCGTCAACCAGGAACTGCTCCTGCTCGAACGGTTGGTCGCGAGTGGGGACATCCCCGCTGCCACCCTGGAGGCGCCCGGCGGCACCGTCTACACCCCTGCCGAGCTCCTCCTGATCGAGGCCGTGGTCTCCGGCCAGGTCCCGCCGGAAGCACTCGGCAGCGAGCTGCGTGAGCGGCTGCTCGAGTCGCAGGCCTCCCAGCTGCGCTGACCGCGGCTGCAGTCCACCACCAGGAGCGGCATGTGCAG
>CAYXJD010000070.1:0-13344 GCA_964465225.1 uncultured Actinomycetota bacterium
ACCGGGAAAAGTGCACACTACTAGTCGCCTCGTAGAAGGCAGCGTCACCGTATCCGCTGGTGCGCGCCGCGCTCGCCAGGGTGGCAGGCAGCGCCCATCCACGCCGGGGCCGCTCGGCCCTGTCCCCCGGGCCTCCCGGCCTCAGACCAGGATGCGGATCTCGCCCTCGCTGGCGGTGACCACGGCCCGCAGTGCGCGGTGCAGTCCGGCGTGCAGTTCGCGGAACCGCGTCACGGCCGGGTCCTGGTCGCCCGTCGAGGGGCCAGCGGTGGCCGGAGGCGCTGCCTCCCCCACCGGGGCGGCGTCGTCCGGACCACCGCCGTCGGTCGAGAGGTCGTCGTCCTCGTCGACCAACGCCGCGAACTCGGCGTCCCAGTCGGTACTCGCCGCGGTGCGCTTCAGCCACATCGCCGGCGCCTGCAGCAGCGCCCGATCAAGGTCCTGCACGATGGTCACGACCACGTCGGTGGTGGTGCGGACCCCGGGCTGGGCGAGCAGGCGAAGGGCCTGGAGCTTGCGCATCGCCATCGCGGCGATCAGGACCGGTTCACCCAGCTCCTCGACGGCGCTGTCGATGTCCGCCAGGGAGATCGTGACCTCGTCCCCGACGTCGAACCAGCCCTTCAACGTCGTGAACAGCTCAGCGGTGACGTCGTGCAGGGCCAGCAGTTCGTCGGGTTTGGGGATGCTCTGCACGCCGTCCTCACCCGGTGCCGGCACCCGGCAGATCCTGGCAGTCGGCTCGGTCGACGGCCTCGAGCTGGGCGAGCACCTCGTCGGTGGCTGTGCCGCCGAGCTCCTCCAGCGCCTCGCGGTCCACGCACACCGCCGACAGCGAGGTGGCACGGCTGCGCACACCGGGAGCATCGGTCTCGAAGCGCTCGGTCGGGACCAGTACCGAGGGACTCGGCTGCGACAGCATCTCGACGACCGCCGGACGGACCTGCTCATCGAACGCCGCAGCATCGGCGGCGCGGTCGTCCAGACGCAGCTGGGCATCCAAGGGGGCCTCAGCGAGGGCGCTCAGCAGACCGTAGCCGGCGAGGTGACGGTCCTGGCCCTGCAGCAGCAGCTCGAGGCCGACCTCGATGGGGCCACGCAGTTCGTCGGCGCCCGTGGCGACGCCGCTGGCGTCGGTGGTCCCGATGGGGAAGGCCAGGTCCGCGGATTCCGCGACGGCGATCGAGGTGGTCCCGGTCCAGATGTCCAGCCACCCGCGTGCCACCAGGGCGACCCCCTCGGCGACGTCGCCCTCAGCGTCGTCGGCGTCGATGAACAGCTGGCGCAGGTCCGGCTCGAGTGTGTCGAGGATGGCGCGGACGCTGGTGGCGTCACCCTGCAGGGTGCCCCAGGTCGAGGTCCGCGCGAGGTCGACACCGGCCGGTGGGACCTGGCTGGGCAGATCCACCTCCAGCACGTCGAGACGTTCGAGCAGCGCATCGGGGCTCGAACCCGTGGCGACCCCATCGTCGGACTGCGCGACCGCGGCGCCGGCCCCGATCATGGCGAGCACCGCCACTCCTGCAGCGGTCAGCATGCCGGTCCTGCGGCGCTGTCGGCGCACCGTGTCCTCCTCGTCCAAGCTCGCGTCTTCCGACGGTCCGTCCGTGGTCACGCCCGTGCTCCCCGGGGGTATCGGCACGTTCTCCCCCCGACGTGAGCCCTGATCCGGTGCGATCTCGAGCCACGGGAGCAACAGCACGCACGGTATGCGACTCGAGACGCTGAGGGAAGCTACCTCGACCGTTCCACCTCGCGGGCGCGGTGGCCCGCGCGAAACCGCCCGGACCCGAGGCGGTCGGGGCCGGGCGGCGAGGTGATCGGGGCCGGGCGGTGAGCGCGATCGAAGCGATCAGTACCGGTAGCTGTCCTCCTTGTACGGACCGTCGACGTCGACACCGAGGTAGCCGGCCTGCGTGGGGGTCAGCTCGGTCAGGTGGGCGCCGATCTTGTCCAGATGCAGCCGAGCGACCTCCTCGTCGAGGTGCTTGGGCAGCACGTGGACCTCGTCCTTGTAGTCGTCGTGGTGCTGCCAGAGCTCGAGCTGGGCGAGCACCTGGTTGGTGAAGGAGGTGGACATCACGAACGAGCTGTGGCCGGTGGCGTTGCCGAGGTTGACCAGACGACCCTCCGCCAACAGCAGCACCTTCCGGCCGTTCGGCAGGTGGACCAGATCGACCTGCGGTTTGATGTTGGTCCACTCGTAGGCGCGCAGTGCCTCGGTCTCGATCTCGGTGTCGAAGTGGCCGATGTTGCACAGGATCGCGTGGTCCTTCATCTCGAGGATCCGGTCGTGGGTCACGACCCCCATGTTGCCGGTGGCGGTGACCACGATGTCGGCCTGGTCGATGACCTCGTCGATCCGCACGACCCGGTAGCCCTCCATGGCCGCCTGCAGGGCGTTGATGGGATCGATCTCGGTGATGTAGACCGTGGCACCCATGCCGTCCAGTGCCTGGGCGCACCCTTTGCCGACATCGCCGTAGCCCGCCACGACCGCGACCTTCCCGGCGATCATCACGTCGGTGCCGCGCTTGATGCCGTCGATCAGCGACTCGCGACACCCGTAGAGGTTGTCGAACTTGGACTTGGTGACCGAGTCGTTGACGTTGATGGCCGGCATGCGCAGGGTCCCACGCTTCTGCCAGGACCGCAGCTGCTTGATGCCGGTGGTGGTCTCCTCTGAGACCCCGAGGAGCTCCGGCAGGAGGTCGGTGTGCGCGTCGTGGACCAGGGCGGTGAGGTCGCCCCCGTCATCGAGCAACAGGTTCGGACCGGATCCGTCGGGCCAGGTCAACGTCTGTTCGATGCACCAGACGTATTCCTGCTCGGTCTCACCCTTCCAGGCGAACACGGGCGTGCCGGCCGCCGCGACCGCCGCGGCAGCCTCGTCCTGGGTGGAGAAGATGTTGCAGGAGGACCAGCGCACGCTCGCACCGAGCTCCTGGAGGGTCTCGATCAGCACGGCGGTCTGCACCGTCATGTGCAGGCAGCCGGCGATGCGGGCACCGGCCAGAGGCTGCTCGCCCACGAAGCGCTCGCGCAGGGCCATCAGCCCGGGCATCTCACGCTCGGCGAGGCCGATCTCCTTGCGCCCCCACTCGGCCAGGGAGAGATCGCGGACCTCGAAGTCCTGGTCCGGGTAACGGCGTTCGATGCTCGTGGTGGTGCTCATGGTCTCGGTCACGTCGTGTGCCTCTCGTTCGGCGTCGATCCAGCGGGAGCCGCGGATCCGGGGGCGCACCGTGCACTCCGGGAACCGCTCGGGTCCCGGCATCACCGGTGGTCGTCGGGCCCGGTCGGACCGGCACGGCGTCACCGGCGATCGCGTCGTGGTCGCGTCACGCACGGCCGACGGCGCGGTGGGGCGTCGCGGGATGGCGTGGTGTGCGACCCGGCGCACCCGGCATCCGGGTCACGGGGCGGTGCTGGATCGGTGGTCGAAGGGGTGGCCGGGCTCGGCGTCCTCTCGGGCCAGTGTGCCCGACGTCGCGAGCAGCGTCACGGAACGGCGTGCGACGGCCATCCGCACGGTCCGCTGGCTGAGCGAGCGAAGGTCGGCGAGGAAGACCGACCGTGGCACCTCGTGGGCGCCGAGGGTGGCCAGGTGCGGGGTCACCAGTTGGACGTCCATGAGCGATCCCCCCGCCGAGGTGAAACGATCGAGGAGGTCGACGAGCGCGACCTTGGAGGCATCGGTGCGCCGGTGGAACATCGACTCGCCCGTGAAGACCGCTCCGATCTGGACGCCGTAGATACCGCCCACGAGCTCCTGTCCCTCCCAGACCTCCACGCTGTGCGCCCAGCCCAGCTCGTGCAGGCGTTGGTAGGCGCGCGCCATCTCAGGCGTGATCCAGGTGCCCTCGTGGTCACGGGCCGCGCATCCGTTGACGACGCCGGCGAAGTCCACGTCGACGGTGGTGGTCCAGCCGCACCGGCGCAGCGTGCGGATGAGGCTGCGTGAGAGATGGAGGGACGCGGTGGTCAGCACACCACGGGGATCCGGGGAGAACCACGGCAGCGGCGTGTCCTCGTGGGGCCAGGGGAAGATCCCCCGGCGGTAGGCGTCGATCAGCGTGGCCGGTGCGAGATCGGCACCGAAGCCGATCAGCTCCTCCTGTCGGCCGGTGTCGGGGTCGGGAAGGGCCCATACGGACGGAGGGACCGGTCGCGGCGGCCGCACCCGGCCATCGGGGGCCGTCGGCAGCGGCCGTGATCGCTGGTTGTCGGTGTGGGCAGCGTTGGTGTGGGCAGCGTTGGTGTGCCCATCGTCGGTGTGGGCAGCATCAGTTCGGCCGTCATCGGTGTGATCACCAGCTCCCCGCACCGCGCCGGCACCTCCTGCCTCGTCGGTGCGACCGTAGCGCTGGACTACCGTGCCGCCAGAGGTGAGAGGAGCCACGATGGCCACGGACGGAGGTGGGCAGCACCCGCACCGTCTCCACCTGGTCGACGGCACCTACGAGCTGTTCCGCGCCCACTACTCCAAGCGTCCCCCCCGTACGGCCCCCGATGGTCGCGACATCAAGGCGACCGTCGGGCTGGTCGCCAGCCTGCTGGCGCTGCTCGACGACGAGGCGGAGGTGGTCACCCACCTCGGCGCGGCGTTCGACCGTCCGATCGAGAGCTGGCGCAACGAGCGCTTCCCCGCCTACAAGAGCTCCGAGGGGGTCGATCCGGCTCTCCTCGCCCAGCTGGAGGACGCCGAGGTCGCCGTCACCACCCTCGGGCTGCACGTGTGGCGGTGCGAACGCGTCGAGGCGGACGACCGGCTGGCCGGGGCGGCGGTGCACCTGGCCCCGGAGGTGGAGCAGGTCCGCATCCTCACGCCCGACAAGGATCTCGCCCAGGTGGTCGACGGCCAGCGGATCGTGCAGGTCGACCGGGCCCGTGGTGTCGTCCGGGACGAGGCGGCGGTCAGGGAGCGGTTCGGGGTGGCGCCAGCTTCGATCCCCGATCTGCTGGCCCTGGTGGGTGACGACGCCGATGGCATCCCGGGGCTGCCCGGGATCGGGGCGAAGACGGCGGCGGCGCTACTCGGCGCGTACGGCACGCTGGAGGCCGTACCCGACGATCCCGCCGAGTGGACGGTGTCGGTGCGCGCGGCGGGTCGGGTGGCCGCGACCCTGGCGGAGCGCCGTGAGGAGGCGCTGCTGTACCGCGAGCTCACCCGGCTCGACACCGGCCTCGATCCCGAGGTGGCGATCGACGGCCTGGCGGTCACGGGGGTACCTCGCGAGCCGTACCTGGCCTGGTGCGATGAGCTCGGGCTCGGGCAGTTGCGGGACCGGCCACGGCGATGGGCGTGAGCGGCCGTGGATGAGGATCCGCACGACCCGTCGGCCACGCCGGACGACCCACCGCTCGGTGGCGACGAGCCCGATGGGGCGGGTCCCCCTGCGGGCCACGGCACCCCGGCCGCTGCGGGCCCGTCGCCGAGGACCGGGCAGGGCGATATGCGCCGTTCCTCCTCGCTGATCGCGGCGGGGATCGCGCTGTCGCGTCTGTCGGGGCTGGTGCGCGACGCGGCGCTCGCGTTCTTCCTGGGGGCCAACGTCGGCGCGGACGCGTTCCGGGCCGCACTGAAGATCCCCAACCTGCTCCAGAACCTCCTCGGCGAGGGCGTGCTGTCCGCCTCGTTCATCCCCACGTACTCACGCCTGCTGGCCGAGGATCGCGAGGAGGAGGCCGGCCGTGTCGCCGGTGCGGTGCTCGGACTGCTGATCGTCCTGGTCGGGTTGCTGGCGGTGGCCGGGATCCTGTTCGCCCGTCCGCTGGTCCGCCTCATCACCCCGGGGTTCGTCGGGGAGCGTCTCGAGCTCACGGTCACGCTGGTGCGGATCATGTTCCCCGGGATCGGCCTGCTCGTGGTCTCCGCGTGGTGCCTCGGCGTCCTCAACACCCACCGGCGCTTCTTCCTGTCCTACGTCGCGCCCGTGCTGTGGAACCTCGGCATCCTCATCGGGCTGTTCACGCTCGGGGCCGCCGCGGTGGTGGATCCGGCGGTGGCGGCGGCCTGGGGTGTCGTGCTCGGAGGGGTCTTGCAGGTCGGGGTCCAGGTTCCGACGGTGCGTCGGGTCCTGCGTGGCAGCTTGCAGGTCTCACTGGACCGACAGCTGTCCGGCGTCCGGACGGTGCTGCGTGCCTTCGGACCGATCGTGCTGGGGCGCGGCGTCGTGCAGCTCTCGGCGCTGGTGGAGCTGGCGATCGCGTCGCTGTTGGCCGTCGGTGCCGTCGCCGTGCTCGGCTACGCGCAGACCTTCTACCTGCTGCCGATCGCGCTGTTCGGCATGAGCGTCGCCGCGGCCGAGTTGCCGTCGCTGTCGACCCTGGGGGAACGAGGACGGGCAGCACTGGCCGGACGCCTCGATGCGGGCCTGGCCCGCAGCGCGTTCTTCGTCATGGGGACGATGGTCGCCTACCTGTTGTTGGGGCGCGACATCGTCGACCTGCTGTTCGGCCGGGGGGCCTTCGACGCCGCCACCGCGTTCCAGGTGGCGGCCGTGCTGGGGGTCTACAGCCTCGGGCTCCTGCCGGCCACGGCGTCACGACTGCTGCAATCCGTCCTGTACGCCGTCGACGATGCCCGGACCCCCGCGCTGATCGCGGTCATCCGCGTGGTGGTGGCGCTCACGGTGGCCGTGCCCTTGATGTTCAACCTCGACCGCCTCGTGGTCGATCTGGCCGCGCCAGCCGGGTTCGTGCTGGCCGATGGCGCGCAGCTGCCCACGTTGGCGCCGCCCGACGCGGCGCTGCGCGCAGCGACCGAGAACCAACTGCGCCTGGGGGCCGTGGGGCTGGCCGCCGGCTCGTTGGTCGGCTCGTGGCTGGAGTTCCTGCTCCTGCGACGCAAGGTCGCGTACCTGGCGGCTCGCCCCCGGCTGGGTGGTGGGACCCTCGGTCGGCTGGTCATCGCGGCCACCGCAAGCCTGGCACTCAGCCCCGGCCTGTTCCTGCTGCTGCCGGCGGGCAGTGGCTCACTCGTGCGCTTGCTGGTCGCTGGCGGCGGGACCGGCGCGATGTACCTACTCGTGACCTGGCTGCTGCAGGTCCCGGAGTCTCGGCAGTTGGTGGCAGGCCTCGCTCGGCGGGGTCGTCCGTCGTAGCCCGGACGGTCGCTGGCTGGGGGTCGTCCGTCCCCGACCAGGACGGTCCCGGAACCCGCCCGGTCCCGGAACTCGCCCGGTCCCTGAAACGCGCCCGGTCCCGGAACCCGCCCGGTCGCCGTCGCAGCTCAGCCCGTGGAGGCATCCAGCGCACGCACGGCCGCATCGATGCTGGCGACGGGGTCGCCGTCCACGACGACCACCCGGGCGACCAGGTGGTCGAGTCCGGCATCGGCGTACCTGGCGAGCAGGCCCGAGGCGTCGTCGCCGGGCCTGGCCGCCCACCCCAGTGCATCCAGGGTCTCCGCGCCGAGTGCCTCGGCCAGCCCGGCACCGTCGGCGCCCGAGCGGTGCGCCGCGCGGGCACGTTCCAGCGCGGGACCGAAGCCTTGGCGCTCCAGATGGGCCGCGTAGGCCGGCAGGGCGCCGTACTGGCCGATCTGGGTCGCGAGCGCTGCACGGGCGGCATCGCGGTCGTCGGCCACGGCCACGCGGACGTAGGCCGCGACGTCGACCTCCCCCGGGTCACGGCCTGCCGCCCGGGCCCCCTCGCGCACGCGGTCCCCCGCGCGGGCCACCTCGTTTGGCCCCGCCCAGTTCAGCAGGGCACCGCTGGCGTGCGAGCCCGCCAACTCCAGCATCCGTGGTCCCATGGCGGCGAGGTACCGCCGGGTCGGCGGTGGTGGTGGGGAGATCGCCAGTCGGAACCGGCGTGAGGACAGCACCTCGCCGTCCACGTCGCTGCGCTCTCCGGCCTCGAGTTGGGACAGGATCGTCAGCAGCTCCCGGCTCGCGGTCAGTGGCCGAGTGACCTCTGCTCCGTGCCAGGGCCCCATCGTGGCGCCGTGGCTCACCCCGAGCCCGAGCAGGAAGCGGCCGCCGCTGGCTTCCTGGAGCGTGGCGGACGCCATGGCGAACTGGGCCGGGGTCCGGGTCCAGATCGGTGCCACACCGACCCCCACCGCCAGGTCGGTGGTGGCGGCCGCCCAGGCCTGGCAGAGCAGGAGGGCGTCACGGCCGCTGGCCTCGTTGGTCCACAGGGAGACGAACCCGGCCGCCTCCACGTGGGTGGCGATCCGTTGCTGCACCGCGATGGGCAGGTCCTCACTGATCCCGAGCCCGAGTTGCACGCCGTCCTCCTGTGCGGTGCCCCGTGGTGCCGGGGCGGTCGATCAGGTCGTGTCGTCGCGACCATCCAGGATCACGAGCAGCTGCTCCTGCCACCAGCCGAGGTGGTCCATGACCGCGATCGGGTAGGCGGCGGGGTCGTCCTCGCCCACCTGCTCCCGGTCGATCGTCTCGATGTCGATCCGCGCACCGATGGCCAAGCGGATGTCGTTGAGCGCACCGAGGACCAGCAACGGCTCGTCGTCCCGCAGGTCGACGACCAGCCGGCCGCGCGACCGCCGTCCCCGCTCGAGGAGCTCGAGCACGGCGGCCAGAGCGTCGAGCCGGTCCGCGAGCAGGGCGTCGGCCAGCAGGTCCCGCACCTCGCGGTCGGCCTCCGGGTCGCCGAGCACCGCGGGTGGGAAGAGACGGGAGCGTACGGGGTCGCCCGGCTCGGGTGCATCCAGCGCCGTGCGCAGCTCACCGGCGAGGCGTCCGAGCAGCTCCACCTCCGGTGGCCGCAGCTGCAGGCGGATCCGGTCGCCGTTCCGGGCGAAGGTGCCGCTCACGAGGTGCGTTCCATCGTGGCACGAAGGCCGTACCCGTGGAGTGCGTGCACGTAGCGTTCGGCCTGCTCTCGCGGCTCGGAGGCGACCAGCGCCCGTCCCTGCTCGTGGACCTCGAGCATCAACTTGTGCGCGAGGTGGTCCGGGAAGCCGAAGACCCGCTTGAAGACGAAGACGACGTAGGACATGAGGTTGACCGGGTCGTCCCACACGATCACATCCCAGGGCAGGTCGGCGCTGACCTCGGGGTCGGTGTCGACCTCGCGGGCCGGCGTCGTCGTCGGTCCAGCGGCCTGAGCCACGGCATGCCCCTCCCGCACCGCTCACGTTCGCGACGGTAGCGCGGTCGGGCCGTTCACGACGTGGTCATCCCCGCGCCCGAGCGTGGCCACCGCGGTCCCCTCGTCGCACGGTGACGGACGGGCTCAGCGGCGCCGGCGACGTGCCATGCGGCGCTGGCGTTCCCGCTCCTCGAGTTCGTCCCAGGACGGCGGGTTCGCCATCGTGCGCCCGACCGGGTTGGCCGCGGGTGCCGCCTTGGTGACGGTCACGCCCGTCGCCGCTCTCCGGCGACCGTCGCCCTCGCCGAACTCGAACTCGACCTCGTCGCCGGTGTGCAGCGGGCCGTCGGCGACCTCCGTCGCGGCCACGTAGGCCTCGGAGCCATCATCGACGGTGATGAAGCCGAAGTTGCGATCGGCGTGGAAGACCTTGACGCGTCCGGTGGGCATGGGGAGGTGACCTCGAGTGTGCGCGGGCGGGAGGGGCCCGGATGGGGTGCGCGCCGACAGGGGCACGCTGATGTCCGGCCAGGTGGCGATGCACGGCAGACACGGCGGGCGGGCAACACCGCGTTGCCCGGAGCGAAGGCGAAGGGTAGCGAGTCCGACCGCCTGACCGCGACCGTCCGAGGTCGGTTCGCAGCCGGTCGCGCTCGATGGGCCGGCACCGGTGCCTGGCATCGCGATGATCGCCGCGGTGGGAGCGTCCTCACCCCTGCGCCGCAGCCCAGGCCCGGGCAGCGTCCTCCACGTCCTCGAGGGCGCCCGCCAGCAGCGCCTCGATCGGCGTCCGGCCCTCCAGACGACGCTGCGGTGTGGTGAACCAACGACCGGCGGTCTGGTCGTCCACCCAGCCCTGGAGGACCCTGAGGACGTCCAGAGCTGCGTCGAGCGGGGTCTGCGGATGACCACCGTCGGCCTCGACCAGCCGGTCGACCGGAGCCTCCCCGAGCACCTCGCGGAGTTCGGCCTCGTCGTCGAGCGGATCGTCGCGGTACACGCCTCACCCACCTCGGCGGCGTGCGGCGTGGTCCCGCTCGCACTCGGCGACGTACTCCTCGGCCGCCACCAGCCGGTCCGGCAGGTGGCGGCGCTCGTCGGCGATCACGGACAGGCGCGCGGTGACCGCCTGCGCGAGCGGCTGCTCGGTGTGGCGCAGCGCCCGTGTCAGCCGCGGGTCGACGGTGTCCAGGAGCGCCTCGCCCTCGCTCGTGGTGCGGCGCAGGCGCTGCGCCTCCGCCACCAGGTACTCGTCGTACCGACGCAGCGCATCCACCTCCTCCCGGGCACGCAGCAGGGCGAAGTAGGCGGCCTCGACGTCGTCGCGGGGCACCGTCAGGCCTGCGATTCGGCCTGGTCCTTCAGACCGCTCAACCCCTGCTCCAGGATCGTCCGCGCGGCGCGCTTCTTCATGAACGCCGGCAGGGGGAGGTCGACGTCCACCTCGAGGGCGTAGTAGACCTCGGTGCCACCCTCCTCGGTCTCGTACAGGCGGTACTCACCATCGAGCTGGGAGATCGTGTCGCCCTCGAGCAGGTGCCAGGTGATGTCGTAGTCGACGTAGAGGTACTGGATGACGTAGTTGATCTCCGCCACCTTGGCATCCACGGTGAAACGGGCACGGTGTGGCGATCCGTCCTCGTTCTCCTCCAGTACCTCGGTGTGACGAACGCCACCGGCCCACTGCGGGTAGGTGGACAGTTCGGTGATCACGTTCCACACCACGTCCGGGTGCGCGCCGATCCGTGTGGTGTCGTTGACCTTCTGGCCCACCGCCATCTCCTCGTCCCGGGGTCACCGGCACGATCCGTGTCGGCACCGGCGAAGCCTAACGCCGGCGCGGCGGCTAGGTGTCCAGTTCCTGCTCCGCGGCCAGACGTTCGAGACCGGCCTCGAGCTCGCGCAGCTCTCGCACCTCTCGTCGCAGTCGGCGGTGGAGCTGCTGAGCGGCGTCGACCGCCGCGCCGTAGGTCTGGCCGTCGTCGCCGTCCCACGCCGGGCACACACCCCGGTGGTCGCACCAGTCACACAGCCGGTTGGGCGTCGTCGGGAAGCGCTCGGCCCGGACCGCCGCTGCGGTGTCCAGGACCGCCTGCCGAGCCCGGTCCAGGTCGAGCTCCTCCAGCTCGACGGTGACGGTGAGGCCGGCCACCACGAAGTCGAGGGCCACCGTGGCGGGCAGCGCGCCGTAGAGGTGCTCGCAGGCCAACGCGTACAGCGACAACTGCAGGGAGCGGGCGACCTCGGCGCGGGAGCGAGCGCGTCGGCTGGTCTTGTAGTCGACGATGTGCAGGGCACCGTGCTCGTCGACATCGACCCGGTCGATCGAGCCGACGACCACGGCCGTGTCGCCGAAGGGGACCTCGAACCACGCCTCCGTCGCGGCGGTGGTCCGGTCCGCGGGCAGGCCACGGGCGTGGTAGCGGCGCAGCACGGTCTGTGCGCGGCGGTAGTAGGTCAACTGCTCCTCGCGCGGGAGCTCCGCGAACCCGCTCGGGTCCCAGGCTGCGTAGAGGGCCTCCAGCAGCTCCTGCTCGCTCAGTGGACCCAGCAGGGTGCGCGCGTGGTAGGCCTCCAGTGCCCCGTGGATCGAGGTGCCGAAGGACAGGTGCGGGCTCGGCAGCGTCGGCAGCCGGTCGAGGTAGCGGTAGCGGAAGCTGCGCGGGCAGTTGGTGTAGGTGTCGATGCGGCTGAAGGAGAGCCGCAGCCGCCCGCGGGCATCGGTCATCGGGGGGGTCGACGGCTCCAGATCACCGAAGGTGCCGGCTCCCGCCGGCTCCACCTCGAGCAGCCGGGGTGCCACCTCGTCCTCCGGGGCGGCCGCGGCCCGGACGATGCCATCGGTCGGTGCGTGGCCCGGGTGCCGGCCTTCGGTCGGTGCGTGGCCCGGGTGCCGGCCTTCGGTCGGTGCGTCGTCCTGGCTCATACGTCGGCGCGCTCGGCCGCCCGGGCCAGGACGTCCAGGGCCTGGTCGTGGAGGTGGCCGTTGGTGCTCAGCGCGCTGCCGCCGTCAGCCGTTGCCACCCCCTCGAGGTCGGTGAACCGCCCCCCGGCCGCCTCCACGATCGCCTTCACGGCGACGAGGTCCCAGAGGCTCACCTCGGCCTCCACCGCCAGGTCGGTGCTGCCTGCCGCGACCAGACAGTGGTTCCAGAAGTCGCCGTAGCCGCGTTGTCGGGCGGTCGCTCGCGTCAGGAGCTCCGGTGCCCTGCCCAGTCGCCGGTCCACGAAGTGGGACAGCCCCCCGAAGGCCACCTCCGCGTTCGCGAGCCGGGCCGTCTCGCTGACCCGGATCACGCGGCCGTCCTGGCGGGCCGGTCCCCCGTCGATCCCATCGAAGCGGGTCCCGAGCGCGGGTGCCGAGGCGACCCCGAGCACGTCGCGACCATCGAGCTGCAGCCCGATCAGGGTGGCGAAGACCGGGTTGCCCTTGACGAAGTTGGTGGTGCCGTCGATGGGATCCAGCACCCATCTCGGGGCATCGGCGGGGCCGTCCAGCCCGTCCTCCTCACCGAGGACGGCGTGACCGGGGAACCGCTCGCGGATCGCGGTGCGGAGCCGGCGCTCCACCTGCTCGTCGACCGCGGTGACCCAGGTCCCATCGGCTTTCGTGCGGACATCGAGGTGGTGGCGGAACGCGCGCATGGTGGCCACGTCCGCCAGGTCGGCCAGCTCGTGGGCCGTCTCGCGGTACGCGTCCAGCGTGGTCACCAGTCGAAGCTCATGTCGTCGAAACGCAGGATGATGTCGTTGGGCTGGACGGTGAGGGTGACCTCCTCCCGTGGCACCCACAGCGGGATGCACGGACCCTGGCCGGCGTGGCCCATCAGGCAGATCAGCAGCTGGCCCGACTCGTCCAGGCCGATGATCTGTCGGGCGTAGCTGAGCAGCTCGTGGAACTCGGCGGTCCCCGCCCGGCGCTTCTGGTACGCCGACGCCCACCTGGACTCCGACTTCCCGTAGTTGGCGATGACCTGTCCCGGGGTGAGCTTGGTGATGCCCGTCAGGGACCGCACGGTCTTGAGGGCCTTGTCCTGCTTGACGGCCTTCCCGACCCGGACAGCGGCGCTGGGCTCGGCCAGCACCCCAGGCAGGTCCGCGAGCTCGAAGTTGCCGGCGGCCTGCGCGGCCTTCTGGCGCTCGACGGGGACCTGGATCTCGATGGTGCTGGCCACGGGGGCTCCTCGCTGGCGGGTGAGGGGTTGTGCAGGTACCCCCGACCGGATTCGAACCGGCGTCACCACCTTGAAAGGGTGGGATCCTAGGCCGCTGGACGACGGGGGC
>CAYXJD010000071.1:0-13291 GCA_964465225.1 uncultured Actinomycetota bacterium
AGAGCGTCGGTTTCCTAAACCGTGCGTCGCAGGTTCGATTCCTGCCGGGGGCGCCACCCACTGCCGGGGGCGCCATGCCCGCTGCCGCCACATCGTCCGGGCTCCGTGGAGGCGGTGGAGCACCCACGATCTGGAGTGAACGACGACGTGGAGCGGATGAGCGATGTACAGCGCCGGGCCTTCCTGGCTGCGGGCGCCCCGACAGCGCAGTTGGCCACCGTGCGCGCGGACGGTCGTCCCCACGTCGCGCCGATCTGGTTCCACACCGACGGTGACGACCTGCTGTTCACCACCTGGGCCGACAGCGTGAAGGGCCGCAACCTCGTCCGCGATCCCCGCGCCGCCGTCAACGTGGACGAGCCCGTGTTCCCCTTCGCCTTCGTCGTGCTCGAGGGACACTGCACGATCAGCGAGGATCCCGAAACGCTCAGCCGGTGGTCGCGCCACATCGCTGCCCGGTACGTCCCCGCCGAGCGTGCAGCCGAGTTCGGCGCCCGCAACGCCGTCCCAGGTGAGCTACTCGTCCGCCTCACCCCGTCCCGGATCATCGCGCAGCGTGGGGTCGCCGACTGACGCTCGTCGCGACCATGGCGATGCCACATCGTGAGGGCGGGAACATCGCCGGGACCCTCGGCGTTGCACCCCACGGTCATACCGCCCACCGTCACCGACCGCGAGGACACCACCGTGCGAAGCTGGTCCCGCCGCCGCTGGCTGGCCGTTGCTGCTGGGACCGGTGGTGCCGCGTTACTGCTCGGGCTGCCGACGGCGATCATCCCCAACCCGGTCTTCGGCCGGCAGATCGAGGCGCCGGCCTGGAGCTACCTCGCCTTCGCGATCACGGCGGTGCTCACCGGCCTGCTGCTGGCGACCTACGTGCGGGAGCCCTCAGAGGGCGAGGAGGAGATCGCCCAGGAGGACGCGAAGCGCTTCACCATCGGCGGGCTGCTCGCCTTCTTCGCGATCGGGTGCCCCACCTGCAACAAACTGGTGCTCATCGCCCTCGGCACCAGCGGCGCGATCACCTGGTTCGAGCCGATCCAGCCGATCCTGGCGATCGGCGGCATCGGTGTGCTCGCCTACGCCCTGCGTCGTCGGCTGCGCAACGAGGTCAGCTGCGAGGTCCCCACGACGCGGGTCTGAGCAGGCCGCAAGCGGTCAGGCACGATGTCCGTCCGGCTCGGCTCAGCGGACGCGGCGGGCGCCGTCCGCTGCACGGCAGAGGTGGGTGGCACCGTCGGCGCGAGGGAACCGCTGCCGGTAGCCCTCCAGCACGACCTCACCGAGGTGTTCGGCCCGGTCCTCAGCCACCAGCGCGATCGCCGCGCCACCGAACCCGCCACCGGTCATGCGTGCCGCGACAGCCCCCGCATCCACCGCCAGTTCCACCAGTGCGTCGAGCTCCGGGATCGACACCTCGAAGTCGTCGCGCAGGCTGGCGTGACCGGCGGCGAAGACCGCGCCGACCCGTGCCAGATCGCCGGCCTCGAAGGCCGCGGCGGCCTCGCGGACACGCGCGTTCTCGGTCACGACGTGCCGGAGCCGGCGGGCGGGAACGCTCTCCAGTCCCTGCAGCAGCGCGGGGAGTTCGTCGGGGTCGACATCGGCAGGCCGGCGCCCGCCGAGAACGGGCAGCGCGGCCCGTAGCTCCTGCGTGCGCTGTCCGTAGCCCGAGGACTCCAGCCGTCGTCGCACGCCGGAGTCCATGATCACCACCACGTGAGCGTCGGGCAACGCCACCAGCTCGTGCTCGAGGGTGCCGCAGTCCAGCAGCACACCATGACCAGCCCGACCGAGGATCGAGGCGGCCTGGTCCATGATCCCCGAGGGCACCCCGACGGCATGGTGTTCCGCCGACCGGCACAGCGCCGCGAGGTCCAGCGGCTCCAGGGCGAGGTCGGCGGCCTCGCACAGCGCGATGGCGACCACGACCTCGAGCGCAGCCGAGGAGGACAGCCCCGCACCCTGCGGGAGATCCGAGCTGATGCTGCCGCTCAGGCCCAGCGGTGCGCGTCCGATCCGGTCCAGCTCGGCGGCGACGGCAGCGACGAAGCGCCCGAACCCGCTCTCGGGCGTCTCGGTCCCGTCGGCGGCGACGTCGACGACCTCCTCGGCATCATCGGAGGTGAGCTGGATGCGGTGGCCGCCGAGCTCACCGCTGAGCGTGATGCCGCGATCGATCGCCGCCGGCAGGACCAGCCCGTCGGTGTGGTCGGTGTGCTCACCGATGAGGTTCGCCCGACCTGGAGCGTGGAACACGGCGGTCACTGGCGTCTCCTGCGTTGGCGCGGCTATCGTAAGCGAAACGAAGCTCATGGCAAGATGCCGAAAGCCTCGACGGCGCGGCCCGTGGTGAGGCGGCGGACGCCGGCACGGTCCGGGAGCGCGAGCACCGAGTGGGGACGTGAGCCTGAGGAGGCGGATGTGCGGGTCCTGGTGACGGGCGGTGCCGGCTACATCGGCGCGACCACCGCAGCGGCGCTGCTCGAGGCTGGACATGCCGTCACCGTGGCCGACGACCTCAGCCGCGGTCACCGCGCGGCGATCCCCCTCGACGCCACCTTCGTCGAGGTGGACGTCACCGTGCCCGAACGGATCGATGCGGTCATCGCCGATGGCGGCTTCGATGCCTGCCTGCACTTCGCGGCGCTCATCGAGGCTGGCGAGTCGATGCGCGCGCCCGAGCGTTTCTTCCGGGTCAACACCGGCGGCTCGGCGGTGCTGCTGGAGGCGCTCCTGCGCCACGGCGTCGAGCGGTTCGTGCTGTCCTCGACGGCGGCGGTGTACGGCGAACCGGAGACGGTCCCGATCACCGAGGATGCCCCCCTGGTCCCCACCAACGCCTACGGCGAGTCGAAGCTGCTCGTCGAACGCATGCTCGCCTGGCACCACCGCATCCACGGGCTGAAGGTCGCGACGCTGCGCTACTTCAACGCCGCCGGCGCCGTTGCCGGTCGCGGCGAGCGCCACGACCCGGAGACGCACCTGATCCCGCTGGTCCTGCAGGTCGCCGAGGGACGCCGCGACCACATCACGGTCTTCGGCAACGACTACCCCACTCCCGACGGCACCTGCGTGCGGGACTACGTCCACGTCGCCGACCTGGCCGACGCCCATGTCCGAGCGGTCGAACGGCTCGATCAGCACGGCGCGCTGACCTGCAACCTCGGCAACGGCCGGGGCTTCAGCGTGGCCGAGGTGATCGCGGCGGCCCGGCGGGTCACCGGCCACCCGATCCCCGCCGAAGACGCCTCCCGCCGGCCGGGCGACCCGGCCGTGCTGGTCGCCTCCTCGGAGCGGGCCCGAGACCTACTGGACTGGCGCCCGCAGCGCGACGACCTCGACCGGATCGTCGCCGATGCCTGGGCCGAGTGCAGCTGACTCCGCCATCGCCAGCGCCGTCGCCGCAGCGCACGAACCGTCAGGAGACCGCGATGAGCGGCAACGAGACCGGACCGGTACCCGCCCGCATCCGACGGGACCGGATGCTGTCACTGCTGCGGGAGCGTGACTTCGTCCGGGTTACTGACCTTGCGAGCCGGTTCGAGGTGTCCGAGGTCACGGTGCGGGGCGACCTCGACGCGCTGCAAGCTCGGGGGCAGCTCAGACGGGTCCGCGGCGGTGCTGTCCCGCGGGCTGCCGCACCGGCGGAACGTAGGTTCGAGGAGGCGGAGGTCGCCGACGCGGCCCAGAAGCGCGCCATCGGCCGCGCAGCAGCAGCGATGGTCAGCAATGGTGACACGATCGTCCTGGACGTCGGCACCACCACCACCGCGATCGCCCAGGCGTTGGCGGTCCGGGTCGAGCTCGAGGACGTCACGATCTTCACGAGTTCCCTGACGATCGCCCTGGCCCTCGAGGGCGCCGACCCGCGTCTGACCGTGGTGGTGACCGGCGGCACGCTGCGGTCCAAGCAGCACTCGCTGGTCGAGCCGCTGGCCGGACTCGTCCTGGACACGATCAATGCAGGCACGGCCTTCATCGGCTGCAACGGCGTCGACATCGAGCGCGGCGTGACCAACGTGAACCTGCCGGAGACCGAGATCAAGCGGATGATCCTGCGCGCCTCACAGCGCCGCATCGTGTGCGCCGACAGCTCGAAGCTCGGGCAGGTCGCGTTGGCGCACGTGTGCGACCTCGACGACGTCGACCTCCTGCTCACCGACGATCACGCGGACCCGGACCTGGTGAGCGCGATGCGCGATACCGGCCTCGAGGTCGCGCTCACCCCGACAGGGAACGCGATATGACCCGTTTCGCTCCGATCCTCCAGCTCCCCGTCGACCCCGCGACCGCACTGGTCTACGAGCACGGCTGGCAGTCGTGGAGCCCGGCGGGCGTCCACCGTCTCACCACGCCGAGCCCGCGTCCCGCCACGGCGCGGTGGCAGACCATGGCGTACCGCCCGGAGCAGCCGGCGCCCACCGACGGCTTCCAGGGCGAGGGACTCCTCGCCGTCCAGCCGGCTGCCGAAGCCCCCGTGATGGTGCTCCACGCTCCCGACCCGCACGCCGAGGTGCCCTCGATCCGGCTCGAGCTCAAGGGCGACATCGTGGTGCTCTCGGCCGACGGCGAGGTGGTGACGACCGAACACGGCACGGACCTCATGACCGCGCTCGAAGAGCACGGCGCGGCGCTCGCCGACCACCTCGGCGTCCCTTCCGGAGGGACCGAACGGGCCCTCGGCACCGGCTGGTGCTCCTGGTACGGCTACTACCACGACATCACCGAGCGGGCGGTGCGGGACGAGCTGGCACTGATCGACCGACATGAGCTGGCCGTCGACACCGTGCAGCTCGACGACGGCTACCAGACCGGGATCGGCGACTGGCTGTCGCGACGCACCGACGCCTTCCCCCATCCCCTGCCGGACCTCGCCGCTCGGATCGCCGAGACCGGCCGCAGTGCGGGGCTTTGGACCGCTCCGTTCCTGGTGGGCGCCGACAGCGAGCTGGCGCGGGACCACCCCGACTGGCTGGTCGGCGGCGCCGAGGCAGCCGACGAGCACTGGGGGCAGCGCATCGGCGTGCTGGACGTCACCCACCCTGACGCGGCCGAGCACCTGCAGACGGTCTTCCGCACGTTGACCGGCTGGGGGTTCACCTACCACAAGGTCGACTTCCTCTACGGCGGCGCGCTACCGGGGCGACGGCACATCGACGTCACGGCGCTTGAGGCCTACGGCATCGGCCTGCAGCTGCTGCGCGAAGCGATCGGTCCGGAAGCGGTCCTGCTGGGATGCGGCGCACCCCTGCTGCCCTCGATCGGACGCGTTGATGCCATGCGCATCTCTCCCGACATCGACCCCCACTTCGAGCCGCCCCTGGGCGATGTGAGCCAACCCTCCGGCCGTGGCGCGGTGCTGATGGGCCGTGCCCGCGCGTGGCAGCACGGCCGATGGTGGGTCAACGACCCCGACTGCATCACGGTGCGGCCTCAGATCGAGCGACGGGAGCTGTGGGCAGCGGAGTTGGCGAGCCACGGCGGGCTCGCGGTGTCCGGCGATCCGATGAGTGCGCTCGACGACCGCGGGCTCGCCTTCACCCGTGAGCTGCTCCTGCCACCGGCCGAGCACGCGGCGAGGTGGCAGCCCGACCCCGACGACGAGCTCGGCGGCAGCTTCACCGGGACGTGTCTACGTTGATGCCCCCGGCGGTACCGGACCGCACGGGAGGTCCCCGCGGTGCCCCCGGCCGGGATCACGCCCGACCCCCAGGAGCCACACCCATGCGGTTCGGCGTCTGCTACTACCCGGAGCAGTGGCCGGCGACACGCTGGACCGAGGACGCTGCCTCGATGGCAGAGCTGGGTCTGGGCTTGGTGCGGATCGGCGAGTTCGCCTGGAGCCGCTACGAGCCGGCGCGCGATCGTTTCAGGTTCGACTGGCTGGACGAGGCCATCGACACCCTGGCCGATGCCGGTCTCGGAGTCGTGCTCGGGACACCGACGGCCACGCCGCCCGTGTGGCTCATGCGGGAACGGCCCGAGATCCTCTCGGTCGGACCGGACGGTCGCCGACGTGCCTACGGTTCCCGCCGGCATACCTCCACCACCTCGCGGGCCTACCGTGAGGAGGCGGCGAGGATCGTGTCCGTCCTCGTGGAGCGTTACGGGCACCATCCGGCGGTGGTGGCATGGCAGATCGACAACGAACCGGGCAACCACGACTCCGCACGCTGCTGGAGCGACGAGAGCCAGATCGCCTTCCAGGCCTGGCTCTCCCGGCGCTTCGACGGCTCGATCGATGCTCTCAACGAGGCCTGGGGCAACGCGTTCTGGTCCATGGACTACCCGGACTTCGACGCCGTCCGCCTGCCGGTCCCGACCCTGACTGACCACAACCCGTCACTGGTCGTGGCCCACCTGGCCTTCGCTGCCGAGCAGGCTGCCGAGGGCCTGGCCGAGCAGCGTGCCATCGTGGCCGCCGGCAGTCCGGGGCGCGAGATCTTCACCAACCTCTACCTCGGCGAGGTCGACATCGACCCCCGGCAGGTGGCACGGCCGACGGGACTCGGCTCGGTGGACATCTACCCCCATGGGCTCCGCGATGCAGATGAGGTGGCCTTCGTCCTCGATCTGGCACGCGGCTCGGCGCTCGGTGCCGATCAGGGACCCGAGGCACGTGGCGGCCACGCCTGGGTGGTCGAGCAACAGCCCGGTCCGGTGAACTGGACCGGCGACAACCCGGCGGTCCCCACGGGCCAGGTTCGCCTGTGGTGCTGGCAGGCAGCGCTACACGGGGTCGACGCGCTGCTCTGGTTCCGCTGGCGCGCAGCACGGGCCGGACAGGAGCAACACCACGCCGCGCTCCTGCGTCACGACGGCACCCGTGCACCGGCCTGGGCGGAAGCGGTCCGCTTCATCGGGGAGTACGAGCGGGTGAGCTCGATGTCCCCGCACCTGCTGCGGCGACCGCCTGCCCGGATCGCGTTGGTCCACGAACACCTCGACGCCTGGATGCTCGAGGTGATCCCCCAGGTCCCCGAAGCGAGCCATCGGACGCTCGTGACGGCAGCCCACACGGCGGCACGGCGGCTGGGCCTGGACGTCGACGTGGTCCCGGCGGATGCCGACCTCGCCGGCTACGAGGTGGTCCTCGCACCAGCGCTGCACACGGTGACCCCCGATCGTCTGGCGCGGCTCGAAGCTGCTCTGGACGCTGGCAGCCTTGTGGTGCTGGGACCGCGCAGTCTGGTCCGCGACAAGCACGTGGTCTGGGCGGCCGAACCGTTGCCGGCCGGCCTGTCCACGCGTTTGGGCGCCAGGGTGGAGCACGCCGGGAGCGCCCTCGGCTGGCCTCGGAAGCCAGAGAACGCGAGCCAGCTCGTGCTGGACGACCCTCGGGAGCCCATCCCGGCAGGTGGTTGGATCGAGACGCTGACCGAGCTGGACGACGGGGTGACGGTACTCGGTCGGGCACGGGGAGGGCCGCTGGACGGGGCACCAGTGGTGGTGCAGCGCGGCGGGCTCGTACATCTCGGAGCGGCCTCGACCGAGGCGTGGATGCAGGTGCTGGCCTCGCTGCTGCGGCGCCGTGCCCGCGCCGACCATCTCGAGGTGTTCGAGCGCGGCGGGCGGCACGTCACCCTCGACCACCGGGCGCGCACGATCGGCGGACTTGGCAGTGTCTCCGACCGGTACTGACGGTCAGCCCGCTCCACCCTTCCCACCGAGCCCGGTCGGGGTCCCCAGCCGGCCACCCTTGGCCGCATCCCCGCCCCATACCGGCTGGCGGCGCCCGACGTGCGCCCATCGTCTTCCGAAGACTGCGTTTGTGCGTTATGCGAGCCTTCGGTCACAAAGTTTTATCGCGCTAGTAGAGAGGTTTTCGAAACCTGTGCTACTTTCGAAATCATGGAACGCCTGGAGCGGTGGGAGTTGCGGCACGGCGATGGCAGACGCCTGTTCGTCTATGGCGCCTACGGCGGGCAACCGCTCCCCCAGGATGCGCCCGCCGGGGCATGGCCGGCGCTGCACCTGCGGCACGACGCACTCAACGACCAGTGGGTCGCCATCTCACCAGCGCGTAACACCCGGCCCCAGTCGGCCGTGACCGGCAGCACGGCAGCGCCTGCTTGTCCGCTCTGCGTGGGTGGACCGGAACTGCCTTTCGCCTACGAGGCCGCGGTATTCGAGAACCGCTTCCCTACCTTGCTGGCGAGTCCGCCACTACCGCCGCAGCTGGACGGGCCAACCGCACCCTCGCGGGGACGCTGCGAAGTCGTGCTGTACACACCGACCCACACCGGATCGCTCGCGACGCTCACCGCGCGGGAGCTGGCGCGGGTCATCGCTATCTGGACCGATCGCTCGATCGAGCTGTGGCAGGACCCAGAACACCAGGTGGTGCTGGTATTCGAGAACCGAGGCGAGGACGTCGGCGCGACCCTGTCGCACCCCCACGGGCAGATCTACGCCCTCGATCGCCTCCCGGTCCACCTGCAGACCCGGATGGACGCACTGGTCCAGCACCGCAGGACCCACGGCACCTGCTTGACCTGCGAGGTGGTAACGCGAGACCTCGCAGCGGCCGACCGTCGGGTGCGCGACAACGACAGCTTCACCGTCGGCGTGCCTTTCGCACCGGACTGGCCCTTCGAACTGCACGTGCGTGCCAAGCGGCACGGCGTGCGCCGCCTGAGCGATCTCACCGTCGGGGAGCGCCGGGACCTGGCGGCAGCGTTGCGCGAGGTCGTCCGTATCTACGACCAGCTCTTCGACGAGCCGCTGGCTTACCTGATGGCCTGCCAGCAAGCACCGAACGATCTCGATGCTCGGCCCGCCGAGGACTGGCACCTGAGTTTCGAGTTCCTGCCGCCGAACCGTTCACCGCACCAGCTCAAGGTGCGGGCGACCGTCGAGACGGCGGCAGGTCTGTTCATCAACGACACCGTGCCGGAGGCCTCCGCAGCACAGCTCGCGGCGGTCGCAACGGTCACGGAAGGCGTCGAGATGGCGCCCATCCCCGACGTCGAGGTGGTGCCCGCCCCGGGCTTCGCAGACGTCATCGACACGTGAACCGAGGACGCGCCGTCAGTCGCCGGCGCGGGAGAGAGGGAACCATGAGGAAGAAGCGGTGGATCACACTGCTCGCTGCGCTGGGGCTCATGCTGGCCGCCTGCGGTGGCGACGAGCCGGCCGACGAGGCGGCCGACGACACCGACAACGGTGCGGAGGAAACGACCGACGACACCGAGGAGACCGACGACACCGAGGAGACCGACGACGAGGCGGCAGACGATGGTGAAGCCGTCAGCCTGCGGTGGCGGACCCGACCCGACAACCAGCAAGAGATCGATGTCTACTCGAACGTCAGCGAGCAGATCGACGCGGACTGGGACGCCGCGACCCTGGAGTACGAGCCCGGAGGGTCGGAGACCTCCTCGTACCAGGACGTGCTGCGCACGGAGATCGCCGGCGGAACCGCGCCGGACGTCTTCTGGATCCCCGGCACCGACATCGCGGACTTCGCGACCCGCGGATTGATCCTCGATCTGCGCGAGCCGTCGGAGCTGAGCGAGCGGTACGCCGGCGACGACGCCTACGCGCCGGGGCCCATGCGGCTGCTCACCTACGACCCCGAGACCCAGACCTCTGGGACGTCGCTGTGGGGGCTGCCGCGTGACGTCTCCACCTTCGCCTTCTACCTCAACCTCGACCTGCTCGCCGAGGCCGGAGCACCCGACCCCCGCGAACTGAACGATGCCGGCGAGTGGAACTGGGACACCTTCCGCGAGGTCGCCGAAGCGGTCGACGGGCTGGGTGAGAACATCCAGGGCTTCGGGATGAACAACTGGTGGGCGAACCCCGGCGTCTGGATGAACTCCGCCGGCGGCGGGTTCTTCAACGACGCCCGCACCGAGTCCCGGGTCGGCAGCGACGAGTCCGTGCTCGGACTCGAGTTCCTGTCCGGGCTCTACCAGGACGGCCTCGGCGTGCCCTACGGCGAGGACTCCCAACCGCCCTTCCAGGCCGGTCAGGTCGGCATGCAGCTGACCGGCCGCTGGTCCACTCCGGCTTACCGGGAGAACGACTTCAACTGGGACGTCGTCAACATCCCGGAGGGCCCGGCAGGCGCGATCAACTGGACCTTCTGGGGCGCCTACGTCGTCAACGCCAACACCGAACACCCGGACGAGGCCTTCGAGTTGCTGACGCGTCTGACCGACGGCGACGTCCAGACCCAGATCGCCGAACTCGGCGCCAACATCCCCTCGCGGGTCGACGACGCGGACACCATCGACACGTTCCTGACCTTCACCCCGCCGGAGAACAACCAGGCCTTCATCGACGGCCTGGAGAACTCCGTGCCGGAGGGGCCGCTGTGGGAGGGTGACTGGCCTGCCTTCGACTCCATCCTGGCACCGTCCATCGAGGCCGTGATCGCAGGCGACCTCACCCTGGAAGAGTTCCAGGCCACGATCGACGAGCAGTTGAACGAGACCTTCGAGTGATCCGGAGTGCCGGGGCGACGCACGAACTGCGCCGCCCCGGCCCTCGCTCGTACGCAGCGCGCCGGTATGGAGGCGGGCTGCGTAGGCGTGAGGCATAGACCCATCCGTGATCGTCCGGTCGGCCACCAGACAACCGCTCGTGGCACCGGAGGGAGACGACACGATGACCACGTTGACGATGCCGAGCCTGCGGCGACCGAAGTTGCCCCACCTGTTGTCGGCACCGGCGTGGCTCAGGGTGCTGCTGGCCTGGCGCATCGCCCACACGGCGGCCATCGCCGTGGTGCTAGGGCTAGCCCTGACCAGCGAGACCCTGGAGGGACCGGGGCGCATCGCGGGGCTGGCGGCGGCCACCATCCTGCTGTTGATCGACCTCGGCGCCGTCGCCGGACTGGCACGCAGGCGAGCGATCGGCCGCTCGCTCTCGCTGGCGGCCGATTATCTGACCTTCCTCGGAGCCATCCTCGTCATCCTGCAGGCCACCGATGTGTTCCGGGGTCTCGATGCACTCGGGGCGACCTTCGTGCGCGGCGTACCGTTCGGCCTGCTGGCGATCGCCGCCTGGGTGGTGACGGGCTTCGGGGAGCAACGTGACCGCTACCCCCGGGTCCGCCGGATAGCGCGCTACGTGGCGTACGCCGCGATCGCGGGGCTGCTCCTGGCGGTCGGGCTGCTGCCCGGCCTTGCCACCTTCGCCGGACGCCTCATCCAGCCGCTGCCGCTGGCGCTTGCAGCGATCGCGCTGGCGAGCGGCTATCTGGCCTGGCGGACCTTCCAGACAGACATCGCCCAGCAACTCGGCGTCACGAACCAGACGACCCGCACCCTCGACGGCTTGTTGTTCGCCTCACCCAACCTGCTGGGGTTCGCCGCCTTCTTCGCCGGTCCTCTGTTGTTCAGCTTGTTCGTCTCCCTGACCCAATGGGATGCCTTCGGTGATCCGGCCTTCGTGGGGCTCGGCAACTACGCGGAGATCCTGGCGCTCAACGTCGCGTTCGCGGGCGGTGGGCAGGCCGCCAGCGACGTGCTGGCGAGTGGCTACAGCGAGTGGTTCACCCTCGGCGACATCGTGGTCGGCGCCAAGGACGTTCTGTTCTGGCGCTCGATCCGCAACATCCTCGTGTTCACGCTGTTCGCGCTGCCGCTGTCGACGATCCCAGCGCTGCTGCTAGCGACGCTGCTCAACTCCAAGGCTCCCGGTATCAAGGTCTTCCGGGCGATCTACTTCATCCCGTCGATCGCCGGTGTGGTCGCGGTCGCTCTGATCTGGCGACAGCTGTTCGACTCCACCATCGGCTGGTTGAACTACCTGATCTCTCTCAGCGTGGACGGTCTCAACCGGTTGCCGTTCCTGGAGCTCACCGATCCCAGGATCCAGTGGCTGTCCGACGCCGACATCGCGCTGTTCTCATTGGTCATCGTCTTCTCCTGGATGTTCATCGGCTACAACGCGGTACTGTTCCTGGCAGGGCTCCAGGGGGTCGACAACACGCTGTACGAGGCAGCGATGTTGGACGGCGCCAACCGCTGGCAGCGCTTCCGCAACATCACCCTGCCCTCGCTGAGACCGACGACCTTCTTCGTCGTCGCCTCCACCGGCATCCTGACCCTGCAGCTGTTCGGCGAGAACGTCGTGCTGTTCCCGACGACCACGCCGATCGGGGCGGGGCCGCAGAACTCCACACTGACGCCGGTGGTCTACCTCTACGAACAGGGCTTCCGGCGCTTCGCCTTCGGGTACGCCTCGGCGGTTGCGTGGGTGCTGTTCCTGCTCATCTTCGCGTTCACGCTGGTGCAGTTCCGGCGACAGCGCGAGCAAACGGAGGGTTGATCATGGCGGTCGTCACCGGCTCCAAGCGCCGTCGCCGCTTCGAACGCATCGGCTTGTACGCGGGCTTGAGCGCGTTCGGCCTCCTGATGGTGTTCCCGTTCCTGGTCGTCGCCTTCGGCTCGCTGAAGGAGTCGAGCGACATCTTCCGTTTCCCACCCCGCCTGCTGCCCTACAGCCAGGAGACGGTGGACGTCGACGGCGAGGAGCGAGGACTGTTCCTGATCGACGACACGGAACGGTTCCTGGTCGAGACGATCTCCGTCGGCGTCTTCGCACCTCCCGACGACCTCGAGGAGGAGTTCACCGCCCCGGTAGCCAACGCCGAGCGCCGCGGCGGGTTCATGGACGCGGAGACGGTGGTGGTCGATGGCGAGGAGCTCCCGATCTACGACGTCCAACTGCCCGACGGGGCCGTGGAAGCGGTCCAGCTCGGCACGACCACCGAAGGCCGGTTCGCCGCTGTCGATGAGCCCGACGATGTCGTGAGAGCCAACGTACGGCTGGCGGAAGAGGTGGACTCCGTCGCTCCACAGCCGGAGAACTTCCGTCGCGTCACCGAGCTCCAGAACCTGGACCGCTCGCTGACCAACACGCTGCTGGTGACGATGCTGGTGGTCGGCGGGACGGTGCTGACCTCCATCCTGGGTGGCTACGCCTTCGCCCGGATCGAGTTCCCTGGACGGGATGCGATGTTCCTGGTCTACATCGGCTC
Organism: uncultured Actinomycetota bacterium; assembly: GCA_964465225.1. Classification (GTDB taxonomy): domain Bacteria; phylum Actinomycetota; class Nitriliruptoria; order Nitriliruptorales; family Nitriliruptoraceae; genus T1Sed10-7. The sequence goes on from CAYXJD010000071.1 coordinate 12,998, forward strand.
GATCATGGTCCCCTTCGTGATCCTCATCGTGCCGCTCTACCAGCTGATGGTGGCGCTCGGATGGGTGAACTCCCTGGCATCGCTGGTCTTCCCCTTCGTGTTCAACGCCTACGGCACCTTCCTGATGCGGCAGTTCTTCGTCTCCATACCGAGGGACCTCGAGGAGGCTGCCGTGATCGACGGGGCCTCGCGATGGACGATCCTGTGGCGGATCTTCGTGCCGCTGTCCACACCGGCGATCGCGACGCTGTCGACCTTCATGTTCCTCTACGCCTGGAACAGCTTCATCTGGCC
>CAYXJD010000072.1:0-8407 GCA_964465225.1 uncultured Actinomycetota bacterium
AGGATCGCAGCGTCGCGGTGCTGTTCGGTGACGGCGCCGGTGCAGTGGTGCTGGTGCCCGACGAGACGGCCGCCCTCGGCCCCTTCACCCTCGGAGCGGACGGCACCGACGCCTCGATGCTGTGGACCGCCTCCGGGGGGACCCGCCGCCCCTTCGACGCCGAGGTCCTGGCCGACCGCAGCCACTTCCTCACGATGCGCGGCGGCGACGTGTACCGCAACGCCGTGGTGCGCATGGCCGAGTCGACCCGCGAGGTGCTGCGACTGGCCGGGCTCGAGGTCGACGACATCGACCTGCTCGTGGGGCACCAGGCCAACGTGCGCATCCTCGATGCCGTGGCGTCCCGGCTCGCGCTGCCGACGGAGCGCTGCCAGGTGTCGGTCGATCGGCACGGCAACACCTCGGCGGCGTCGATCCCGCTGGCGCTGTGGGACGCGCGTGAGCAGGGCAAGCTGCACGGCGGTGACACGGTCCTGCTGGCGGCGTTCGGTGCCGGCCTCACCTGGGGCGCCTGTCTGCTGACCTGGAAGGACCCGTCATGAGCACGACCGTCGCCATCGTCAGCGGCGGCAGCGGCGGCATCGGCGCCGCCACCTGCCGGACGCTGGCCGCCGCCGGGCACCACGTCCTGGTCGGCTACGGGGGCAACGCTGCCGGGGCCGAGGCGGTCGTCGGATCGCTGGAGGACGCTGGGGGCAGCGGTGAGGCGTGCCACCTCGACGTCACGGACGAGGCGAGCGTGGCGGGGGCCGTCGCCCGTGCCGCTGAGCTCGGGACCCTCGCGGTGGTCGTGAACAACGCCGGCGTCGCCGACGACGACCTGCTGCTGCGCCTGGACGCGGCCCGGTTCGACCACACGTTGGAGGTCAACCTCCGGGGGGCGTTCCTGCTGTCCAAGGCGGCGGTGCGTCCGATGCTGCGCGCCCGCAACGGTCGGATCATCTCCGTCGGCTCCGTGGTCGGCCTGCGGGGCAACACGGGCCAGACCGCCTACGCCGCCTCCAAGGCCGGCCTCGTCGGTTTCTCCAGATCGTTGGCGCACGAGGTCGCCCGCAAGGGCATCACGGTCAACGTCGTCGCCCCGGGGTTCGTCGCCACCGCCATGACCGACCAGCTCGACGACGCCGCCCGCGAGGCCCTGACCACCCAGGCACCGACCCACCGCGCGGTCGAGCCCGAGGAGGTGGCCGCGGCCATCGGCTTCCTGGCCTCCCCGCTGGCGGCCTCGATCACCGGTGCCGTGCTGCCGGTGGACGGCGGCGCTGCGATGTGACCGACGACCTGCACCATCCGTACCACCCCGACCACCCGATCACCGATCGATCCCCGACCGGCCGTCTGACGGCCACCGACACAGGAGCAGCATCGTGAGTCAGGAACTCCTCACCATCTTCACCGAGGTCCTCACCGAGGAGTTCGGCGTGCCAGAGGACGAGGTCGCCGCGGAGGCGACGTTCGAGGCACTCGGACTCGACTCCCTCGACGTCGTCGAACTGACCCTCGTGCTCGAGGAGCGGACCGGCGTCAAGCTCGAGGACGAGGAACTCGAGGACGTCCGCACGGTGCAGGATGCGATCGACAAGGTGAAGGAGAAGCAGGCGTGACCGACGTCGTCGTCACTGGAGTGGGCATCTTCGGCCCGTCGGGTCGAGGGCTCGAGGCGGCGTGGGCCGGCGCCCTGTCGGGCCGGACCGCCGCTGCGGTCGATGACCGGCTGGTCGCCATGGGTACCCCCGTCACGATCAGCTGCCGTGTCCCCGAGTTCGACCCCGATGCGGAGCTCGGCCGGGGTGCCGTCCGTCGCCTCGACCGGTTCACCCACCTGGCGGTGATCGCCGCACGCGAGGCGATCGCCCATGCGGGGTTGTCCGAGGAGGGCGAGGAGCAGATCACCCGCGTCGATGCCGACCGGACCGGCGTCCTGATGGGATCCGGCATCGGCGGAGCCGAGACCTGGGCCGAGGAGTACCCCCGGTACCTGGACAAGGGTCCCGGACGGGTCAGCCCGATGTTCGTGCCGAAGATGCTGTCCAACACCGCCGCCGGCACCATCGCGATCCGGTCGGGAGCACGCGGGCCCAACATGACCGTCAACACCGCCTGTGCGGCGGGAGCATCGGCGATCCACCTCGGCCGCGACCTGCTGCGCTCCGGCACGGCGGACGTCGTGCTCGCCGGTGGGGTCGAGGCCGGTGTCACCGGACTGGCCGTCAGCGCCTTCGCGCAGATGGGCGCGTTGACCAAGAACCCCGATCCGGCCACCGCGTCACGTCCCTTCGACGTGGCTCGCGACGGCTTCGTGATCGGGGAGGGGGCCGCGGTGCTCGTGCTGGAGACCGCCGAGCACGCCTCGGCCCGGGGTGCCACCCCGCTGGCCGTCGTGGCCGGGGCGGGCGCCTCCGCGGACGCCCACCACGCCACCGCGCCGCCGGAGGACGGCGGCGGGGCCCGGCTCGCGATGCAGCGGGCGTTGGCCGACGCCGGTCTCGATGCGAGCGAGATCGGCCACTACAACGCCCACGGGACGTCCACGCCGCTCAACGACGCGGCCGAGGGGCGGGCCCTGCGCGCCGTGTTCGGCGATCACGCCGATCGGATCGCGGTGTCCTCGACCAAGGGGGTCACCGGACACACGCTCGGTGCTGCCGGGGCGATCGAGGCGATCTTCTCGATCCAGGCGCTCCGGCAGCAACTCATCCCCCCGACGGCCAACCTCGCCGAGCAGGATCCCGACATCGCGCTGGACGTGGTGGCCGGCGAGCCACGCCAGATGGCGCTGGAGGCCGTGATGTCGACGTCCATGGGGTTCGGCGGGCAGAACGCCGCCCTGATCTTCACGCCGGCGTGACCGATCCGACGGGCACCGGTGACAGCGACCCCTCGATGCCGGCCGAGGCGGCGGTGCCGACCGCCTCGGCCCCGGGGCCACGTTCGCTGCGGCGGCTGGTGCTCCGGCCGATCCTGCGCAGCTGGCTGCGGGTCCGCTCCGAGGGCGCCGAGCACGTGCCCGGGCAGGGACCGGTCCTGCTGGCGTCCACCCACCGTTCCCACGCCGACTCGATCGCGCTGGCGCTCGCGGTGCGTCGGCCCGTGCACTTCCTCGGCGGCCTCGAGCTGACCGAGACCCCGATCGTCGGGCCGCAGCTGCCCAAGCTCGGGATGGTGCCCCTGCGCCGCGGGGTGGCCGACGCGGCGGCGCTCGATGTCGTGCGGGTGCTGCTGCGGGACGGGCACTGCGTCGTGGTCTACCCGGAGGGCTCACGCAGCCGGGACGGGACGGTGCACCGGTTGCGCAGCGGCGTGGCGAGGGTGGCCGCGGAGCTCACGGTCCCGGTCGTCCCCGCCGGGATCGAGGGCATCGAACGTGCCTGGCCGGTGGGGCAGCGACCGAGGCTCCGCGGCGCGGCGGTCACGGTGCGGTTCGGGACGGCCTTCCCCCCGCCCGAGGACACCCCCCGTGCCCGACGCACCTTCAACCTGCGGCTGCAGGAGCGGCTCGCCGAACTGTCCCGATCGGTCTCGGTCGCCACCTTCGCGCCGGTGCGTGGCGGGGACGGCGAGGTGGCACCGTGACCCCCGGCCTGCGGACCGGGTGCGACCTGATGGACATCGCACGGCTGTCGGCGGTGATCGACCGGCGACCCGCGGTGCTCGCCCGGGTCTTCACCGAACGGGAGCTGCGTGACGCACGCCGCGGCGGCGTCGCGGCCGGTTCCGAGGTGGAACGCGCCCGGCTGGCAGCTCGGTTCGCGGCCAAGGAGGCGGCCCGCAAGGCGCTCGGTGACCTCCGGCTGCCCTTCCACGCGGTGGAGGTGCGCACCGGCCGCGATGGCGCGCCCCGGCTCTTCCTGCACGGCGCGCCCGCTGGCCTCGCCTGCTCGATGTCCCACGACGGTGGCCTGGCGATGGCGGTCGTCGTCGGCATGGACGTGCCGTCGTCCACCGAGGCGGCCGGGCCCGGCGAGACCGCACGGCCCGCCGCACGACCTGCTGACCCGAACCTGGCCTGAGGAGGTCACCGTGCTGCTCGAGGGCAAGAAGCTACTCATCACCGGGGTGCTCGATCCCCGCTCCATCGCGTTCTTCGCCGCTCGCGTGGCCCAGGAGCAGGGCGCGGAGATCGTGCTCACCGGCTTCGGGCGCGGGCTGCGGCTGACCGAACGGGCCGCGGCACGCCTGGATCCACGCCCCGACATCCTCGAACTCGACGTGACCCAGCCGGCGCACATCGAGGCGGTCGCCGCCGATCTGCAGGCCCGCTGGGGACGGTTGGACGGGCTGCTGCACGCGATCGGCTTCGCCCCGGGGTCCTGTCTGGACGGCGGGTTCCTGACCGCCCCCTGGGAGGACGTCAGTGCCGCCCTGCACGTCTCGACCTACTCCTACGCGGCTCTGGCGGCCGGGCTCAAGGACCTGCTGGCCGTGGGGCCCGGCGCGGTCGTCGGACTGGACTTCGATGCCCAGGTCGCCTGGCCCGGCTACGACTGGATGGGGGTCGCCAAGGCCGGCCTCGAATCGGCGAACCGCTACCTGGCTCGTGATCTCGGCCCGCTCGGGATCCGCGCCAACCTCGTCGCGGCGGGACCCCTGCACACGATGGCGGCCCGCTCGATCGGCACGATCGGCGCCTTCGAGCACATGTGGAACGAACGGGCTCCGCTCGGCTGGGACACTCGCGACCCCGAGCCCGTGGGCCGGACCGTGTGCGCGCTGCTGTCCGACTGGACCCCGGCGGTCACCGGCGAGGTCGTCCACGTCGACGGAGGCGTGCACGCGATGGGCGGTCCGGTCGCACCCGTCGCGGACCCGACCTCGCCCGCAAGCCTCGAGGACTGAGGCGAGGGTCGCGGGCCATCCGATCACCTCCGGACGTCCGGCCAGGTGTCCATCGGCTCACAGATGGAGGGGAGGTCGTCCCGGCACGGTGGTGTCGCTCAACCAGGACCGGACGGTCCCGGTGACGGACCCGCCAGCTGAAGGGAGCACCGTGAACGGTGCCATCGTCTTCCTCATCCTCGCGCTGCTCGTGATCGGCCTCGGCTTCGCGTTCGATGTGTTCGCCCTGGGCCTGGCCGTCGGGATCGGACTGCTCATCGCCGGTGTCATCACCAGCCGGCGCCGCCGGCTCTAGCCGAGCCCGACCCGTCTCACTCGTCGCCGGGTGCCGCCTTGACCGCCAGCACCGCGCAGTCGGCGTGGAGCAGGATGTCCTGGGCGTTGGAACCGAGGATGAGCTTGCCGACCGGGGACCGGCGACGGATCCCGATCACGATCAGGTCGGCGTCCTCGTCCTTGGAAGCCTGGAGCAGGTCCTCGGCCGGCGCGTTGCCCCGCGCGTACTCGATCAGCCGGTGCCGCACCCCGGAATCGCGCAGCCGTGCCTCCAGCTGCTCGAACTCCTCCCGGTAGCTCATCACCTGCTGCAGTTCGTCGCGCTCACCGCCCCGCATCGAGTGGACGACCAGCAGCTCCCCATCGCGCAGCGCGGTCTCCTCAAGGGCACGGGTGAGTGCTGCCCGGCCTTCGGGTGACCTCATGAACCCGGCGACGATCTTCATGCGCTCCCTCTCCTGGCTGGCGTTCCATCCACTCTAGCCACCGCCGGTGGGAGCGCGGTGGGTCCGGTCAGCAGCCTCGCCTGCTCGGGTCTAGGGTCGGTGACAGCGCTGGAGGCGCCGGCTGGGAGCTGGTTCCCGCACGCCGGCGGGGGAGGAGCCCGGATGGTGGACGACGTGACGGGCGCCGCCCGTGCGAAGCGTGACCCGACCAGCCTGCTGCCGCCCGCCGAGCCGGTGCACCTGCTCGATCCGGACGGCACGCTCCACGAGGACCCCGACCACCCGGTCGAGCTGGACGACGACGCGCTGGTCGCCATGCACCGCACGATGATCATCACGCGCCGTGTCGACCGGGAGGCGATCAACCTCCAGCGGCAGGGGCAGCTCGGCGTCTACGCCTCCTGCCTGGGGCAGGAGGCGGCGCAGGTGGCCTCCGCCTGGGCGCTGGGGGAGGGGGACTGGATCTTCCCCTCCTACCGCGAGCTCGGTGCCGCGATCGTCCGAGACGTGGACCCGGCCGACCTGCTCCACCTGTTCCGGGGGACCTGGCTGTCCGACCACGACCCCTACGAGCACCGGTTCGCCCTGCTGTCGATCCCGATCGGGACCCAGGTGCTGCACGCGACCGGGTTCGCCATGGGGGCCAGGTTCGACCGCAACCCTCTGGTGACGATGGTCTACTTCGGCGACGGAGGCACCTCCGAGGGCGACCCGCACGAGGCGATGACCTTCGCCGGGGTGATGCGGGCGCCGGTGATCTTCTTCGTGCAGAACAACCAGTACGCGATCTCCGTGCCGCTGTCGAAGCAGACCGCGGCACCGACGCTGGCCCACAAGGCCGTCGGCTACGGCCTGCCCGGCTACCGCTGCGACGGCAACGACCCGCTGGCGACCTACGCCGTGACCCGCCGTGCGGTCGAGCGCGCCCGCGACGGCCAGGGGCCCGCCATGATCGAGGCGGTGACCTACCGCATGGAGGCGCACACCACCTCCGACGACCCCTCCCGCTACCGCAGCGACGAGGAGCTCGCGACCGCCGCACTGACCGACCCGATCGCCCGGCTGCGCAACCACCTGCGCCGTCGCGATCTGCTCGACGACGCCACGGAGCAGCGTTTCGAACAGGAGGCGGCCGAGCGGGCACGGGCGGTCCGGGACGCGGTCTACGAGGCGCCGCACGGCGATCCCCTCGAGCTGTTCGACCACGTCACCACCGTGCCCCGGGCCGATCTGGCCGCACAGCGCGAGGAGCTGCGTGCCGAGCTCCAGCGCCGCGCCGACGAGGGGGTCGACGAGGGGGCCGGCGAGGGGTCGGAGTCGGGGGGCGGAGCATGAGCGTCACCCTGGCCCAGGCGATCAACCGAGCGCTCGCGGACGAGATGGCCGAGGACGAACGGGTGCTGGTCCTCGGTGAGGACGTGGGGCGGCTCGGTGGTGTCTTCCGGGTGACCGACGGTCTCCAGGCCAGGTTCGGTGACGAGCGCTGCATCGACACGCCCCTGGCGGAGTCGGGCATCATCGGGACCGCGATCGGTCTGGCGATCTACGGCTACCGCCCGGTCGCGGAACTGCAGTTCGACGGGTTCTCCTACCCCGCCTTCGAGCAGTTGGTCAGCCACCTCGCCAAGCTGCGCAACCGTTCCCGTGGCACGCTCCGCCTGCCGGTCACCGTCCGCATCCCCTACGGCGGCGGGATCGGAGCGGTCGAGCACCACTCGGAATCGCCCGAGAGCTACTGGGTCCACACCGCCGGTCTCACCGTGGTCACCCCGGGCACGCCGGAGGACGGTTACGCGATGACGCGCGAGGCCATCGCCAGCGACGATCCGGTGATCGTGCTCGAGCCCAAGCGTCGTTACTGGATGAAGGCGGACATCGACCTGCCCGTCGCGGGCCCACCGGCGCGAGAGGCGGCGGTCCGCCGCGAGGGCCACGACGTCACGATCGTGTGTTACGGACCGATGGTCCGCACGGCGTTGGAGGCCGCCGAGGCGGCCGAGGAGCAGGGGTGGTCGCTGGAGGTGTTGGACCTCCGGTCCCTGTCACCGCTGGACACCGACGCGATCACGGCGTCGGTGCGGCGTACGGGTCGCGCGGTGGTGGTCCACGAGGCCGCCCGCACGCTCGGCATGGGTGCGGAGGTCGCGGCCCGCATCCAGGAAGTCGCCTTCTACCACCTCGAGGCACCGGTCCTGCGGGCCACCGGCTTCGACACGCCCTACCCACCGGCCAAGCTCGAGGGGTACTGGCTCCCCGACGTCGATCGGATCCTCGATCTGGTGGAGCGGTCCCTGGCGTACTGACCGAACGTCCACGAGCCCCGACCGAGACCCCCCACGTCCACACCCAGGAGCGCACGTGAGCGAGATCCGGGACTTCGCCCTCCCCGACCTCGGGGAGGGCCTCGAGGAGGGGGAGATCGTCCGCTGGCACGTCGAGGTCGGCGACGTCATCGCGCTCAACGATCCGGTCGTCGAGGTGGAGACCGCCAAGGCGATGGTGGACGTGCCGTGTCCCTTCGCGGGACGGATCGTGGAGCGGAACGCCGAGGAGGGCGACACCGTGCCGGTGGGCACGGTGCTCGTCCGGATCGACGTCAGCGAGGCCGGGACAGCGCCCTCCACGGGGCTGGATGCCGACGCGGAGCCCCAGCCGCTGGTGGGCTACGGGCAGACCGCCTCGCCGCCTCGACGTCGGCGCCGGCGTGCCGACGGATCACCGGCGGACGCGCCGGCCACCTCCGCGGCAGAGCCGGCCACCTCCGAGGCTGCGCCGGTCACCTCCGAGGCCGAGCCGGCCCTGCCGGTCGCCCGGCCCCTGGCGAAGCCGCCGGTACGCAAGCTCGCCAA
>CAYXJD010000072.1:8507-13163 GCA_964465225.1 uncultured Actinomycetota bacterium
CGGCCCTGCCGGTCGCCCGGCCCCTGGCGAAGCCGCCGGTACGCAAGCTCGCCAAGGACCTCGGGGTCGACCTGGCCGCGCTGGCGCCGGGGTCCGGCCCGGAGGGCAGCATCACCCGCGCTGAGGTGGAGGCCGCCGCGCGGGGCGCTTCGCCGGCCGGCCCGCCACCGCAGCCGGACGTGGTGACCGGGGAGAAGCCCGTGCCCGGCTTCCGCGGCCGGCGACCCGGCGAGGTGGAGCCGATCCAGGGGATCCGTCGGCGCATCGTGGAGAAGATGGAGCGCTCGCGTCGGGAGATCCCGTCGGCCACCTGCTCACGCGACGCCGACCTCACCGAACTGTGGGCGCTGCGCGAGACGTTGACCGTCCAGGCGCGCGAGGCCGGCTTCGACGTCCGGATCACCCCCTTCGCCCTGATCCTGCGCGCGACCGTCGTGGCGCTGCGGCGCTACCCCACGCTCAACGCCCGCATCACCCGGCCGGTCGCCGGCGACGGTGACGGCCACGGGGGTGCCGGTGAGATCGAGCTGCTCGAGCACCTCCACCTCGGGGTGGCCGCCGACACCGAGCGGGGGCTGGTGGTGCCGAACATCAAGGATGCGCACGCGCGTTCGACCCTCGGTCTGGCGTTGGAACTCACACGTCTGGCCGAGGCGGCGCGGGCCGGCACACTGACCCCGCAGGAACTGACCGGTGGGACCTTCACCGTCAACAACTACGGCGCCTTCGGCAACGACGACGGCGACCCGATCATCAACCATCCGGAGGGCGCGATCCTGGGTATCGGCGCGATCCGCGAGCGCCCCTGGGTCGTCCACGGCGATCAGGGCCGAGGCGAGTTGGCGATCCGGAGGGTGGGACGCTTCACCCTGGCCTTCGACCACCGCATCTGCGACGGAGGTGAGGCGGGCCGTTTCGTCACCGAGGTGGCCACCCTCTGCGAGCAGCCCTCCCGGCTGCTCCTGCACCTGTGAGCCCGGCCGCGGACGGGCGCGTTCCCGCCGAGCGCGCCCCCGGTGGACCCCCATCCGCCGAGCCGACCGCTGCCGAGCCCCGGCGCCACGACGTCGTGGTCGTCGGCGGTGGCCCGGGCGGGTACGCCGCAGCCTTCCGGGCCGCGATCCTTGGCTTCGACGTCGCGTTGGTCGAGCAGGACCTGGTCGGCGGGACCTGCCTGCACCGTGGCTGCATCCCCTCCAAGGCGATCCTGCACGTAGCCGGCGTGCTCGACGAGGTGCAGCGCGCGGAGCTCCTCGGCCTGACGATCACCGGCGCGGGCATCGACGGGGAGGCGCTGGGGGCCTTCCGTGACGGGGTCGTCACCAAGCTCCACAAGGGGCTCGACCACCTCGCCACCGCCCGCACCACGCGCTACCAGGGTCAGGGCCGTCTCCGCGAGGGCGCGGCCGACCACCTCGACGTCGAGGTAACCGCTGCCGACGGCGCCATCACCGTGGTGTCCGCGCCCCACGTGGTGCTGGCCACCGGGTCCCGCCCCAAGCTCGTGCCGGCGTTGCCCGTGGACGGTGGGGTCGTGCAGACCTCGGAGGAGGCCCTGTGGTTCACCGAGGCTCCAGAACGCGCGGTGATCGTGGGGGCCGGTGCGATCGGGGTGGAGTTCGCGTCGATGTGGGCACCGATGGGCAGCCAGGTCACGCTGGTCGAGGCCCTCGACCGTGTGCTGCCGCTCGAGGACGTCGACAGCTCGGCGGCACTGACCGCCGCCTACCGCCGCCGCGGGATCGATGTGCTGACCTCGACCCGGGTCCTCGGCGCCACGGTCGAGGACGGCGTCGCCAGCGTTGACGTCGAGGTGGATGGTGAGCCCCGCCTGCTGACCGCCGACCGGGTCCTGGTCGCGATCGGTCGGTCGCCGGCGACCGCGGGGACGGGCGCCCAGGAGCTCGGGGTCCTCGACGAGCGCGGCTACGTGATGACCGACGACTTCGGTGCCACCGAGGTGCCAGGCCTGTGGGCGGTCGGAGACGTGCGGCCGACGCTGGCGCTCGCACATGCCGCCTTCGCGGAGGGGGCGGTGGTCGCCGACCGCATCGCAGGACGCGACGAGGTACGGCCGGTGGATCACGTCCACACCCCGCGGGTCACCTACAGCCACCCGGAGGTCGCCTCCGTCGGCCTCACCGAGGCCGAAGCGCGCCAGCGGTACGGCGACGATGCCGTCACGACCACGACCTCCAGCCTCCGCGGTAACGCCAAGGCGATCATCGCGGGCTCGGATGGCCTGGTGAAGCTCGTCCACCTGGTGGGCACGGCACCGGTCGGTGCACCCGGTGACGGTGGTGCGGTACTCGGGGTCCACGTGGTCGGACCCCAGGCCACGGAGCTGATCGCCGCGGCGAGTCTGGTGACCTCCTGGGAGGCGGTGCCGGCGGAACTGGCGGCGATCACCCACGCCCACCCCTCGCTGTCGGAGGCGGTGGGCGAGGCCTACCTGGCCGCGGCCGGTCTCCCGCTGCACGGTGCCTGAGGTGCGCTGGGTCAGCTTGGCGGATGAGCCTGCGATGGCCGAGGTCGCGGCGGCGATCGAACGGGACGCGCCACCGTTCCTGGCGGAGCTGACGCATGGGCACCGCCAGCACCTGACGGCCACCGCGCCGGAGCTCAGCTTCGTGGTCCTCGAGGAGGGACGGCCGGTCGCGGTCGTACGTGCGGTGCGCCTGCGCTGGGACGGTTCGTCCGGCGGAGCGCCAGGGGCCGGAGCGGGTGAAGCGCTGGCCCGGGCGGGCGAGCCCGGCGCGAAGACGTTTGCGGTGCTCGACGTCATGGTCGCCTTCGGGGCCCGGGGCCGTGGGATCGGCCGTCGCGTGCTGGCCGCGCTGGACGATCGTCGTCGCGAGACCGGTCTCGAGCGGCTGCTGGTGTTGCTGCGGCCCCACACCAAGGCCGACTACCCGCTGGTGCCCTTCGCGCGGTACGCCGCCTTCACCCGCGACGACGGTGAGCCCTTCGACCCGTGGCTGCGCACGGCGTGGCAGGTCGGGCTCCGCCCGGTGCGCGGCGTCGACCGATCCCTGGTGGCGCGAGCCGGGCTGGACGACTGGCGGCGGTGGCTCGAGGTGGAGCTGCCAGGCTCCGGGCCGTACCTGGTGCCGGGTGCCATCAAGCCAGCGATCCTCGAGACCGAGCGCGACGAGGGCCGCTACCGCGAGCCCCACCTGTGGGCGGCGCCAGGCCCCACGAGCCACGTCGGCTGGATCGACGCGCTCGCTGCGGCGGGCGTGGTGGCGGGTGACCGCCAACACCGCGAGGTCCGTCGGCGCCGGTCACCCGAACACGCCGACCGCTCCGAAGCTCCGCGATGACGAACCCCGTTCCGGCTGCATCGCCCGCGGCTGAGCCGATCCAGGTCACGCCGACCGCCACGGTCGAGCGGCCGTTGCTCCGCATGCGCTGGGAGGCGCTGACCTACGTGCACTGGGATCTCGATCCGGAGATCGTCGCCGCCGCCCTGCCCCCCGGCTTGGCACCCGATCTCCACGACGGTCGCGCGTGGGTCGGACTCATCCCGTTCCGTATGGCCGGGATCGGCGTGGGGACCGCACCGGCTGCGCTGCGGCGGTGGGCGCCACGGGGGCTGCCGCTGCCCCAGGGCACGTTCCCGGAGACCAACGTGCGGACCTACGTCGTCGGCCCCGACGGTGGACGCGGGGTGTACTTCCACACGCTCGATATCACCCGGCTCGCTCCCACCGCCGTGGCCCGGCTGGGCTACCGGCTGCCGTACTGCTGGTCCGCCATGCGCATCGGCCGGCGCGATGATCGGATGGCCTACCTCGCCGAACGGCGCTGGCCGTCGACCCCCGGCGCACGCAGCCACCTCGTCGTCGAGGTCGGCGACCCGGTCCGTGAGGTGGAACGCACGTCATTGGACGAGTTCCTGTCCGCACGCTGGTCGCTGTACGTGGCCACACCGCGCGGTGAGGTCCGTCGTGCGCTGGTCGACCACCGTCCTTGGCCGCTGCGGCACGCCCGGGTGCTCCACCTCGACGATCGGTTCACGACCGCGGCCGGCTACGACGTCACGGGCCGCCCGCCCGTGCACGTGCGCTTCGGCGGCGACGTGGATGTGGCGGTCGGGCCGCCCCGGCGCGTGGGGTGAACTCTGGCCAAGCACGGTCGCCTGGTTTCCTGCTCTGTGGACGTTTCGGTCGTTCGCCGCGGGAGTTCCGGTGCTTCGCCGGAGCTCGTGGGAACCGGTGCGGCCAGCGGTGGCCGGTTGCGGTCCCCGGCTGGTCCGCCCCGGGGGGATCGGTGACCTGCGGCGGCCAGCGGTGGCCGGTTGCCGTCCCCGGCCGGTCCACCTGGGGGGATCGGTCGACGGTGGCTGGGGCGTGTCCCGTGGAGTCGTCGAGGTGCCCCGCCGGGTGCAGCCCCCGCGGAACGGGCACGGAACGGTGAGGTTGCTATCGTTCCGGGCTGCAACGTCGGGCGGTGGCGGCCGACAGAGGTGACCGAGGGAGGTCGACGGTGGGGCGGTCCACACGCGCGCGACGCCGGTGGAACGGGATCCCTCGGGCGTTGCTGGTAGCGGCCATCGCCGCGGTCGGGCTCCTCGCGGGGGCGTGTTCGAGCGGACCTGAGTACGCCCGGACCATCGGGATGGAGGACAACTTCTTCGACCGCGAGGTGACCCGC
>CAYXJD010000073.1:0-13035 GCA_964465225.1 uncultured Actinomycetota bacterium
CCCACGGGAACACCCACGTGAACAACCTCAAAAGGCCGGAGGCGATCCACAACGCCAGCACCACGGCCTTCAGCCACCGGCGGCCACCGGCACCCGTCCCGTCTGACGCCGATCCGCTCATCCCTCCACCTCCCCGACAATCTCCTCCGGAGTGGCGCCCGTGGCGGTCGAGGCGATCGGTGCCCCCAACAGCTCACCCCAGGCGATCAGGCGTTGCGCAGCACTTCCTCGGGGGTGACAGGTGGTCAGGGTGATCGTCGGCGCACCGGCACCGAGTGGATCCTCTCCGACGACCCACACCGCGGTCGGTGCCACCACCTGTTGCTCACGGTAGCCGTAGATCCACTCTCGACCCTGGCGATCGACGACGTGGATCGTGTCACCCTCCGTGAGCTCATCCAGGGACCAGAAGGGGGCGCCGTAGGTGGTGCGGTGGCCTGCCACGGCGAAGTTGCCAGCCCCACCGGGCCGGTCCGAGAGCGGGTAGTGCCCCGGTCCCGAACGGAGCAGTTCGAGGGTCGCACCACTCACGACGAACAGCGGGTCGTCGGTGATGATCGGCTCGCCATCACGCTCGAACCACAGCGCCGCGACCGCATCCCCGAGCTCGATCTCCTCGTCCTCGGCCGCGACCTCGACCTCGCCGGCGACCGGGGCGTCGGGCACGGTCAGCGCCCAGCTCTGCTCGAGCTGACGCTGCGCGCGCTCGGTCTCGAAGCCGGTGAACCACAGCAGGTACACCACGTAGAGGAGCACGACCGCGCCGCTGACGACCAGGAGCCAGCCGACGCCCCGCACGACCCGTGTCACGCGCTGCCTCCCGCTTCGCCCGACGCACCGCGGATGGAGCGGTGGTAGCGCGGCAGGGTAACGAGCACACCGCGCGGCGAGGGCGGGATCAGCCGGGCACGCCCGACACGCCGATCGGTCCCCCGACGGCGCGTCACGAGGTCCGCGACGGCAGGTAAGGTCGGTGGGCGTGCGTCGTCGGAAGCGAGGGACGCTGATGCCCAAGAGCAAGCACCGCCGCGGCGGCCGCAACCGGCCCCGTGCCCATCAGACCCACGCTCCGGAGCGCCGCCCGGATCCCTCGCCCTCGTGGTTACCCACAGCCGGCGCAGCACTGCTCGTGGTCGGGATCCTGGTGATCCTGCTGGGCTACCTCCCAGGGGTGCAGGACATCACCCGCGGGTGGATCTGGCCGGGGTCGAACTGGGGGCTGTTGGTCGGGTTCCTGCTGCTCAGCGCGGGTTTCGGACTGCTCACCCGGTGGCGGTGACCGTCACCTCCCGTTCAGACATTCCGAGCGTTGGGTATGACAAGCTGCGCGCCTGGTGAGCGTTTCCGTTCTCGGATTGTGGAAAAGTTGTCCGGACATCAATCTTCTCCACAGTCTTGTTCCACAACCCTGTGGGTGACGGTGGACACGGTCAGTTCCGGATCTCCGTCCGTTCATGCATCCGTTGCCCGCAGTGACTCGGCGCTCGTGCGGTCCCTCGGACGAGCAGGAGTAGCTCTGCTCCACACTCCTCACACCAGTACAACGTGCGCTCATCAGCCCCAACCGGTGCGGCGGCATCGGTCTCCTCGCCGAGCTGCTTCGCATCGGTGACCAGGACCCGCAGGCTCGCGACAGACCACCGCAGCAGCACGTAGGCCAGCAGGGGTGCGAAGACCCACTGCCATCCGAAGTTGAGCCCGATCACGACGGCGATCGCGGCGATGGGGAGCAGCAACAGGAGCACGACGGCCCTCGGGTCCGGTCGGCGCGGTTCCGCCGAGCCCGTACAGGGTGCCACGTCGACGTCCAGGGTGTCGCTGCTCGGCGTCGACACCGCAGGCGGCGGAACGTTCAGGCCGTCGGGGCCACGAGCCGGCCCGTTCGGCCACCACGCCGAGGGTCGCCCACCGCGTCACCGTCGGTGCTGACGGCGTTGACCCCACCGAAGTACAGGTCGCCGAGCTCCCACCGGTTCACCGCCCAGGTGCGCTCGAGCGTGGCGAGCGCCCCTTCGTCGAACCCCGGCTCGATCTGGAGCATCGCGCCGTCCCAGTGCAGCCGCGGTGCGACCACGGCCTCCTCCAGGCTCCGCCCGTCGTCGAGCAGACCGACCAGCACCTGGGTCAACGCACTTCGGATCCGCTCGCTCCCGCCGGAGCCGAGCGCCACGGCCGCCCCGTCCCGCTCCAGGATCGTGGGGGCCATCATGGATCCGACCCGCACCCCGGGAGGCGAGCGGTGGAAGCCGCCCGGGTGGAGGTCGGTCTCGCCCATGATGTTGTTCGCCAGGATGCCCGTATCACTGAGAGTGACGCCGCTGCCGCTACCGTTCGATGTCGTCATGGCGGCCAGGTTGCCCTGTGCGTCGGCAACGCTGACGTGGGTCGTCCCGCGTGCGGTCCGTGGGCGTGGGGCACCGTTCGGCAGCTGTGGGTCGGTCCCCCGTGGGCCCGTGCTGTCGGGAGCCGTGGCGTCAGCGCCCTGCTCCGTGGCGTCCACCCCCGCTGCGACGTGCAGGGCCGTCACCTCCGCCAGCGCGCTGGCGATCAGGGCCAGGCGTGTCCCCGAGCCGCGCGCCCCGGCCGGTCCCGACCGGGTGAGCAGGCGCAACGCACGGGCGATGAGCGAGCCCCCGTAGGACGGTGCGGGGTTGGTCAGCACGGTCGCGCCAGCGTGCCGGAAGGTCAGGGGCGTGCGTTCCTGCACCCGGTACTCGGTCAGGTCAGCCACCGTCAGGCTGCCCCCAGCGGTCTGGCTGTGCATCGCGATCGACCGGGCCAGCGCGGGGTCGTGGAACCCGTCGACCTCGCCGTCACCGATCGCGTCCAGGAACCGTGCCAACTCCGGGTTGCGCACGACATCGTCATCGGCGAACGCGCGCTGCTCGGGCACGAACAGCGCGCGGGCCTCCGGGGTCAGCGAGAAGATCGGCTCGAGCAGTCGGACCACCGCCGCCTGGTCGGGGCCCAGCCGGACGCCCGCGCCCGCCAGACGCCGGGCCGGGGCCACCACACGGGCCAGCGCGAGTCGGCCGAGGCGGTGATGGACGTGCAGGTAGCCCGGGAGGCACCCGGGGACCGCGACCGCGCCGTGACCGACATGGAAGACCTGCTCCGCGTTGCCGAAGCGCACCGTGGTCGGCGTCAGCTGTGGCGTCGGGGTACCGACCGGACGACCCCTGCCTGGGGTGTCCACGAAGAAGTCGAACAGCACCGCTGGTCCGGCGCTGGGGCGTGCCAGCAGGAAGCCGCCGCCCCCGAGGCTCGAGAGACAGGGCTCGGCGACCGCCGCGGCGAACCCGGCGGCGATGGCGGCGTCGTAGGCGTTGCCACCGTCCTGCAGCACCTCGAGGGCCGCATCGACCGTGGCCTGGTGCCCCGCCGCGACCACGGCTCCGGGGGCGCTGCGCCGCGCGTCAACCGGCACGCACACACCTCGGGAGACCACGCGCCCTCACGTCGTGCACCTGCGACCCCGGGTGGGTGGCGGTACCGGTCACGACGACAGCGGGGCCGTCCAGGGCCGTCGGGGTCACCATCGGCCGCCTTCCCTCGCGCTCGGGTGTCGCGCCACCGCGCAGCCTAATGGGGACGCTCGGTGGTGGCGGTCCCGGGGACCGGGGCCCGGAACCTGCCGGGCAACGATCAGGCGTCAGCACCTCAGCGCCCCACCACCAGCCACCAGAACTGGGCCAGCACGTTGAGGTGGAGGATCGTCACGGCGCCGAGTGCGACGAGGGGGATCACCAGGGCCGGCCGCACCGACGCCCGTCGCTCGGCCAGCCAGGTCAGCGCCAGCACCAGTGCCACCGACCACACCGTGCGCAGCAGCAGCCCTGGCCCCACGCCGTAGGTCTCCAGCGCCAGCGCCACGACGGGATTCGCTTCCATGGCGATCCCGCTGGTCACCCAGACGTAGGTCGCCACACTGTCCAGCACGATCATGGTGAGCAGCAACCGGCGGACCGGGGCGACCTGGTGACGAGGTGCGATGACGTCCCCGAGCAACCAGGCGATCACGACCACGGCCAGCCAACGCCGCCGACGGACGGGGTCGACCGCGATCGCGGCCCGCGTCCGCTGGCGAGCACGCTCGGCCCAAGCCGGACGCGCATCCAGCAACCGGTCGACATCGGGGGACAACGGTGACCTCCCTGTGGGATGACGAGTGTGCCCGGTCATCGTCGCGACGCACCCCTGGCCGCCGCGGTGGCCTACCCTACGCAGCCGTCCGCCCGTACGGGACGGACGGCACGGGCCCGTAGCTCAGCCTGGCAGAGCGCTGCCTTTGCATGGCAGAAGTCGTCGGTTCGAATCCGATCGGGTCCACGCGTTGCGACATCGTCCTGCCGCGTGGCGACGGCGGACCAGTCCCCCGCCGAGCCCGCACCACCGGGAGGGACCACCGTGGAGACCCGACCCATCGGCGCTCTTCAGGTCTCGGTCGTCGGGCTCGGCTGCAACAACTTCGGTGGACGCCTCGACGCCGCTGCGACCCAGGCCGTCGTCGATGCGGCCTTCGATGACGGCATCACCCTGTTCGATACCGCCGACGTCTACGGCGGGGGCGGTGGGTCGGAGGAGCTGCTCGGTCGCGCGCTCGGCTCCCGGCGCGACCGGGTCGTGGTGGCGACCAAGTTCGGCATGGGGCTCGATCGCCACCGTGCGGGCGCCCATCCCGACGACGTCCGCAGCGCCTGTGAGGCCAGCCTCCGTCGGCTCGGGTGCGACCACATCGACCTCTACCAGCTCCACCGGCCCGACCCCGAGGTCCCGATCGCGGAGACGCTCGGTGCGCTCGACGGGTTGGTGGCCGCCGGCAAGGTGCGCGAGATCGGCCACTCGAACCTCAGTGCCGAGCAGGCCGAGGAGGCGGAGGCGGTGGCGTCACGCGCCGGCACCGCTCGCTTCGTGTGTGCCCAGGATCACTGGAGCCTGTTGCACGACGGGATCGAGGACGACGTCCTGCCGGTGATCGAACGGCATGGGCTCGCGTTGCTGCCCTTCTTCCCACTGGAGTCCGGACTGCTGACGGGCAAGTACACCTCGGGGGTCGAGCAGGACCCCGGCTGGCGCCTCAACACCCTGCCCGCGGAGCGCCGGGAGGAGTGGATCGACCAGGACCGGCTCGCGACCGTGACCGCGCTCGAGGACTTCGCGGGCGACGCCGGCCACACCCTGCTCGAGCTGGCGGTCTCGTGGCTGGCGTGCCAGGAGGCGGTGGCCTCGGTGATCGCCGGGGCGACCCGCCCGGAGCAGGTCCACGCCAACAGCACCGCTGCGGGGTGGCAGTTGACAGACGAGGAGTTGGCCGAGGTGGATCGGTTGACCGGCCGCTGAGCGCGGCGTCCCCCAGCGCCGACGTTCGCACCGTTGTCACTACGCTGCGGTCTCACCGGCCTGCAGGGACCTAGCGTCCGCCCGCGTCCGCACGACCGATCCGACGCCCCCCCTCGGCCCCCGGGCAGCGGGACCGCGCCCCCGCCCCGCACGCAGGAGCATCGACATGAACGCAGACCCAACGACCTGGTCCTTCGACACGCGTCAGATCCACGCCGGCGCCGTCCCGGACCCCACGACCGGTTCCCGGGCCACGCCCATCTACCAGACGACCTCCTACGTCCTCGGGGACACCGAGCGGGCCGCCAACCTGTTCGGGCTGGCCGAGTCCGGCAACATCTACACGCGCATCATGAACCCGACGACCGATGTCGTCGAGCAGCGGGTGGCCTCGCTGGAGGGCGGGGTCGCGGCGGTGGCGGTCGCCTCCGGGCAGGCAGCGGAGACGCTGGCCGTCCTGAACCTGGCCGAGGCTGGCTCGCATGTCGTCTCCTCCGCCTCGTTGTACGGCGGGACCTACAACCTGTTCCGCTACACCCTGCCGAAGCTCGGGATCGAGGTCTCCTTCGTCGAGGATCCCGATGATCCCGAAGCGTGGCGGGCTGCGGTTCGACCCAACACCAAGGCCTTCTACGGCGAGTCGATCGGCAACCCCAAGATCGACATCCTCGACATCGCCACGGTCGCCGAGGTGGCACACGAGAACGGTGTGCCACTGATCGTCGACAACACGGTGGCCACCCCCTACCTGATCCGCCCGCTGGAACACGGCGCCGACATCGTCGTGCACTCGGCGACCAAGTTCCTCGGTGGGCACGGCACCGCCATCGCCGGGGTCGTGGTCGACGGTGGCCGGTTCGACTTCGGCGCCCAGTCCGACCGCTTCCCCGGTCTGACGACCCCGGATCCCTCCTACCACGGCCTCAACTACTGGGAAGCGCTCGGCAACGAGGGCGCGGCCTACGCCATCAAGCTGCGCGTCCAACTGCTGCGTGACCTCGGTCCGGCGC
This sequence comes from uncultured Actinomycetota bacterium, assembly GCA_964465225.1. GTDB lineage: Bacteria > Actinomycetota > Nitriliruptoria > Nitriliruptorales > Nitriliruptoraceae > T1Sed10-7. Next base: position 6,351 of record CAYXJD010000073.1, read on the forward strand.
TCAGCCCGCACAACGCCTTCCTGCTGCTCCAGGGCATCGAGACCCTGAGCCTGCGCATGGACCGCCACGTGGCCAACGCCCTGCATATCGCCGAGTGGTTGCAGGGCCACGAGGCGGTCGAGCAGGTCTGGTACGCCGGCCTCGCGTCCAGCCGCTGGCACGACGCGCAGCAACGCTACGCACCGAGGGGCGCCGGCGCGATCGTGTCCTTCGAGCTGACCGGTGGCGTTGACGCCGGCAAACGCTTCGTCGATGGGGTGGAGCTGTTCAGCCACCTGGCCAACATCGGCGACGTCCGCAGCCTCATCATCCACCCGGCCTCCACGACGCACTCACAGCTCACCCCCGAGCAGCAGGTCAGCACCGGGGTCACCCCCGGGCTGGTGCGGCTGTCCGTGGGGCTCGAGGGCGTCGACGATCTGATCGCCGATCTGACGTCGGGGTTCGCGGCGGTCGCGACGTGAGCGCGGTGCCCTCACGGTGACGAGCCTGCGCGCGACCGGTGCCTGGCGCGACGGCGACCCGATCGGGCGCCGTCGCTTCGCCGCGGTCGGGGACATCGCCCTGGAGCTCGGAGGGACGGTCCCGGATGTACGCATCGCCTACGAGACCTGGGGGACACCGAACCGCCGGCGCGACAACGCGGTGCTCGTCCTGCACGCGCTGACCGGCGACAGCCACGTCGTGGGAGAGGTCGAGCCGGGCCACCCGACCCCTGGCTGGTGGCAGGGCCTGATCGGGCCGGGGTGCCCACTGGACACCGACCGCTGGTTCGTCGTGGCGCCCAACATGCTCGGTGGGTGCCAGGGATCGACCGGGCCGTCATCCCTGGCGCCGGACGGCAGGCCCTGGGCCTCGCGGTTCCCCTACCTCACGATCCGGGACCAGGTCGCCGCCGAGGTGGCGCTGACCGATCACCTCGGGATCGACGCCTGGGCTGCGGTCATCGGTGGGTCGATGGGTGGGATGCGCGTACTGGAGTGGGGGGTCTTTGCCCCCGACCGGGTGCGTGCGATCGCACCCCTGGCGGTCTCCGCCACGGCCACCGCCGACCAGATCGCGCTCCAGTCGATCCAGATCCGTGCCATCGAGGAGGACCCGTACTACCTCGGCGGTGATTACCTCCTGGCCGCGCACGAGGATCCTGCCACCCCGGGACCGCACCAGGGCTTGGCCCTGGCCCGTCGCCTGGCGCACTGGAGCTACCGCAGTCGCGAGGAGCTGGGGCTGCGTTTCGGCCGGGAGCCCCAGGCCGGCGAGGATCCCATGGCCGGTGGGCGCTACGCCGTGCAGTCCTACCTCGACCACCACGGCGTGAAACTCGCCAGCCGGTTCGATGCCGCCAGCTACGTGCTGCTCACGCGGGCGATGAACGATCACGACGTCGGCCGCGGTCGTGGCGGCGTGACGGCAGCCCTGTCACAGGTGGACGCCGAGGTGCTGGTCGCGGGCGTGGACAGTGACCGCCTCTACCCACTGCTGCAGCAGCATGCTCTGGCACATCAGCTCGGAGTACCCGGCGACCGGGCCCACGTGATCCGTTCGCCCTACGGCCACGACGGCTTCCTGATCGAACTCCGGCAGGTGCAGGCGCTGGTGCGGGAGCTGCTGGCAAGGGTCGCGCCACGCTGAGGCCGGTCCGGCACCGGTCATCGCAGCAGTGCGGTCCGGACGTGGTCGAGACGCCCGGGCGCCACCGAACGTAAGGGTGGGGTACACCAACGTTCGGCCAGCACACCATCGAGCTGCAGGATGGCCTTGAGCACGGCGGGGACCGAGACACCGACCTCGCCGATCCCCTCGCTCAGGCGCACCAACGCCTCCTGCAGGCGCGCGATCTGAGCAACGTCACCCTCGACCGCGGCCCGGTGCAGGGCCAGGACCTGGCGCAGCCGAACGTTGGCCACGGCGGTGATCGACCCATCGACCCCGGCAGCCAGCGCGGCCGCCAGCGTCGGCGCATGTCCCGTGAGCACGGAGAAGCCGTCGACCTGACGGGTCGCAGCGACGAACGCGGCCCGTCGTTCCGCCTGGGGCGAGGAGTCCTTCATCCCGACCACCCGGTCGTGGTGTGCGAGCCGCTGCACGTGCGAGGGGGTGAGTGCGGAACCGGTCAGCTGGGGGATGTGGTAGAGGAGCGTGGGGACCGCGGAGGCGTCGGCGACCGCGAGGTGGAGATCGCAGAGCTCGTCGGGCGTCAGCGGCTGGACGCTCGGGGGCAGGACCAGCACCAGGTCTGCCCCGGCCGCCGCCAGCCGGGCGACGTCGGCCTGCAGGCTCGCCAGGCTGGGCCCCGAGGCACCGGCAACGAGTACCGTTCGGCGGGGCTGCGCCGCCGAACCACGCGTCACGCTGTCCGCCACGTCAGCGTCGGGGAGCGCGTCGATCGCGTCACGCGCCAGGGCGGTGACGGCCGCGCGTTGGTCGGGCGCGAGCAGGCTCCCCTCGCCGGTGGATCCGGCGACCAGGACCCCGCTGGCCCCGTCGGACACGGCCCGCCGGACCAGTGCAGGTACAGCTTCGAGGTCCAGGGTGGTCGGGTCGGTCAGCGGCGTGACCAACGCCGGCAACGCGCCGGTCAGGGCTCGAGTGGCAGCGTTCGGCTCGCTGGTGGTCACGGGGACTCCGAGGTGTCGGTAGCGTTGACGGCATGCTGCGTTGGTTGTTGCTCAGGGTCTACCGCATCCCGGTGACGCCGACGAACCCCACGCCGGCCGATCTGGACCTGAGGGCCGAGGACGTGGAGTTCGCGGCGGTGGACGGCACCGCGCTGCGTGGTTGGTTCCTGCCCGCCGCGACCCACGCCGGGGAGCCGGGCGCGGCGGTGGTCGTGCTCCACGGCTGGGGCAGCGCGGCCAGCGATCTGCTGCCGGCCGCACCGGGCCTGGTGGCCGCCGGGTTGTCCGTGCTCCTGATCGATGTCCGAGGGCACGGTCGCAGCGACCCGGTCGACTTCATGTCGATGCCGCGCTTCGCGGAGGACCTCGAGGTGGCGGTCGACCGGCTGCGCGCCGACCCCCGGGTCGACCCGGACCGCATCGGCGTCATCGGCCACTCGGTCGGCGCGGGGGCCTGTCTGCTGGCGGCATCCCGGGACCCGCGCCTCGCGGCGGTCGTGGCCATCGCGGCCATGGCCCATCCGGCGGAGCTGATCCGGTCCTCACGCGGGCTCCGGTCGGCACCGACGTCGCTGGCCAGCCGCGTGCTCACCACGATCGAGGACACCATCGGTCACCGGTTCGATGCCTTCGCTCCGATCAACACGATCCGCCGGATCCTGGCACCGGTGGTGGTGCTCCACGGCGAGGACGACACCACCGTGCCGGCACGTGATGCGGCCCGGCTCGTCGACGCCGCTGGCGGTAGGGCACGGCTGCGGCTGGTACCCGGAGCCGGTCACCGTGCGGTCGCGCCCTTCCTGCCGCTGGTCGAGGAACTCGCCACGTTCCTGCGGCGTGCGCTGAGCGACCCGGTCCGGCCGGTGGGGGCCACACCCGGGCAGACACCGACGGTGGACTAGCCTGCCAGCGTCCGAGCGAGAGGTCACCGTGTCCGCCCTGTACCGCTTCGGGTCCTCGCTGTTCCTCACCGGGTTCCGGGTGCTGGGTGTCGATCTGCGCGTGCAGGGGGCCGAGCACATCCCCACGGCCGGACCCGTCGTGCTGGCCAGCAACCACATCGGCTACCTCGACTTCGCCTTCGTGATGCTCGCACCTCCTGCGCCACGACGGGAGGTGCGCTTCCTCGCTCGCGACGACTTCTTCCGCAACCCGGTGACCGGGTTCCTGCTCCGACAGCTGGGCCAGATCCCGGTCGACGTGCACGGGGATCCGATGCAGGCGGCTGCCGCCGCCCAGGGCGTGCTCGAGGACGGGGGGATCGTCGGTATCCACCCGGAAGGCACCATCAGCCCCTCGTTCGTCCCACGCCGCGGCAAGAGCGGCGTCGTCCGGCTGGCCGACAGCGCACAGGCGCCCATCGTGCCGGTGGCCCTGTGGGGGTCGCAGCGGCTGTTGACCAAGGGCAGACCGGTGCGACCGACCCGCGGCGCCGTCGTCACGGTGCGCTACGGCGAGCCCTTCCGGCCGACGGCGCGCACCTCCATCCTGCGGACCCGGGAGGTGATGCAGCGCATCACCGACGAGTTACAGCGAGCTCAGACCAGCTATCCCCAGCGTCCGGCTCCCGCACCCGATGACTGGTGGCAACCGGCTCACCTGGGCGGCTCCGCGCCGACCCCCGCGGCGGCGGAGGCCGCGATCGCGGCGCAGAACGAGGCCCGACGCCGTACGCGGGAGGCTGGTGGCCGTCAACAGCCACCGGAGGAGGCGATGGGAACGGCGGGGTGAGCGCCGCCACCTGCCACCGGGGGCGTGCGCTGAACGCTCGCCCGGAACGGCATAACGCCCATCCCCCCTGGCAGGACGAACCTGGAGGGGCCATCCTGTGGATGAACCTGTGGGTCTGTGGATGCCGACACCGAGGGAACTCCACAGGTGGAACCACAGCTGTGGGGTTCCCACGCACATCTCACCCGTGCGTCCACGGCTCCGGGAGGAGTACCGGACCGATGACCTCACCACGAGCGGACGAGGACGCCTCGTCCCAACGGATCGTCGAGCTGCTCCAGCAGCTCGGTAGCCATATGCACGGCGTCGGCAGCCGGTTCGCCGCCCGCGAATCGCTCCATGCCACCGACGTCCAGGCGCTGTCGGCACTGGCTATGGCCGGCGGCCACCTGGGGGCGGGTGAGCTCGCCCACGCCCTCGAACTGTCGTCGGGTGCGACGACCCGGCTGATCGACCGGCTCGAACGGGTCGGGCACGTCGCGCGCTCCACCGATCCAGCAGATCGGCGCCGACGTGTCGTGGCGATCACGACCTCGGCCGAGGCGACCGCAGGGGAGTTCTTCGGGTCGCTGGCACGGACGATCGAGGAGGTGCTCGCGCCCTACGACCCACAGGAGCGGGAGGTGCTCCGGCGGTTCCTGAGTGAGGTCGTGACGGCGATGGAAGCACACGGCCGTGGCTGACCGCCCGACCAGCGCCGGGCACCTCCGAGCTGATGGTGGCCGGCCCCGGGGGCCGGCCACCGCTGCTCACAGCCAGCGCTAGATCGAGCGGGGCTCCTCCCAGAGGGCCTCGTCGAGCTCCTGGTCACGCTTCTTCTTCATCACGACGGCGGCGACACCGGCACCGACGGCCAGCAGCAGGGCGAGCGGCCCCTTCTTGGAGCTCTTCTGCTTCTGGTCGCTGATCTCGTCGTTGAGATCGTCGATGCGCTCCGACGCCTGGGTCTGCAGATCCTTGCCCTTCTTCTCGGCCTTCTGGCGGAGCCGATCGGCCTCCTTCTCGAGCTTGTCGACCTTCTTCGCGATCTTCGACTTGCCCACGTGGTCCTCCTCGGTGCGTGATCGTCCTCTGGACTGGCGGCCGGTCACGGTCGCATGCCGATGACCCCGACCTCTCCCGCGACCTTAGCGCCCGGCCATCCTCGCTCGCCCGACCATCGGGACGCCATCGGTCGGTGGCGCAGGGGACCATCGCCCCTTCAGGCGCACACCCCAACTCCCTACCGTCGTGGACGTTGGACCCGACTCGCTGTCGGTTCCTCCCCGGAGGTGCGTGCATGAGCGCGCCAGTCGCAGCGCCCAGGGCCGACGCCGGCGTCCTGTCGGTCGCCGACCTCGCCCGACTCCTCGCACTCCTGGCCGACGACGGCTACGACGTCGTCGGCCCGACGGTCAGGGACGGGGCCATCGTGCATGGCCCGATCGGTGAGCTGGAGGATCTTCCGCGGGGTTGGGGTGACCAACAGGCGCCAGGGACCTACCGGCTGGTGCGACGCGACGACGACGCGTACTTCGGCTTCGCCGTGGGCCCGTCCAGCGCGAAGCGCACCCTCTTCCCGCCACGGCAACCGCTGTGGCGGGCCGAGTCCCGCGACGACGCCGACTTCGAGATCGTCGAGGCGGAGCGCACGACGCCACGCCTGGCGTTGTTCGGGCTGCGCCCCTGCGAGGTGGCGGCCATCGCGGTGCAGGACCGGGTGCTGCTCCAGGGGCTGGTCGAGGACGAGGTGTACGCCGCGAACCGTTCGGACCTGCTGCTGATCGCGGTGGAGTGTGGTGCTCCCGCGGCGACCTGCTTCTGCGCCTCGATGGGGACCGGCCCGGCACTGGAGGAAGGGGCGGATCTGCTCCTGACCGAACTCCTCGAGGGTGAGCACCGCTTCCTCGTACGGGCCGGCACGCCGGCCGGACAGGCACTCCTGACGCAGCTGTCGCCCCGCGAGGCCGGTCCGGACGACCTCGAGGCACGGACACGGCTGTTGGCCGCCGCGGTCGACGGGCTCGAACGCCACGTGGACACTGCTGACCTGCACGACCTCCTGCTGGGCAACCTCGAGCATCCGCGCTGGGACGCGATCGCCGAGCGCTGCCTGGCCTGCGCCAACTGCACCCTGGTCTGCCCGACCTGCTTCTGCACGACCGTCGAGGACCGCACCGACCTGGCCGGGACCGAGGCCACCCGGGAGCGGCGGTGGGACTCCTGCTTCTCGCTGGAGTTCAGCCACAACGGCCCCGCCAGCGTCCGACACTCGACCAGGGCGCGCTACCGCCAGTGGCTGACCCACAAGCTCGCGACCTGGATCGACCAGTTCGACACCTCCGGGTGCGTGGGCT
>CAYXJD010000074.1:0-13005 GCA_964465225.1 uncultured Actinomycetota bacterium
GACCTGCTCGGCGGTGCGGGATTCGAACCCGAGGAAGCCAATCCGATGCTCGGCTTCCGCGGCGCGTCCCGGTACTACAGCGAGCACTACCGCGACGGGTTCGCGCTCGAGTGCCGCGCGATGCGGATGGCACGTGAGGAGATCGGGCTGACCAACATCAAACTGATGATCCCCTTCGTCCGCACGCTCGAGGAGGCGGACCGGGTGCTCGAGGTCCTGGCTGACAACGGCCTCGAGCGCGGCAAGCAGGACCTCGAGATCTACGTGATGGCCGAGATCCCATCGAACGTGACCCTCGCGGAGGAGTTCGCCGAGCGCTTCGACGGGTTCTCGATCGGCAGTAACGACCTCACCCAACTCGAGCTCGGCATCGACCGGGACTCGGAACGGTTGAGCGCGCTGTTCGACGAGCGCGACGAGGGTGTCACGCGACGCATCGCGGAACTGATCGAACGGGCCCACAGCTGCGACCGGCCCGTCGGCATCTGCGGCCAGGCGCCGAGCGATCACCCGGACTTCGCTGCGTTCCTGGTCGAGCGGGGGATCGACTCGATGTCGCTCAACCCCGACAGCGTCGTGGAGATCATCGAACGGGTCGCCGATGCCGAGGCACGATGAGCCAGGACGACGCGCGTGAGAACCGCGGCCCGCGTTCCTGGCTCGACGCTTCGCGGTGGCGCTGGCTGCTGTGGGTGATCCTGGCGATCGCGATCGCCGGGCTCGCCGGCTGGTGGGCGGCCGAACCCGCCGAGGAGTTGAGCTACACCGAGTTCGTCGAGCAACTCGAGGACGGTGAGATCGCACGTATCACGGTCGATCCGGACGGTCGCGTCGACGGTGAGCTGGAGGACGGCACCGCGTTCCGCACCGTCGTCCCGCCCTTCGCCCGCGAGGAACTCGACCAACAGCTGTCGGACCAGGATGTCGAGGTCGAGGCCGTTGCACCCTCGGACGGGTTCCTCACCTCCGTGCTCGCGTTCCTGCCCTTCCTCCTCATCATCGGCCTGTTCCTCTTCCTGCTCCGGCGCGCCGTCGGCCAGCAGATGGGCATGATGCAGGGCATGGGCAAGAGCCAGGCGCAGGTCATCGACACCGAGCGTCCTGAGGTCACCTTCGAGGACGTCGCGGGCTACCAGGAGGTGCGTGAGGAGGTCCGCGAGATCATCGACTACCTCCGCAACCCGGAGCGTTTCCGTGAGGTCGGTGCCCGCGGACCCGGCGGGATCCTGCTGCTCGGGCCTTCGGGGACGGGCAAGACCCTCATGGCGCGCGCCATCGCCGGCGAGGCCGACGTGGCCTTCATCTCCGCGTCCGGATCGGAGTTCGTCGAGATGCTCGTCGGCGTCGGGGCCTCCCGGGTCCGGGACCTGTTCGAGAAGGCACGTGAGCATCAGCCGTCCATCATCTTCATCGACGAACTCGACTCCATCGGCCGCAAGCGTGGTAGCCAGACCAACATCGGCTCGAACAACGAGCAGGAGCAGACCCTCAACCAGTTGCTCAAGGAACTCGATGGCTTCGATCCCCGCCAGGGCATCGTCATCCTGGCGGCGACCAACCGACCCGAGATGCTCGACGAGGCGCTCCTGCGGCCCGGCCGGTTCGACCGGCAGGTGGAGGTACCGCTGCCGACCCAGGGCGATCGGTTGGAGATCCTGAGGATCCACGCGCGGGGCAAGCCGCTGGCGGATGGCCTCGACCTCGACCGCGTCGCCCGCGCGACCCCCGGGTTCAGCGGCGCGCAACTCGAGAACCTGGTCAACGAGGCGGCGATCACCGCGGTCCGCGATGGCAGGGACCGGATCGAACAGGACGACTTCGATGCCGCGCGAGATCGCATCGTGATCGGGAAACGGCAGAGCTCCGACCTGCTCCGCGACGAGGAGAAGCAGCGTGTCGCGGTGCACGAAGCGGGCCACGCCTTGGTCGCGGCGGTCGAGGAGGATGCGGATCCGGTCGCCAAGGTCACGATCCTGCCGGCCCCACGTGCGCTCGGCACCACCGAACAGCTCCCGACCGAGGAGCGTCGGCTCGCCTCCGAGGCGGAGCTGCACGCCAGCCTGGCCGTCCGGCTCGGTGGACGTGCCGCGGAGCTGGTGGCGCTGGATGAACTGTCGACAGGTGCGGCGGAGGATCTCGCGCAGGCCACCGATCTGGCAGCTCGGATGGTCCGCGAGTTCGGCCTGTCGGATCGGGTCGGTCCCGTCGGCTACCGACAGCAGGACGAGCCCGGTGGCCTTCCGGGGGTCCGGAGCCGCCCGTACGCTGAGGAGACCCAGCAGCAGGTGGACGAGGAGGTCAAGGACCTGCTGCGCGGCGCGGCAGAGCGGGCTGAGCGCATCATCGTCGACCACCGGGAGGTCTTCGACGCGATCGTGGAGCGGTTGCTCGAGGCGGAGGAGCTCGACGGCGAGGAGATCGGGCAGCTACTGCGCTGAGACCGCGGGTCTCCCGGGCAGCGGCGACCGGGGCTCGCGGCTAGTGGGTCAAGGCCTCGTCGGCCTCCCGTAGCCGCTGGGCCATGGACCGCAGCAACCTGAGGCTCAGATCCGGAGTGCTCGCCAGCAGCGGCTTGAACTCCCGCTCGCCGACGACCAGTACCGACATCGGCCCATCCGCGACCACGTCAGCCGAGCGTGGTTGGCGATCGAGCAGGGACATCTCGCCCACGCAGTCGCCTCGCTGCAGCTGGGCGAGTTCCTTGCCGCCCCGGCTGACCGTCGCGGTGCCCTCGACGATGATGAACAGTTCGTGGCCGACCGTGCCCTCGCGGGCGAGCACGTGACCGGCGTCCATCTGGACCTCGTCGGCGTGCCGTGCCACCTCCAGCAGTTGCTTCTTCGTCAGGTAGGAGAACATCGGGATCTGCTGCAGCATCTCGACCTTCTGGGACCGGTTGCGCAGCGCCATGTGCGATCATCTCCTCGGGGTCACAGAGGGTTCTGCCACAGAACGCCGCCGATGTCCAGTCCAAAGGTGCGGATGCGGCTGAGCGGGCAACCCCGGTTGGACCGCCGCGAGACCGTCGATCAGGGCCGCCACGCTCAGTTGGCCCGATCTGGCCGGTCTCACTCGTCGCGGAGTGCGACGCGAAGGCCGTCGTAGGCGGGCCGTGCACGCGAGCACAGCCCGCGCACGATGCGGTGCAACTCCTCGTGTGGTGGCGCCGTGCGACCGATCTGGGTCAGCAGGACCTCGCTCACCGACCAGCGACAGACCACCGGCACCGCCTCCTCGATCCGTAGGTGGCTGAAGAGCGAACGCCCGTACATGGCCCCGTCCAGCACCAACACGTCGGCGTCGGAGCTGGTCGCCTGCAGGTCGTCGGTGAGTTCCGCGACATCGGAGGCGTAGACCACCGTCACCCCGTGGGCGGTGAAGCGCCACGCGAAGGTGGGGAAGCGCTGGCCCCGAGCGTGGGGGACCTCGGTGGCCGTCGCATCGACCTCGCCGATCGCCACCGTTCGGCCGGCCTCCACATCGACCAGGTCGACGTGGTCGAGCTGCTCGCTACGGCCGCGGATCGCCCGGTGGGTGCGAGGGTGGCCGAAGACGGGTGTCGGTGACCTGTCGGCGACGTGCTCCGCGAGCTTCGGCACACCGCCGCTGGCGTCACGGTGTCCGTGGGTGAGTGCTACCGCCGTCGGCCTGGGAACGGTTCCGAGCTGCTCGCTGGCGTCCCGCGTCGCATCCACGAGGACGTGGGTGGCACCGGCGGTGAGGAGCATCGAGCTCTCCCGGCGGCGACTGCGCCCCGCACCCGGAGTGCCACCGCTCGCCCCCGTACCGAGGAACCGAAGCTGCACGACCGTCACTCCTGGCATCGCGGCTCGCCCCCGCCAACGACCTGTTCTCGTCACCGTGCAGGCGGTGGAAGCAACGTGCCGCCTGTCCGAACAGCCGGGGAGACCGCAGCCCCGTCGGGGCGGAGCTCGACCCTCGCCATCGCCGCCACCTGAGCGGGGTGTGCCTCTGGCCGGTGCCCGCGGGTACCGGCCACAGGCACCGGCGAGATCTGCGGTCGACTACGTTGCCGGTTCCGCACCGAGGACCGTTCATGGCCACCGCCGTAGCGCAGCGCGTCCGCGCCGGCCGCCTGCTCTTCAGCGGCGCAGCACTCGGTGCCACGGGGTTCTTCGCCGGCCTGGCGGTCGCACCGCTCGCGGCCGAGGACCTCACGGGTTCGGTGACCTGGAGCGGACTACCGGGCGCCATGGGCATCATCGGCACCGCGCTGGGCGCCAGCGTCGTGAGCCTTGCCCTGCGGCGACTCGGTCGCCGCACCGGCTTGACCGTCGGCTACGTCACCGGCGCCGCAGGAGCTGTGCTCGCTGTCATCGCTCTGTGGTCCGGGTCCTTCCCTCTGCTGCTCCTCGGCGCCGGCCTCTTCGGCCTCGGCCATGCCTCGACCCAACTGACCCGCTACGTCGTGGCAGACCTGCACGAAGCGGACCATCGCGGACGTGCCCTGGGCTGGATCGTCTGGGCCGGCACGATCGGTGGCATCCTCGGGCCGAGCCTGCTCGCTCCTGCCGGCCGCGTCGCGGAAGCAGCCGGTCAGCCGGAACTCGTGGGTCCGTACGTCGTGGGCGCGATCGCGATGACCGTCGTGGCGCTGACCTACCAGGCTGCCCTTCGCCCGGACCCGGGAACCCTCGCGCTGGCCGAACAGATCGAGGACCAGTCGGTGGACGGGCCGGCCGCCGGTTCCGTGTGGCGGCTGCCGGTCGTGCGGGTGGCGATCGTCGTCATGGTCACCGGGCAGGTCGTCATGGTGTGGCTGATGTCGATGACCCCGGTCTACATCCGCGAGTCCGGCGGCGATCTCGGCCGCATCGGACTGATCCTGTCCGCCCACATCTTCGGCATGTACGCCCTCGCGCCGGTCGCGGGCTGGATGCAGGACCGGTTCGGGAGCGTCCTGGCCATCGCGACCGCGCTGGTGACCCTCGGATCGTCGGCGGCGCTGGCTGCCAGTGCGCCGGTCGGCGGGCTGCTGATGGGGCTGGCGCTGTTCCTCCTGGGCCTGGGCTGGTCGTTCGGGTTCGTGGCCGGCAGCACGCTGCTCGCCCGCGGCGTGCCCGCGGTGGTCCGCGCGACCGTCCAGGGACGCGTCGAGACGTTGGTGTGGCTCACCTCGGCCATCGCATCGCTGGCGGCCGGTCTGTTGCTCGACGTCGTCGGCTACCTCGGCCTGTGTCTGCTGGCCCTGCTCGCGCTCGGCCTGCCGGCCGCGTTCCTCGTTCGGCAGCGGCCGATGCTGGCTGCTGCCCAGGCTGCCTCCTGAGGAGACGTACGTAGGTCGGCGGCTCGGATGCACTGGTCGCCGGCCGGCGACCAGCGGCGCGAGAGGATGGACCGAAGGACACGGCGCAGGCGGCGCCCGCCGGTAGCTTGCCGTCACCATCCGGATCGAGGTAGACAGCGTGTGACCGGAACCTGGTCCCTGCCGCTCGCCGCTGCGGCCTTCGCCGTGGCGACGGTGGTCATCGCGTTCGCTGGTGCCCGTCTGGCCCGAGTGGTGGATCGGCTGGCGGACCGGACCGGTCTGGGCGAGGCGATCTCCGGTGCGGTCCTGCTCGGCTCAGCCACGTCGCTGGCGGGGTTGACGGTCAGCGTGGTCGCGGCGGCATCGAACGAACCGAGCGTCGCGATCAGCAACTCGGTCGGCGGTATCGCCGCCCAGACCGCGTTCATCGTGGCGCTGGACATCACCCACCGTGGCGCCAACCTGGAGCGTGCGTCGGCGTCGTTGACCAACGTGTTCAACGCTTTGCTGATGGTGACGCTGCTCGGCGTGGTCGTGTTGGGCGTGGCCATGCCGCCCGACACGCTGTTCGGGGTGCATCCCGCGTCGATGCTCCTGCTCGTCGTCTACGGCTACGGACTGCGCCTGAGTCGCAGCATCTCCACCGAGCCGATGTGGCAGCCACGGCGGACGGCGGACACCTGGTTGGACGAACCCGAGGAAGCCGAACCGGATGAGCGGCTGACCGGCTTGTGGACCCAGTTCGGCGCGCTTGCCGTCATCACAGCGTTCTCCGGCTGGGTGGTCGGGCGAGCGGGTCTCTCGCTCATCGAGGCAACGGGGCTGTCCGGCACGTTCGTCGCCGTGGCGTTCACGGCCGTGGCGACGTCGCTGCCGGAGCTCATCACCGGTCTGGCGGCCGTGCGGGCCGGAGCGCTGACCCTTGCGGTCGGCGGCATCATCGGCGGCAACACCTTCGACACCCTGTTCATCGCGGTCTCCGACATCGTCTACCAGCGCGGGTCGTTGTACGAACAGGTCGTGCCCAGCGATCTGTTCGTCATCGGATGGACGACGCTGCTGACCGGGATCCTCGGTGCCGGACTGATCCGACGGCAACGCGCGTGGATCGGCTTCGAGGGAGTCGCCATCCTCGGCGGCTACGTCGGCGGTCTGGTCATCCTCTGGCGGATGTAGATGGTCCGTGTCCGTGCTTGGGGGAAGGTGATGCGAGCGGCTGGCATCCCCCGCGCCGTGAGGGGGTTGCCCAACCGCTCACACGAGCGCTGGCCCGGGTCGACGGCCGCCGCGTCCGCGACGGCTAGCCGGCGTCGGACAGCGGTGCGACCGCGTGCGACGAGGGGTAGGGCTCCCAGCGCAGCGCACCCACGTAGCGGTGGGAGACGTGTCCGTCGTCATCCATGGCCAGCAGCTGCACCCAGCCGTTGTCGCACAGCTGTTGGACGTCGGGATGCTGCGACAGCACCTCGTTCATCGGCTCGCGCGGTGCCTCGATGACGACCGTGAGGCGGATCGGCTCGTGCTGGTAGCGCTCGCCATCGTGGATCGACTGCCAGGGCAGGCCGACGCGGAGGTCGCCGGCATTGCCCTCCAGGACCCCCAGCCGCCCCACGACGTTGTGCAACGTCTTGTTGCCCGAGCCGAACCGCTCGTTGTCCACGGTCGAGGCGTAGTACTGCAGGTTGATCCAGCTGGCGACCACCATCGGAGCCGTCATCAGCAGCTCGAGGACGCCGAAGCCATCGTCCTGGCGCCAGTCGTAGGAGTGGAGGAAGGTCTGGCCCGCCAGGTCGAGCCCGCGCGTGCGGTGCCGCGGCGCGATGATCAGCGCGCGGCAGCCGGCGAGTCCCCATTCGGGCCGGACCTGGGCCCAGTCGCGGCTGCGACGCAGGACCGCCGCGTCCACGTCACGATGGTCGGCTACACCCAGCCGGACGGCGCGCTCGGCGCGGGCGGCGCGGCCCGCCGCGGCGAGCTCGCGCTCCAGCTCAGCGAGCGCTGCGGTGTGGCTCGTCGGGATCCGGTCGCGGTCGAAGACGACGACCTCGTCGGTGGTGGTGTCGTGCTGGCCAGCCAGGAACCAGGTATCGGCGGGGATGGCGATGCCGTCCTCGGCCAGCCGCCCGCGCACCTGCGGGTCGTTGAGGATGGCGGCGGCGACCCGGGCGTTGGCCTCGCCGGTGTGGCCGCCGCACGCGCCGCAGTCCAGCCCGCTGTCGTAGGGGTTGTTGACGGTGGTCGCGCCGTGCCCGGTGAGCAGCACCAGGGGTGCGAGGTCGTCGGTCAGGGACATCGCTGTCAACGCCCCGGCGGCCAGGGAGACACGGTCGTCCAGCGGGATGCCGACGGCCCGGCCGGCATGGGTTCCCGGTGTCAGCGACGGGCCGAGCCCGCCGTCCGCGTAACGGCCGAGCCCCTCGCCTCGAGGCACCGGGACCGGCCGGGTCCACCCGGCAGCGTCGGCGAACAGCTTGGGCAGGTAGGCGAGCCCTACCGGCCCGACGAAGCTGAAGCAGGAGACGGCGCCCATCTTGAACGACTTCCACGCCCGCCGAACGTGATGGGCCAGCCGCCGGCGCTGCACGGCGCGTTCGGATCCCTCTGGGTCCGCCAGTGTCTCCAGCACCGTGTGTGCCGGGGACAGCAGTGCGGGGCACTGCGGCCCGCCGGTGTCGTGGCCGAGCGGGACGTACTCGATCGGCATGCCGAAGAACCCGGCGAAGCCGATCGTGTCGACGTCGTCCGCTGCCGCCTCGAGGTGGCGGCGGAACACCTCGGATCGCACGTCGATGCAGAAGGCAGCTTGGGCGCGAGGCAGGCGCCCGGTGGCCGGGGGCGCGTCCGGTCCCTCCGACAGCCGTTCGACCAGGTCGCGCTGCTGCGCGCGGTCGAAGGCGTGCTGCAGCACCAGCCGGCGTGCCAGCGGCTCCCGCGGCGTGGACCATGACCCAGCCGTCGCGAACGGCGCGATCGCCTCCCGCCACGCGGTCGACACGCCTGGATCGTCCAGTGCGGTGAGTAGCCCTGCCTCCCAGCACAGCCACACGCTCAACAGCTCGACCGCCGTGTCGTCTCGGCGCCCAGCCAGTTGCTCCTCCCACACCAGCCGTGCTGCATGCGCTGACCAGCCACCGACCCGCAACAGCAGCCGGTGCAGGTACAGCTCCAGACCATCGGCCGGGACTCCCAGGCGATCCAGGGCCCAGCCTGCCGCGAGGTCCGGATCTTCGGGCAGGCCCCGGAGGACGTGGCGGAAGCCAGCCAGCCCCAGCACGTCGGGGGTGCGGTCGATGCTGGCTTCGAAACGCCACGCCGCGAACACCGGCTCGCTGCGCTCCGTCGAGCGCCAGCCGGCCTGGCCCTCGTCGAAGTAGGCGGCGGCCCAGGCGGCCATCCGTTCGGTGACCAGCCGTGGCCAGTCGGTGCCGGTCACCTGCGCAGCGACGTCGGCGACCGTGGGGACCTGCACTCCCGGTGCGTCGTGCGCCGTCTCGGCACGCAGCTGTGCCAACAGTTCGTCGACGGACCCGGGTGCACCCGGGGTCGTCGCGAGCGCCACCTGCAGGTCCTCGCCTGTCATGCGGCCGTGGTCGAGCGCGTCGAGGTAGAACGCCGGCGGCAGGGTCAGTGATGACCCGGTGGTGCTGGCCAGCAGCTCGGCGGCCTCGTCGAAGGATCGATCGGCGAGCCCGAGGTAGGGGTTGACGGCGACGAAGCGCTGCAACGGCCACAGCGGCGCGATCCTGTGGCAGGCGGCCTCGAGCACGTGGCGGTCGACGGGCGGTGGGGACGGTTCGGTGGTGGGCGCGGTGCGGATGGTCGGTGACGACACGTTGGGCTCCTGTCTGCGGTGGCCGGATGGGTGCGTGAGGGGCACGTCAGTGCCGGGTGGTTGCCGTCGCCGACGGGCGCAGGCCCCCGACGGCGCGGTCGAGCAGCGCGTTGGCGTACAGCCCGTTGCGAAGGTGCAAGGCCAAGGCACGTCGCCGCGGGCTCGGGGGCAGCACCGGATGCAGGATCTGCAGCAGCACGACCGTCCCGAAGACCGCCAGGATCAGGCCGATCAGGACCAGGTGCGCCACCGACCGGCCGGCCGCCGCCGGCAGCACCTCGGACAGCAGTCGGTACGCCCCGGCTTCCAGGACGAAGAACGCAGCCGTGACCCCCATCGCCAAGCCGGCCGCGCGCCCGACACTGGCCAGCGGGCCGTGGCTGTCGAGTGCGGGGGCGATGATCTGCGCCAGCCCCATGACCAGCATCGCCCCGAGTGCCAGCAGCAGCGGGTCGCGCAGCTGCTCCGGCCCCAGCACGAGTCCAGCGCCGAGGTACAGGGCGACCGCGATGATCACGCTCAGAACCACCCGCACCGGGCTGCCCGACCGTCGCGGCATCCGGACCCCGGAGGCGCGTGCCTCGTCGATCACGCTGCCCGAGGCGAGGAAGGCGTGGGCCTTGTAGAACGAGTGGGCGACCAGGTGCAGCATCGCCGCCGGGTACACGCCCAACCCGCACACCAGCAGCATGAACCCCATGTGCGCGACGCTGGAGTAGCCGAGCGCGACCTTGACCGTCGGCTGGGTCAGCAGCACCACCGAAGCGAACAGCGCGGTGGCTCCCCCGACGGCGAGCAGCATGGCGGTGGCGACGTTGGCGCCCTCGACCACGAAGGCGAACCGGGTGATCAGGAACGGTCCGGCGTTGAGGATCCCGGCGTGCAGCAGTGCCGACACCGGCGTGGGTGTCTCCATCACCTCGACGAGCCAGCCGTGCGTCGGGAACTGGGCCGACTTGAGCGCTGCAGCGACGGCGAGGCACACCGCGGCGACCCCGATGGCATCCAGCCGCCAGCCGGCGCCACCCACGTCACGCATGCCCGCGAAGATCGCCTCGAGGTTGCCGGTGCCGAAGCGGCCGTAGAGCAGCGCCGCCGCCACGATCAGCAGCACATCTCCCAGCCGAGCGGCGATGAACTTCTTGCGGGCGGCGAGCACGGCCCGCGGGCGCTGCGGGTAGAACAGCAGCAGTCGGTGCAGCGCCAGGCTGGTCGCGACCCAGGCGAGCACCAGCAGCCCGAGGTTGCCGGACAGGACCAGCAACTCGACGGCGGCGATGGTGGCCGCCAGGTGGCCCAGGAACTTCCCGTGGCGGGGGTCGCCGTCGAGGTAGGTGCTGCTGTAGCGGACGATGGCCAGCGCCAGTAGCGCGATCATCCCGAGCATGATCGTGCTGAGCGCATCCAGCCGTATCGACAGGCCGAGGCCACCGATGCCCAGGGTCGGGCTCTCCAGCAGGCCCCCCTGCAGGGTGGCCAGCCCAGCTCCGGCGGCGACGACGACACCGACGATGGCGGCCACGGTGCTCATGCGTTGCACCCGACGGGGCTGCGGGCCGGGTTGCGCGATCGCGAGTGCGGCCACGAGCAGGAAAGCGCCGGGGGCGAACAGGACGGCGAGCGTCGCGGTCTCGGTCATCGTGGCTCCTTGGCATGGACCGCACGGACGGTGCACCGGGCGCGGCAGGGTGGTGGGTCGGCGAGTGCCCAGAGACACGAAAAGGCCGACATACGACGTGGGGACGTCGGATGTCGGCCTACGGTCACGGCGCCAGCTCGCGGGGGAGCGTGCGCAGTGCTGGTCGCCAGATTGTCGTTGGAGCCCGCCTGGTGACCTGGTGTGTCACCCTGCTGCCAGGCGTGGAACCGGCGCGAACGCTACGCAGCGGCTGGGGTCGGTGCAAATCGGAGCGCGTGCACCATCAGGCGCTCGCGGTGGCCTCGAGGGGCTCATCGAGTGCGAACACGAACACGCGTTCGCCAGAGCGCGCGCTGATGTCGGCATGCATCGACGTCACCTTGCGACCGGTCTCGGCTGCGATCAGCCCGGTCAACGCGTCCGAGCAACTCTCGACCAGCCGGGAGCGCATGTGCTTGATCGTCGCAACGCCGCCGGGCTCGCTGCTGAGCTGCAGTTCCGCGGGGCTGAGGATGCCCTTGAGACGGACCAGCACCAGGTCTTCGATGACGAAGGTGCGTGCTTCACGCGGGCCGCGCCCGAGGTACTCGCGCTCGAACTGGGTCACGGCCGCGGTGATCGCCGCCTCGATCTGTCCCTTGGTCCGTGGTTCCACGTGGTCTGCCACCACCTCTGGTCAGCGGGCTCTGCCGTTCGAGCCTAGCCGCGGGGCTCGGCGCACCTGTCGTGCGGCCCCGGCAACCACGTTCGGCCGGGCGGGGGCGTCAGAAGGTGACGATGCGGTCGGCGTCGAGGGTCCAATCCGCGAGCTGTTCCATGGTGGAGCGGTGGGTGCCCTCGACGAGCTGGTCGTCGTTGATGCCGCGGGCGTCGAGGCAGGTGCCGCAGCAGCCGATCTCGGCGTCCTTGCGGGCGAGGCTCTTGAGCAGACGGTCGAGGTGGTAGTAGCCGTCGGGCAGGTCCTGGTTGTCGATGGCCGACACCACGGCGTCGCCCATCAGGAAGAGGCGGACGTGCACCTCCTCGCGCTTGGCGAGGGTGCCGGCGAGCCGCAGCGCGTTGAAGGGCAGCTCGGAGCCGTAGGCGGGACCGTTGGCGATCAGCAGGACGTTCATCAGGTGCTCCTCGAGGTCATGCGGACGGACGGTGGATGGGTCTCGGCCATGCGCAGCGCGACATCCAGGCCGGAGGCGGCGGTGATGGCCGCGACCACGAGGATGGCGGTGGTCAGCGAGTAGAGGTCGGCCAGCGTGCCGGCGAGCACGGCGCCGACGGAGAAGCCGAGGTCGCGCCACAGCCGGTAGACCCCGACCGCGGCGCCACGCCAGGACGGGTGGGCGACGTCGCCGATGGCGGCGATCAGGGTGGGGTAGGCCATGGCGGTCCCGGCCCCGAACAGCGCCGAGCCGACCGCCCACACCGCGAAACCGTCCCCGAGCGCGATCACGACCAGGCCGGCGGCTTCGGTGAACTGCCCACCGGCGATCAGCCACTTCCGACCCACCCGGTCCGACAGCGCGCCGGTGAACAGCTGCCCGACCCCCCATACCGCGGGGGCGACGGCGACCAGCAGCCCGACCGTGCCGACCGGCAGGCCGGCCAGGGCGAAGAACACCGGGAACAGGCCCCAGGCGAGCCCTTCGTTGAGGTTGTTGACCAGCCCGGCCTGGGAGGCGGCGGACAGGGATCGGTCACGCCAGGTCGCCAGAGCGAACACCTGCCGCTGGGTGAGGTTCCCGTCGTGGCCGGTCGTGTTGGTGTGGGTCGCCCCGGGGGCGGGGTGCGACAGGGCAGCGACCTCGTGGGCGACGTGGCCGGCGGTCTCGCGGACGAACAGTGCGGACAGCCCGAGGCCGAGCCCGGCGAACGCCAGCCCGAGGAAGAACGGCGCAGGCCGCAGTCCGAAGGACTCGGCCAGTAGCCCGGTGGTCCATGCCGCGACAGCGACGGCGCCGTAGCCGGCGGCCTCGTTGAACCCCATCGCGGTGCCGCGCTTGTGCGGCCCGACCAGGTCGATCTTCATGATGACCGTGACCGACCAGGCCAGCCCCTGGTTGATCCCGAGCAGGACGTTGGCGACCACCACCCAGCCCCAGGTGGGTGCGAAGATCAGCAGCAGCGGCACGGGCAGCCCGGCCAGCCAGCCCGCGAGCAGCACGGGCTTGCGGCCGAAGCGGTCCGCCAGCGTGCCGGCGAAGTAGTTCACGACCGCCTTGGTGATCCCGAACGCCACGATGAAGGTCAGCATCGCGGTGTAGCCGGGCA
>CAYXJD010000075.1:0-3250 GCA_964465225.1 uncultured Actinomycetota bacterium
CCAGCGAGGACGTCGGCGCGGACGGGTCGCAGATCGTGCTCGGCAAGCACTCCGGTCGCCACGCGTTCTTCAACGCCGTCGAGGACCTCGGTTTCGAACTGGACGAGGCGGAGGCACAGCAGGCCTTCCGCCGGTTCAAGGAGCTCGCCGACCGCAAGGGCATCGTGAGCTCGGAGGACGTGGAAGCCATCGTCATCTCCGAGACGCATATCAAGGCCGCCGACGACTACGAGCTCGTCTCGCTCGAGGTCACCGGCGGGACCGTCGCTCCACCCCGGGCGACGGTCGGGATCCGGCTCGCGGACGCCGAGGTGGCAGCCGCGGTCGGTGAGGCGCCGGGTTCGGTGGTCACCGCCACAGCGACCGGCGACGGG
The DNA here is from genome assembly GCA_964465225.1 of uncultured Actinomycetota bacterium. Classification (GTDB taxonomy): domain Bacteria; phylum Actinomycetota; class Nitriliruptoria; order Nitriliruptorales; family Nitriliruptoraceae; genus T1Sed10-7. The sequence continues at coordinate 375 of CAYXJD010000075.1, forward strand.
ATGGTCGATGCGGCCTGTGGTGCGATCCGCCACGCCGTCGGCCGGGACGAGGTCGCTCTGGTCTCGTTCCAGGTCACCGCGGTCTCCCAGGGGATCGATGCCCTGGGGGAGGTGACGGTGACCGTCGAAGTGGAGGAGCACCAGCGCTTCACCGGGCGTGGCGTCTCCACCGACATCGTCGAGGCCAGCGCACGGGCCTACGTCGACGCACTGAACCGATCGCGTCGGCTGGTCCATCGCGGACCCGAGTTCAAGCCCTGATCGGTGCGGGGCGCCGACCGCCATCGCCGAACCCGGCGAGAGCAGTGAGGTCGTCGCCCCACCGATCCGGCACCGACCAGGAGGCAGCACCATGACGGTGATCCGGGTGAACGTCCCGCCCGAGCACACCCCGGAGGAAGAAGCACGGCTGGTCGCCGACGTGGCGGCCGCCTACACCGAGTCCACCGGCTCGGGCGAGGTCACCGTCGAGGTGCAGCGTCCCGAGGAGGTCGACTACCGCGCGGTCGCACCCGGTGCGACCAGCCGCTGGAGCAGCTGAGTACCGGTCCGCCCCACGACGCGGCGAGCCCGATGGCCGTCCGCGGATCGCCTACCCCCGTTCGACCGCACACGTCAGGAACCGCGTCATGCAGCCGAAGACCATCGTCGAGAAGATCTGGGAGCGCAACCTCGTCCGGGCGCAGGAGGGGTTGCCCGACCTGCTCTACGTGGACCTGCATCTGGTCCACGAGGTCACCTCGCCGCAGGCGTTCGAGGGGCTCAGGGTGGCCGGGCGGCCCGTCCGTCGCCCCGACCGCACGATCGCCACGATGGACCACAACGTGCCGACCGACCCCCGCCAGACCAGCGGGGAGCTGCCGATCGCCGACGAGCTGTCGGCCAAGCAGATCGAGGCGCTGCGTCAGAACTGCGAGGACTTCGGCATCAAGCTGTTCGCGATGGGCAGCCGCAACCAGGGCATCGTGCACATCATCGGACCGGAGCTCGGACTGACCCAGCCGGGCGCGGTGATCGTGTGTGGTGACTCGCACACCGCCACCCACGGCGCGTTCGGGGCGCTGGCGTTCGGGATCGGGACCTCTGAGGTCGAGCACGTGCTCGCGACCCAGACCCTGCCCCAGCGCATGCCGCAGACGCTGGCCATCGAGGTGGAGGGGCCGCTACCCAAGGGCACGGTCGCCAAGGACCTGATCCTGCACGTGCTGGGTGAGATCGGCGTCGACGGCGGGGTCGGCCACGTGATCGAGTACCGCGGCGAGGCGGTCCGCAACCTCTCGATGGAGGGGCGGATGACGGTCTGCAACATGTCCATCGAGGGTGGGGCCCGCGCCGGGCTGATCTCACCGGACGAGACCACCTTCGCCTACCTCAAGGACAAGCCGCTGGCACCCAAGGGAGCCGCCTGGGACGAAGCGCTGGAGGCGTGGCGCTCGCTGGCCAGCGATGAGGGCGCCGCGTTCGACCGCACCGTGCACATCGACGCGGGCCAGATCGCACCCACGGTGACCTGGGGGACGACGCCGGCGCAGAGCATCCGGATCGGGGAGCGCATCCCGACGCTGGCCGAGGCGCCCGACGAGGGCACGGCCCGGCAGTGGCAGCGCGCCTTCGACTACATGGGGCTCTCCGGTGGCGAGCAGCTCGGTGACCTCGCGCTCGACAAGGTCTTCATCGGCTCCTGCACCAACGGTCGCATCGAGGATCTGCGCGCGGTCGCCGAGGTGGTCGATGGCCGGAAGGTGGCCGACAACATCGAGGTGATGGTGGTCCCCGGCTCGGGGCTGGTGAAGGCCGCCGCCGAGGCCGAGGGCATCGCCGACATCCTGATCGCGGCGGGGATGGACTGGCGCGATCCGGGCTGCTCGATGTGCCTGGGCATGAACCCCGACCAGCTCGCGGCGGGGGAGCGGGCGGCGTCCACCTCCAACCGCAACTTCGAGGGCCGGCAGGGCTTCAAGGGGCGCACCCACCTGGTCTCACCGGCCATGGCAGCCGCCGCCGCGATCGAAGGCCGCATCGTCGACGTCCGCGAGTACTTCCCCACCTGAGCAGCGGCCCGGCCGCGGCTCGCCTCCGAGCATCGCGGGCTTGCCACCTCGCCGTCCCCGCGTCACCTCGCCGTCTCCGTGTCACCTCGCCGTCCCCGCGTCACCTCGCCACCTCGCCGCAAGGAGCTACCGATGGAGCCCGTCCGCATCGTTTCGGGCCGTGCCTGCCCGATCGACGCCAACGACGTCGACACGGACCAGATCGTGCCCAAGCAGTACCTCAAGCGCATCGAGCGCACCGGCTTCGGCCCGTTCGCCTTCGCCGAGTGGCGCTACGAGGAGGACGGCACTCCCAAGTCCGAGTTCGCCATGAACAAGCCGGAGCATGCCGGCGCCAACGTGCTGCTGGCGGGGCGCAACTTCGGGTGTGGCTCCTCTCGGGAGCACGCGCCGTGGGCGCTGGAGGACGCCGGTTTCACGGCGATCGTCGCGCCGAGCTTCGCCGACATCTTCCGCACGAACTGCGGGAAGGTCGGGATCATCTGCGCCCCGGTCAGCGATGAGGTCTCCCGCCAGCTGTTCGCGCTGGTGGAGGCCGATCCGGACATCGAGGTGACCGTGGACCTGCAGGCGCAGCTGGTGCGTGCCCCGGGTGTCGGTGACGTGCCCGGCGTCGAGGAGCCCTTCGAGATCGACCCCCACACCAAGCACTGCCTGCTCAACGGGCTCGACGACATCGCGCTCACCCTCGAGCACGAGGCCGACATCACCGCCTTCGAGGACGACCGGCCGGTGTGGAAGCCCGTGGTCCCCACCCCCTGACCCGGGCCACCCCCGGATTGGGTGCGGTTCGGCCCGGTTTCCGGGGTGTTGTGCACCCGATCG
>CAYXJD010000075.1:3350-7119 GCA_964465225.1 uncultured Actinomycetota bacterium
GTGCCCGCGGGGAGCTGCTCAGACGGGTGTGGCCAGGTCCTCGACGAACTCCCCGCCGACGGCGGTCAGCGCCGCTGGAGCGACGGAGAGCTTGAGTCGGCGGCTGCCACCTCCGACGATCACCCGCTCCAGATCGGCGATCTGGGCATCGAGGTAGAGGGGGAGCCCGGCCGGCAGACCGAAGGGGGTCACCCCGCCGATCGCCATGCCGGTGGCCTGTTGGGTGAGCTCGGCCGGCGCGAAGGACAGTTTGCGGACGCCGAGCAGCCGTCGGACCCGCTTGTTGACGTCGAGTTTGGTGGTCGCCAGCGCCACGCACGCGGCCAGCACGGGTGGGTCGTCCTTCGAGGCGACCACGATGCAGTTGCCGGAAGCCTCCAGCGGGTAGCCGTACCGCGCGCAGAACGCGGCGGTATCGGCCAGCTCGGGGTCGATCTCGATGATGTCGTAGGGCTGCCCGGTGGCCGCCACGGCGGCCAGCACGGCCGCCTCGGTGGGATCCTGCGCGGCGATCATGGGAACCCTCAGTAGCCGAGGTCGACGTGGACGAGACCGAGCGGTTCCTCGCCACGGACACGGCGTTCGACGTTCTCCCGCACCCGGGCCCACAGCAGCTTGATGCCCATCTCCGGGGTGTTGCCGACGTGGGGCGTCACGATCGCGTTGTCCAGCGACCACAGGGGGTGGTGGTCCGGAAGTGGTTCCGGGTCGGTGACATCCAGCGCTGCGCCACCGATCACTCCCTCACTGAGTGCGGTGACCAGCGCCTCGGTGTCGACGTGTCGGCCGCGGGCCACGTTGACCAGCCACGCGTCGTCACGCATCGCGCGCAGGGCCGCCGCGTCGATGATGTGCTCGGTCTCCGGCGTCAGGGCCAGGGCCAGCACCACCACGTCGGCCTCGCTGATCGCACCGTGGAGGTCGTCGAGCGCCAGGACCTCGGCCACACCGGGGATCGGCTCCTGCCGGTTGCGCACCACGGTCAGGTAGGCCCCGAACGGCAGCAGCAGCCGCACGAGCGATCGGGTGATCGCTCCGCCGCCGAGCAGGCACACGTGCGCCCCGAGGAGGTTCTTGCCGTAGGGCTCCGACCAGGCGTCGCGTCGCGCGTAGCGTCCGATCCCACGCAGCCCGCCGAGCGCCAGGGCGAGGGCGTGCTCAGCGACCGGCTCGGCGTAGACGCCTTTCCCGCAGGTCCACACGTGCTCGTGGTCGAGGACGTCGACGAAGGGCTCGATCCCGGCGAACGGCAGCTGGACCCACTGGATCGCGGGATTGGTGTCGAGCACCGCGCGGAGGTCGTCGGCGTCCCCGGTCGAGGTCCAGATCAGCGTGTTCGCCTCGTGGACCGGTGTGAGGCGCCCCCCACCCTCGGTCACCGCTGTGGCCAGTTCCTCCCGACGTCCGGCCGGCAGTAGCGCACACCGCACCTCACCCACCACGTCCTCCGTCGACCGCGAGCAACTGCGGCCCGCACGATAGTCCGACGCAGGAGGGACCGTGGGTTGCCGCACCCGCCGTATGCTCCCGGCGTGACGGAGGAGCGCAGCGTGCGAGAGCGTCCGATCGGGGTGTTCGACAGCGGGCTCGGCGGCCTGACGGTCCTTCACGCCATGGCTGACCTGCTGCCCGCCGAGGACCTCCTCTACCTCGGCGACACGGCCCGCTATCCCTACGGCGAACGTGACCTCGATGACCTCGAACGCATCAGCCTCGAGGTCGCTGACGCGCTGGTGGCCCGCGGGATCAAGCTCCTGGTGGTGGCCTGCAACAGCGCCACCGCCGCGGCGCTCCCGGCACTGCGGGCGGCGCTCGACATCCCCGTGATCGGCGTGGTCGAGCCGGGGGTCCGCGCTGCGGCGTCCGCGTCCCGTACCCATCGCGCGGTCGTCATCGCGACCCGTGCCACGGTCGCCAGCGGCGTCTACGAGGACGTCGCCGACCGGCTCGACGCCGGGCTCGCCGTGCGGACGGTCGCGTGTCCGGGCCTGGTGGAGCTGGTGGAGGAGGGCCGGACCAGTGGCCCGGGGACCATGGCGGTCGTGCGCGACCGGCTCGCACCGTTGTTGACCGCCCGCGTCGACACGCTGGTCCTCGGGTGTACGCACTTCCCACTGCTCGCCCGCACGATCTCCGAGGTGGTCGGGCGGGACGTGACCCTGGTCTCGAGCGCCGACGAGACGGCCTTCGAGGTCCGCGACCTGCTGGGTCGCCTGGGGTGGCTGCGACCGGAGGACGGGCCACCCGGTCGGCATCGCTTCCTCACCACCGGTGAAGCGGCGACCTTCGCCCGGCTCGGCGAACGGTTCCTGGGCACCCACCTCGGCGTCGTCGAACGTGTCGATCTGTCATCGCTCGAGCACGAGGCGCCCCGTAACGGCGCACCAGCGCGAGCCATTGCCGCCGCCCCGGTCCGATCTCAGGCGGACGCCAACCGCTCATCGTCCGCGGCGAGGTAGGAGCGGGCCAGCAGACGCTCCCGGGTGCGCTCCTCCGTCGCCGCGGCGATCGTGGTGCGAGCCATCCCGAGCGCCCCGTCGAGGACCGCCCGATCGGCATCGGCGGTGATGCAGGCCGCCGTGAACTCCGGCTGGTGGTTGACCGCGCCACCGGTCTCGAGCGCGAGCATGGGGTGGATCGCCGGCATCCCGAGCGAGACGTTGGCCATGTCGGTCGAGCCGCCGAGGTTCGGGTCCTGGGGCTCGGTCGGGAACACCCGGCCGATGGCGCTCGCCTCCCGTTCCCAGAGCGCGATCAGCTCCTCGTCGTGGGCGAACTCCGAGTAGGCGGGGCCGGGTTCGTCGAAGTGCACGGTCGCGCCCGTGGCCAGCGCCCCCGCCTCGAAGCAGGCCTGCACGCGTGGGTACAGCTCGGCGAGTTGGTCGAGGGTCGCCGCGCGGGCGTACCACTGGCCTCCGGTGCGCTCCGGCACGATGTTGGGCGCGTCCCCGCCGTCGGTGACGATCCCGTGGATCCGGTCGGTCGGCCGGATGTGTTGGCGGAGCAGCCCGATGGCCACCTGGGCCACGGTGAGTGCGTCAGCGGCGTTGATGCCGAGCTGCGGGTAGGCGGAGGCATGTGCCGACCGCCCGGTGTAACGCACGTCGAAGTGCTGCACCGCCAGGAACGGCATCCCGGACGACTCCAATGGGTACGGATGCACCATCATCGCGAGGTTGGTGCCGTCGAAGCTCCCGGCGCGCAGCATCAGGATCTTGCCGCCGCCACCCTCTTCGGCGGGCGTACCGAGGACCCGGACGGTCAGGCCGAGCTCGTCGGCCAGTGGCGCCAGGGCCAGCCCGGCACCGACGGCGGCCGCCGCGATGATGTTGTGCCCGCATGCGTGGCCGATCCCCGGCAGGGCGTCGTACTCGGCGCAGATCGACACCGTCAGCGGCCCGGAGCCGGACTCCGCGACGATCGCGGTGTCGAGGCCGGCGGTGCCGTGTTCGACGTCGAAGCCGCCCGCGGCCAGGGCCTCGGCCACGCGGCGCGACGAGGTGTGCTCCTCGAACCCGACCTCGGCATCAGCATGGATCGCGTGGGAGAGCGCGATCAGCGCTTCGCTGTTCCGGTCGACCTCCTGGTGAGCGGCGGCGAGCTGGTCCACGACGGCTCCGTCCGAGCTGGGGACGACGATGACGGCGGGGCGGCGATCCACCCAGGTCGACTGGGATGCACCCCGGGGCCGGCCGAGCTCCACCGTATCCCGGCTGCTGCCAGCCCGTGTCCGCATCCCCGGCCACGCCGTGCCAGGGCCCGCCGTGCC
>CAYXJD010000075.1:7219-12850 GCA_964465225.1 uncultured Actinomycetota bacterium
CCCGCCTACCCTGCGCCGGCGTCGGGGCCGAGCCCCTTCCCGTCCCCGCGCCTTCCAACCGTGGCGCGCCACGAGTAGGAGCCGATGTGATCCGGGTCGTCGCTTTCGACGTGATGGACACGCTCTTGAGCGATCCTTTCCGCTCAGCGCTGGAGGCCGCGACCGGCCTCACGCTGGCGGAGTTGATGGCTCGGCGTGATCCGGCCATCTACCCCGCGTTCGAGCGGGGAGAACTCGACGAGGAGGCGTACTGGGCGCACCATGCCGGGCTCGGGGTCGAGGTGGACCCCGTCGCCTTCCACGCCGTGCGGCGCGCCGGAACCCGGTGGCTGCCCGGCATGGCGGCCCTGCTCGCGGACCTCGAGGGCCAGGTGCGCCGGGTCGGCGCCTCCAACTACCCGGTGTGGATCGAGGAGCTGATCGCCGGGCCACTGGCGGGCCAGCTCGACGAGGTGATCGCCTCGCACCACCTCGGTGCCCGGAAGCCCGACCACCTCTTCTACGAACGTCTCCTCGACCGTCTCGGCTGCGCCGCGGCCGAGGTGGCCTTCGTCGATGACCGCGAGGTCAACGTCGTCGCCGCGGCCGAGGTCGGCCTCCCCGCCTATCACGTCGTCGGTGAGGGCCTCGATGCCGCGGACGGGGTGCGTCACTGGCTCACCGATCGCGGGGTGCCGATCACCCGGCGGACGGGACCGGACGTCAGCTGAGGGAGAGCGCCCGCCGGAGCTCGGACGGCAACGCCGAGGTGTCCAGGCCGGGCCAGGCATCGGCTCGGACCTCGCCGGTGGTGACCCACCAGGCGACGACCAGGTCAGCCCACCGCTCGGGCAGGGCCGACGCCCAGCCTCTGGCTGCCTCGCCGGCGGCCTGGTGTCCCTCGCACCATCCGTCCTCGCCGAGCTGCAGGGCGCAGTCGCGGCACACGGCGTCCGGCATGCCCGGCCCACAGGTGGGCAGCAGCCGCGGTCGCACGTCGCACGCCTGACAACGTCCGGCCTCGACCGCCCGCGGCCCGACCTCGGTGGCCTCGAGCCACGGTGCCACCGTGAGCAGGGCGGTCTGCAGGTGGCGTCGGGCAGCGCGATCCATGACAAGCGACGCTACCGCCCGTAGGCTGCCGCGTGCGACGAGCTGCCGCTGCCTCGCTCGTTGGACCGGTCGCTGCCCGGGAGGCACGATCAGCCGGAAGGCCCGCCTGGATGGTGCACGACGCCGGACACGACACCCTCGGCAGTGACGCGGAGGTCGCGGCCGGCGAGCCAGCGTCCGAGCGACCTGCGCGGCGGTCGCTGACCGAGCCGTTGGTGGCTGCCGGAGCGGCTGCGGCGTCCGTGGTGCTGGTCGGGGCGGTCTACCCGCGGTACCCGGAGCTGTTCCCGAGCTGTCCCTCGCGGACCGTGTTCGGGGTGTGGTGTCCCCTGTGCGGTGGGACGAGCAGCGCGAGTGCACTGGCGACCGGGCGGCTCTCGGACGCGGTCCGTTTCAACGCCTTCGTGCCGGTGCTGGTCATCCTGACCGCCTGGTCCTGGCTGGCGTGGGTCGGACGTGAGGTACAGCGCGACTGGCTGCCGGCCGTCCCGCGCTGGCTGTGGACCGCCGTCGGGGTCCTGTGGTTGTCCTACGGCCTGCTGCGCAACGTCCCCATCGAGCCCTTCGCCTCGCTCAAGCCCTGACCCGGCCGCTGCCCGCAGGCCCGCAGGCTCATGATCTGCGCCTCGGCAGCCCCCGTGGCGGATCCGGGCGTCGCCCGTGACGTCGACCGGGGACCGCCGTCGGCGGTCCCCGGCTCGGTGTCGGCGGCTACGGGCACTCGGTCAGGCAGCCACCTGCACGCCGCGCAGGCGCTGGTAGGTGTAGGCCTGGGCGATGAACACCACGGGCAGGGCCACGAGCAGCCCGATCCCGCACAGCAGGGCGCCGACGATGTAGGCGACCAGCGAGGCGAGGAAGAAACCGACCAGGGTGCCAAGGTTCGCGTTGACGAAGCTGAAGCTGGCCTTGATCGCATCGACACCCGAGAGGTCCTGGTCGATGAGGAAGTGCACGTAGAACTGGGTGAAGAAGGTGACGATCAGCCCGGGCAGGTAGCACAGGATGCTCCCGATCCCGGTGAGCACACCGACGATCACGGCACCGATGATGAGCTGGGGGAGGTTGTCGAACCGGAACAGCGTCTGCAGCTCGATCGTCTCACCGCGTGTCAGCGCCAGGGCCGCCCGCACGACCGCGGCCTGGATGATCACGAAGCCCAGGAACCCGACCACCGAGGTGAACCCGAAGTAGAGCAACGACGCGAACGCGGTGAGGCCACTGCCCTCGCCGGTGAGGATGGCCTCCATCTGCTGTTCGCTGGAGGGCAGGAAGATGGCGCTGGTCAGCAGCGACCAGATGAAGGTGATGATGCCCACGACGACGACGTAGGCGATCAGGCCCAGCAGGATCGGACCGAGGTTCTGCTGGAACTTCGCCCAGCCGTAGTTGAACGCGGCACCGATGGAGTACGGCTCCTGTCCCGCGGGCGGCCGTCCCCCGGCGGGAGGGAAGCCCCCGGAACCACCCGGCGGTGGGCCACCAGGTGGCTGCCCCCCAGGTGGTGGACCGCCGGGAGCTCCGGGTGGCGGGCCGCCGGGTGGCCGCCCCCCCGGTGGCGGGCTCCCTGGTGGCGGGCTCCCTGGTGGCGGGCTCCCTGGTGGCGGGCCGCTCGGCGGCGGTGGCTGCGGTGTATCGCTCACGGTTGCCTCTCCCCTGGTCCCGGTCTGGAGTCCGTTCGGCCGGACGCTAGCACCGTCCCTCGGCGTCACACAGGGCTATCTCTGATCGATCCCACGTCCAAGTGAGGGGGTCGCGGTGGACCGGCGACTAGCCTCCCCATCCGTTCGCACCCGGGGATCCGGGGACCCACAGGAGCATCGCATGGCACACCACCGCATCGCCTGGCTCGGCGGGGACGGCATCGGTCCGGAGGTGCTCGCCGAGGGCGGCAAGGTGCTGGACGCCCTCGAGGACCTGGAGGGCTTCACCACCGAGCGCGTCACCTACGACCTCGGGGGCCGTCGCTACCTGGCGACCGGCGAGGTGCTGTCCGACGAGACGCTCGAGGAGCTGCGCAGCTTCGACGCGATCTACCTCGGTGCCGTCGGTACCCCCGAGGTCCCACCCGGGGTGATCGAGCGCGGGCTGCTGCTGAGGCTGCGCTTCGCCTTCGATCAGTACATCAACCTGCGGCCGGTCAAGCTCTATCCGGGCGTGAGCTCACCGATCGCGGGGCTCACCCCCGACGACTGTGACCTGCTGGTGATCCGCGAGAACACCGAGTCGGTCTACGCCGGCGCGGGCGGCACGCTCTACCCCGGGACCCCCAACGAGGTGGCGACCCAGGAGAGCGTCAACACCCGGCACGGGGTGGAACGTGCCGTCCGGTTCGCCTACGAGCAGGCCGTGCGACGCCGTGGCCACCTCACCCTGGTGCACAAGACCAACGTGCTCACCCACGCCGGCGGGTTGTGGATGCGCACCTTCGAGGAGGTGGGGCAGGCCGACTTCCCCGACGTGGCACGGGCCTACGCCCACGTCGATGCGGTGTGCATCCACCTGGTCCAGGACCCCGGCCGCTTCGACGTGGTCGTCACCGAGAACCTCTTCGGTGACATCATCACCGACCTCGCCGGCGCGGTGCAGGGTGGCATCGGGCTGGCCGCCTCGGGCAACCTCGATCCCACCCGGCGCTCCCCGTCGATGTTCGAGCCGGTCCACGGCTCGGCGCCCGACATCGTCGGCCAGGGCCGCGCCGATCCGGTCGCCGCGGTGATGAGTCTCGGCCACCTGCTCGACTTCCTCGGCGAGGTCGCCGCGGCAGAGCGCATCGACCGGGCCGTCGCGGCGCTGCTCGAGGAACGGGCCGGTCGTGTGCCGGACGGCGTGGGATACTCGACCTCCGACGTCGGTGATCGGCTGGTGGCACTCGTCCGGGATGCAGGAACCGCGTGAGGGGGTAGGGATGCCGTTCCCGAAGGCTGACAAGATCTGGATGGACGGGCACTACGTCGACTGGGACGACGCGATGGTGCACGTCCTGACCCCGACGCTGCACTACGGCTACGGGGTGTTCGAGGGGATCCGCGCTTACCCGACCGACGACGGTGGGCCGGCGGTGTTCCAGCTCGAGGCCCACCTCGAGCGCCTGCTGCGCTCCGCGCGCCTCTACCCCCCACTGGACGAGGTGCCGTGGACGGTGCCGGAGCTCACCGAGGTGGTGGCCGAGCTGATCCGGGTCAACGGGCACACCGGCGGGTGCTACATCCGCCCGATGATCTACCTCGGGTACGGGGAGATCGGCCTGAACCCGCTGCCGAGCGAGCCGCGGATCGCGATCGCCACCTGGCAGTGGGGCAGCTACCTCGGTGAGGACGCGCTGGTCAACGGGGTGCGCGTGATGGTCTCCTCCTTCCGGCGGATCGGGAAGAACACGATCCCGCCGGCGGGCAAGGCCAACGGGCAGTACCTCAACTCCTCGCTCGCCAAGGTCGAGGCGCTGCGCGCCGGCTACGACGAGGCGATCATGCTGTCCGAGGACGGCTTCGTGGCCGAGGGCACCGGCGAGAACCTGTTCGTCGTCCGCGACGGGCGCATCCTCACCCCGCCGCTGCACGACGGCCCCCTCGCCGGCATCACGCGGACGAGCGTCATGCAGATCGCCACCGACCTCGGCTACGAGGTGATCGAGACCTCGCTGGTGCGCACCGACCTCTACCTGGCCGACGAGATCTTCCTCACCGGGACCGCTGCCGAACTGACCCCGGTGCGCGAGATCGCCGGCTACGAGATCGGACCCCGCGGACCGGTGACCGAGGCCGTCCAGACGACCTTCCTCGACGCGGTCCGTGGGCGCGTCGAGGCCTACCACGACTGGCTCCACGTCGTGACGCAGTGACCATCAGCCGACCGGCGCCATCGCTGCGGGCCCGCGCCGTCCGCGGGGCACTGGTGGCCGGCCTCGAGCTGCTGCGCCACAGCAGCGGCGGCCTGCCCGGTCCGGACGCTCCCTCCGAGGAGCTCGAGCGCTACGTGCTCGAGATGCGCAGCCGCGCGGAGCAGCTCCTGGCCCGCGTGCCCCTCGGTCGCAACATCGAGGTGGCACGCCTGCCCGGCTCGCCTGTGCCGGGGCTGGTGGTGGCCGGTCGTGCACACGGGGTGCCGCCGGTCGATCGCGCCGGGTTCGGCGAGTGGCTGGCGGCAGCTCCCCGGGTGCTGCTCCACCTGCACGGCGGCGGCTACTTCATGGGCTCCTCGGTGACCCACCGTGGGCTCGGTGCCGCGCTGGCCCGGGTCAGTGACGCGGTGGTGATCCTGCCCGATTACCGGCTGGTACCCGAGCACCCCTTCCCGGCCGCGCTCGACGACGCCGAGGCGGTGGCCCGGTGGTTGACCGAGACCTGTGGGGTCGACCCGGCGCGGCTGGCCGTGGCCGGCGACTCGGCGGGTGGAGGACTGGCGGCTGCGCTGCTGGTCCGTCTGCGCGATCAGGGCGTGGCACTGCCGGCCTGCTACGTCGGGATGTCACCGTGGCTGGACCTCGCCGGCACGGGGGACTCGATCACCGAGTTGGACGGCATCGATCCGTGGATCCCG
>CAYXJD010000076.1:0-12541 GCA_964465225.1 uncultured Actinomycetota bacterium
CGGACAACCACGGGCTGGTGGTGCTGTTCGATCCGGAGCTGGTTCTGGCCACGGGTTCGGACCTCAAGCGCGAGGGCTGCATGTCCGTGCCCGATCTCACCTGCGACGTCCGTCGGGCGACCGATGTGGTCGTGCGCGGGACCACGCCGAAGGGACAGACGCGGGTGGTCGAAGCCACCGGCTTCGAAGCTCGGGCCTTCCAGCACGAGCTGGACCACCTCGACGGCCTGCTGGTCCTCGACCGGGTCGCGGCCCGCTCCGACGTGTTCCCCCGCAAGCGCCGCGCCAAGCCGGGCGAGCACCTCAAGTAGCGGGTAGCAGCAGCGGCCCGGAAGCAGCGCCGTGCTCAGCGCTAGGTCGGACGGCAGGCGGTGTTGCCGTCGATCGCCACCTCGCCGGCGGGGTGGTCGATCAGGACGGTGATCCGCAACCCATCGCGGCGGCCGAACAGCTCGTCCTCCCGCCCGCCCGGGACGAGCTGGTACCCGGCATCGGTGAGGATGGCAGCAGCCCGGTCGAGCACCGGCACGCCCTCGGGGATCGGCCCCCGGAAGGCGACGCGGTTCGCAGCACCGGTGTCGGTGGTCACCAGTTCGCAACGCTCCCGTCGGCCGAGCATCCGGGACGAGGTCACCTCCAGATCGATCGCGGCGACGATCTCATCGGTGAGCCGGACGATCTCCTGCTCGGCCTCGTCGATCCGGATCGTGGCCTCACCGAACCGCGAGCAGGCAGCCAGTTGCAACAGCAGGAGCGCCACCAGCAGCAGCCGGGCCGCCTGCTCCGGCGACCTCGCCGAGGGCCGGGCGCCACCGTGCCCGCGGTCCACCTCGCGCTCCCTCTCCGGCGTTGCTCGCCAGACTACGTCGCGCTCGACCGACCGCTCACGTTGGCCGCCGCCCTGGCCGCTCGTACACTGCCGGCGGCGCCTGACCGGGGCGACGCGACCCGTCCCGGTACGCGACGACGAGGGAGCGCAGCCCGTGACGGACGAGACCCTGTTGGCGCTGTTCCGCATCGTGGTGGGTACGGCCACCCTGGCGTTCTTCGGCGCCTGGGCCGTGCGCCGTGGCACCTTCCTGGTGCGCCTGACCCTGGCGGCCCAACCGAACCCCGAGCGCAACATCCGCTCCGCCTTCCGGGCGAACCTGCGTCACGCGTTGGTCAACATCTTCGGCCACAAGAAGCTGCTGAAGTGGAGCCTGTCCGGGATCGCACACTTCTGGGTGATGTACGCCTTCTTCGTCCTGCAGACCACGGTGCTGGAGGCCATCGGCGAGCTCTACCTCGGCTCCTCCTTCCAGCTCCCCCTGCTCAACTCGATCAGCCTGGGCGGCGTGACCGCCTACGACGTGCTGGGCTTCTCCCAGGATGCCCTCGCCCTGCTGTCGCTGACGGGCATCGTGATCTTCGCCACCATCCGCGCCTCCCAGGATCCGCGCACCAACGGACGAAGCTCCCGGTTCGCGGGCTCCAACCTCAACCAGGGGTGGTGGGTGCTCGGCGCCGAGGTGCTGGTGGTCTGGACGTTGTGGACCGCGCACGGGGTCCGGTTCGCCGCGGACCACGCCCCGACCGAGGCCGCGTTCATCTCTCGGCTCTTCGGGGAGGCGATGGTCGGCCTCGAACCACTGACGCTGGAGTGGATCGGCGCGATCAACCTCGTGGCGCACCTGGCCATCGTGATGGCGTTCCTCGTGTTCACGCTCCACTCCAAGCACCTGCACATCGTCACCATCCCCTTCCAGGAACTGACCCGCGACCCCAACCGGGATACCGCACTGGGCAAGCTGACCTCGGAGCCGATCGATCTCGAGAACATGACCGAGGAGACCGTGCTCGGGGTGGGCGCGATCGAGCAGTTCACCTTCGACCGGTTCCTGGACTTCCAGACCTGTACCGAGTGCGGTCGGTGTCAGTCCCAGTGCCCCGCCTGGAACACCGGCAAGCCGCTCAGCCCCAAGATGCTGATCCAGGACCTGCGCGACCACATGTACGCCAAGGGCCCGTTCCTGCTGGGCGAGGTCGACGAGGCGGAGGCGGGTGACGTCATCAACATCCCGCTGGTCGGTGACGCACCCGGCGAGGCCGCCGTCATCGACTACGACGTGCTGTGGTCCTGCACCACCTGCGGCGCCTGTGTCGAGGAGTGCCCGGTCGACATCCAGCACGTCGACACCATCGTCGACCTACGCCGCTACAAGGCGATGATGGAATCGAGCTTCCCGCAGGAAGCCGGTGTGATGCTCAAGAACGTGGAGAACGCCGGGGATCCGTGGGGGGTCGGGCAGTCCAAGCGTGAGGAGTGGACCGAGAAGCTGGAGTTCGACATCCCCGTCCTGGAACCGGGCGAGCAGCAGGGCGGTCAGTACGAGTACCTCTTCTGGACCGGATGTGCCGGTGCGGTGGACGACCGCTCCCGCAAGATCACGCAGGCGACCGCGCAGCTCCTCCACGACGCCGGGGTGTCCTTCGCGATCCTCGGCAAGCACGAGACCTGCACCGGCGATCCGGCCCGGCGGCTCGGCATGGAGTACCTGTTCCAGAACCTCGCGAAACAGAACGTGGAGCTGCTCAAGAGCGTCGGCGCGGACCGGACCAAGATCGTCGCGTGGTGCCCCCACTGCTTCAACACCCTCAAGAACGAGTACCCGGACTTCGACGGCAGCTTCGAGGTACTGCACCACTCCGAGGTGCTCGCGAAGCTGGTCGACGAGGGCCGGCTGGTGGCCACCAACCAGCTCGACAAGCGGGTGACCTACCACGATCCCTGCTACCTCGGCCGCCACAACGAGGTGTACTCCACCCCACGGCAGGTCGTGAACGCCGTGCCCGGGCTACAGCCGACGGAGATGACCCGTTGCCGCTCGAACGGCTTCTGCTGCGGCGCCGGTGGTGCCCGCATGTGGATGGAGGAGAACATCGGCAAGCGCGTCAACATGGAGCGCGTCGAGGAGGCCCTGGAGCTCGACCCCGAACTGATCACCACGGCCTGCCCCTACTGCACCACGATGCTGGAGGACGGCATCGCGCAGAAGACCCAGCAGGGTGCGCTCAGTGATGGACAGGTCGAGGTACTGGACATCTCCGAGGTGCTGCAGCGCGGACGGATGCTCCCGATGGCGGCGCAGGGGGTTGCCACGGCGGCGGCTCCTGCCGGCAACGAGCCCGTCGAGGCCGAGTAGCGGTCAGACGGCTAGGTCCCCGGTACGGGCCGACGGTGCTCCAGCTGCTCGAGCGCGGCGGTGAGCATCGACGGCTCGTAGCTGCGGATCCGTGATTTCCCGGCGTCCTTGGCCGCGTACATCGCCAGGTCAGCAGCACGAAGCACCGCCTCGGTGCTGTCGCCGTCGGTCAGCATGGCCACACCGAAGCTCGCCCCCGTGACGATGTGACCGTGTCCGGGCGCGAGGTCGTACGGCTCACTGAGGCGAAGCCGAACCCGCTCGGCGATCCACTCCGCCTGGCCCCGATCATCGACCTCGTCGATCAGGATCGCGAACTCGTCGCCACCCATCCGACCGGCGGTGTCCGCCGGACGCAGACACGTCACGATCCGGCGGGCGGCCTCCTCGAGGAGCCGATCACCGGCCCCGTGGCCCAGACTGTCGTTGACGGTCTTGAAGTCGTCGAGGTCGAGGAAGACCACCGCCCCGCTGCGGGGGGCCCGCCGCCGCAACCGGTCGTCGATCCGGATGCGGAACAGCCGTAGGTTGGCCAGTTGGGTGAGCGGGTCGTGGAAGGCCTGGTGCTCGAGCTCCTCCTCCAACCGCTTCTCACGGGTGACGTCGACCAGGACACCGCGTCGGAACCGTCGACCCTGCCCGTCGGTGGTGATGGTGAACTGGTCGCGGACCCACACGAGCTCGCCGTCGCGGCGGTGCAGACGGTAGGTGATGGTCAGTGGTTCCTCCGAGGAGGTGGCCAGGTGCGCGCCGTACCGGGCGAGCACCGTCTCCCGGTCGGCGGAGTGGAGCCGTTCCAGCCACAGCCCGGGTGTGGAGGACCACTCCTGCGGCGTGTAACCCAGGAACTGTCGCAAGCGCGGGCTCACGTACTCCGGCGGCTGGGCCGGATCGGCGTCGCCCGCGTAGACCACAGCAGGCACCTGCTCCACCATCCGGCGGTAGCCGGCCTCGGCGGCGGCCAGTTCGGACTGCAGCCGCTGCTGCTCCGTGACGTCCTGCACCAGCCCGACCGCCAGACGCCCAGCACCGTTCGCGGTCTCGATCGCACCAACGAGTAGATGCCCCCAGACCACGTGACCGTCCCGGTGCAGGAACCGCTTCTCGAGGTCGAACCGGTCGATCTCACTGGCCATGAGTTGCGTGAACAACGCATCGTTGGGAGCGATGTCGTCATGGTGGGTGAAGGCCCGGTAGTCCAGCGTCGCGAACTCCGCCTGCGAGTACCCGAGCATCTGGCGCAGGGCGTCGTTGGCGACCACCGTCCGGCCCTGCTGGTCGACGATGCCCACGCCGATCGGCGCCAGGGAGATGATCCGGGCCAGGAGTTCCGGGGAGGCGCCCACCACCGCGGAGACCGCATCGAGCGCACCCGTCGACCCCGTCGGCAGTTCTCCCGTCACTTCGGCTCCCCCTGTGCCCCCGAACGCTGTCCTGTGCTCCTGCGCCGGGGCGCCGGTCCTACGACCCCGAGCGTAGGTGAAGCAACGGGCCGGACACGAGAGGGTCGCGGTACCGTCCGTGCGCGACCTGCAGCCCGTGCGGTGACCACGGACCGTCGACAGGAGGAACCAGCACCGGTGCGATCGACAGACGGACACGTCGACGAGGTGGCGCCCGACCGCGCCGATCGTGTGGCCGAACGCCTGGCGGTCCCTGTGCTGATCGCGGCACTGGCCAGCGTGCCCGCCGTGTTCCTGACCCTCTTCGACGCGCCGTACGCGACGATCGGCAACGGTCTCAACACGCTGTCGGGAGCGGTCCTCATCGCCGAGACCCTGGTGCTCTTCTCCGTCTCCGAACACCGTCTCGCGTGGTTGAAGCGGAACCGGTGGCTGGTGCTGGTGACCGTGGCGGTCATCCCGGCCGTGCTGTTCGCCGTCGGACCGGTCCAGCTCCTGCGACTGACCCGGGTGGCGCAGGCGATCCGGATGATCGGAGCCGTCCGCATCATCCGCATCGGTCGGATCATGAAGGCTGGCCGCATCCTGCGCGAGCGCTTCGAGCTCGATGCACGCTGGCAACGCCTGATCGCGGTCGGCGTCACGCTGCTCGCCGCTGCGTTCGCCGGCATCGTGCTGGCCGACCCGACCTCCGCATCGGGCGGTGCACTGCGCAGTGCCGTCAACATGGTGGGTATCCCGGGTGTCCTCGTGGGCGGGGGCATCCTCGGGTTCGCCACCTACGTGGTGCGCGCGAACCAGGGGTCCGGCCAACGGGCGGACGGCGGCGAGGACGAGCCGTCGAACGATGCGTCGGGATGAGCGGCCGCGTCAGGGCAGGAGGAACCATCGATCTCGCCCCCCTCCCGTGCCGGTGAGCTCGCCCGGGGTCTGTCGCCCGCTCCCTGGGCGTCGAGCTGGCCGCTCAGTGATGCAGTAAGCCACGTTCGTCCAGCCAGGCATCGAGCCGTTCGGATGGCGCCCCCATGGTCACGGCGATGGTGCGCAGGTCGTCGGTCCGCAGGCTGAGCACCCGGCCGTTGCGGTCGTCCCGGAGCCACTGCACGTGTTCGACCAGACGCGCAAGGGGCGCAAGCTCCGGATCGTCGCAGCGCTGCTGCAGCCGCTGCACGTCGACCGCCAAGGTGCCTTCCCGTCGCAGCCCTTTGGGTGACTCGTCCTCGGGGAGGAGCTCGGCCACGGGCACCCCGTAGAAGCTGGCCAGCGCCGCCAACTTGTGCGCCGAGACCGCTCGGTCGCCGCGCTCGTACGATCCCACGACGACGGCCTTGAAGTGGCCTTCGCTGCGCTCCTCGACGTCCTGCAGTCGCAGACCCTGCCCGCGCCGCACGGCGCGCAGCCGCGCACCCAGCCGTACCTGGTAGCTGTCACCAGCCGGATCAGCGTTCGCCCCACCGGAGGCCGTGGCCTCGGTGTCCTCGGACATGGCGATCATCGGTGCCTCCCACTGGCGGACAACGACCTCCCCCCTGGTGAGCGCCTCGGACACGCTCCAGGTAACGGGCTGTTGCCTGATGGTGCGTCGAGCGCTCACTGATGACACCCACAGCGAACGCCAACGTGGCAGTATCACGCTCCGTCGCCGTACGGCCGCTGGCAGCCAACCTCCACGTGACGCAGCGTGTCCCATCCGTCACTCGCGCCACCTGACAGCGCTGCCGCTGGGCGAGCCGCCCACGGCCCCTGGAACTGGCAGGCCGACCCAGCACGCAACTCCCACGCACGCAGCCCCCGTACACGACGGCAACGAGAAGCCCCCGACGCGGGGACGCCGGGGGCTGGTCGATCCAGGGCAGGGGACCTGCGTCACCGAAGGGGACGGACGACGACGCTGGCTGGCGCGAGGCCGATCCTGGATCCACGCTCGTGGTGCGGCAGATCGGGTCTGGGGTGACCCTCCTCTACCACCCCGTACTGTAGGAGGCAAGTGACTCACTGTCACCTGCTCGGCACGAAGCCCTCCAAGATGGCCACGCTACGCGTCTGCACGGGACCCGTTGGCACCCTGCGTGGCCAGTGAGGCGGTAAGTGCGAACGCCATGAGCGATGAACGCACATGCGGGGCCGGCTCGAGGCGGCGCAGCGGCTTCTATCGGCACATCGGTGAGGCGGCACGGCGTCGCCGGCGGGACCCGGTCAGCTCCGCAGGACGTTGCCGAAGATCAGCCACGCCAGCAACGTCTTCGCCGCGAGGCTCAGGACGATGTAGGCGTACTCGCCGAAGATGTAGTCCTTCCACCGGCCGACCTGGGCGTACTGCAGCGCCATGTTCAGTGCGAAGGACCAGAACAGCACGAGCTGGAACCCGTAGATGGCGTAGACGAAGCCAGGCACCTCACCAGCGCCGGAGAACAGGTAGTAGCCGAGGATGCCCCACGGCACGAGGCCAGCGAAGGTCCCGAACCAGAACGCGGACCAGTCAGCGCCCTTGCCGGGCTTCTCCGTGCGCTCCCAGAGCAGGCCGAACAGGATCATCGAGGTGTTGACCCCGAAGATGGCCACGACCGCGGCCAGGTCCCAGATCCCGACGAACGCGGCGATCAGCACGATCATGATCGAGGAGCTGATCGAGTACTCGATCCACCGGGCGTAGTTCTCCTGCTTGTCCAGCTGGCGCTCGTACCAGTCCTTGATCCCCGGCAGCGTCATCAGCAGGTGGTCGGCCGCGGCGAAGAAGACGAACACCGCGACGAGCACGGCGATCGGCAGCTCGAACACCACCTCTGGAGCGGCCTGCTGCTGCTGGATCGGGTCGTCAGCGAGGAAGGTGGCCAGCACCGGCAGCGTCAGGTCGTTGGCCAGTGCCAACAGCACGGCACCCTGCGCGAGGTGTATGAACCCGACAACGAGGTTGAAACGTCGCAAGCGCGCGTAGCGCGTGGCCTTGTCCGGCGTGGTGGTGGTCGTCGAGCTCATGGCTGATCCTTGGCCGCGCGCGGCAGATGGTTGCATCAAGCAGGCACCTTAGCTTCGGAGCCCTTGGGATCCTGGGCCACCTGGTCACCGTCCCCGCGCCCAACTCGCGGGCATCCCGGCCCGTCCGCGCCCGGCCGTGCGCGCCACCTCCCCGCCCACGCCTTCGAGATCGGGTGCATCCCGCCCCGGCTACCGGGGTGAACCGCACCCAAACCCCTGCGCAGAACCTGCCACTCCACCCCACCTCGAGATCGGGTGCATCCCGCCCCGGCTACCGGGGTGAACCGCACCCGAACCCCCTCGTCCGGTGACGCCCTCAGCGGGCGGAGCCGTCAGGACCGCCCAGCGGTGGCGGGACGAGGTTGAGGTGATAGCGCGAAGCGGTCGGCCCAGCCTGCCCCTGGTACTTCGAACCGCTCGCACCGCTGCCATACGGCCGCTCCGCTGGCTGGTCGAGCGCGAAGAACGCGAACTGTGCGACCTTCATCCCCGGATAGAGCAGGATCGGCAGCGTGGCGACGTTGGACAGCTCCAGCGTGACCTCGCCGTCGAACCCGGCATCGATGAACCCAGCGGTCGAGTGGATGACGAGGCCGAGCCGGGCCAGGGAGCTCTTGCCCTCCAGCCGCGCGACGATGTCCGATGGCAGCGTGATGCGCTCCAACGTGGCTCCCAGGACGAACTCGCCGGGGTGCAGGATGAAGGGGTGTTCACCGGCCTCGACGAGTTCGGTCAGTTCGGGCTGTTCCTCGCGGACGTCGATGTAGGGGTAGCGATGGTTCGCGAAGACACGGAAGGTCGAGGCGAGGCGGACGTCCACGCTGGAAGGCTGGATACCGTCCTCGAGCAACGGGTGGATACCGATACGGCCGGCGGCCAGCGCCTCACGGATGGTGCCGTCGGACAGGATCATGCACGCCTCCGGCGTCTCGCCGTGTCAGCCACCTGGCCCGCGTTGCGGCCCCGGCGGGCCAGCGAGTACGTTCTGCCTCCCCGCGGGTGTAGTTCAATGGTAGAACACGAGCTTCCCAAGCTCGGAACGGGGGTTCGATTCCCCTCACCCGCTCGTCCTCGCGGCCCGAACAGATCCCCGCTGTCGTCGCTGTCGTTCGTTCCGGTCGGTCGCTCGCTCCCCCGCTTTCGCTCGCGCCGCCGGGGTCGTCGCGACGAGCCCCTCCTCCTTCGCTCGTGTTCCGGCGGCAGCACCTGGCTACGTGCTGTCGGGCCTCGAGCGCCGGTTCCCATGCCGAGGTGGAGGGGCCGGTCGATGCTGCGCTCCCGTGACGGCCTCGGCGTCACCTCCCCGACCGAGGACACCGCCCCGGACCGACGCCGGTAGCAGCCACCTCGACGCCGGTGTTTCGATGTTGCCGCGAGCAGCGACGACGATCGCGCGACGACGGTCCGTTGCGCTCCGCGAGGCCGGACGGTGGTGGCACCGATGCGTGACGGACAGAGCCGGGTCTTCCTGGCCGGTGACGTGATGCTGGGGCGCGGTATCGACCAGATCCTGCCGCATCCCTCAGATCCCACCCTGCGTGAGCGCTACGTCACCGATGCTCGCCGCTACGTCGAACTCGCGGAAGCAGCCAACGGGCCCATCCCACGGCCGGTCGCGCCGAGCTGGCCGTGGGGCGACAGTCTCGCCGCACTCGAGCGGGCAGCGCCCGATGTCCGCATCCTCAACCTCGAGACCAGCATCACCCGCAGCGACCGCTTCGCCTCCGGCAAGGCGGTGCACTACCGGATGCACCCCGACAACCTGGCGTGTCTGACGGTCGCGCGACCGGACGTCTGCACGCTCGCCAACAACCACCTGCTCGACCTCGGTCGCGAGGGGCTCGCGGAGACCCTCGGCGTGCTGTCCGGTGCGGGGCTCGCGTCCACCGGCGCCGGTCGTGACCTCGAGGAGGCGTGGCGGCCGGCGATCGTCGAGTTGGCAGCTGCCGGTGACGGCGCAGCTGCCGGGCGGGTCCTCGTCTTCTCGATGGGCGCGCGGAGCAGCGGGATCCCGCCGTCATGGGAGGCCACCGATGCGCGTTCCGGCGTCGCTGCGCTCGACGAGCCCTTGACCAGCCAGGCACCCGGAATCGTGGACCGGATCCGGCGCTGGCGCCGCGATGGTGACCGGGTCGTGGCATCCGTGCACTGGGGCTCGAACTGGGGCTACGAGGTCGAGCGGGACCAGGTCGGCTTCGCGCACGCGCTGATCGACGGGGGCGTCGATGTCGTGCACGGGCACTCGTCGCACCATCCCCGTCCCATCGAGGTCTACCGCGAGCGGCCGATCCTGTACGGCTGCGGTGACCTCATCAACGACTACGAGGGCATCTCGGGCCACGAGGCGTACCGCAGTGACCTACGACTGCTCTACCTCGTCGACCTCGACCGGCGTACCGGCGCCATGACCACCCTGCGGATGCTCCCCATGCAGGCGCATCGGCTGCGACTGCGTGCCGCCTCGGCTGTCGACGCCGGGTGGTTGGGTTCGGTCCTCGAACGCAGCAGCCAGACGCCAGGGCAGCGGATCGACCTGGAGCCCGACGGCTCCCTCACGCTCCGCCGATCATGACCACCGCAGCGCACGAGCCGGAGCCCGGCCGTCCGTGCCGGATGAGGAGCGAGGCGGTTCGCAAGGGATCTAGCAGGATGCGGTGCGACCAGCCGCCCCGGCCAGACGACGCCGAGCGCGGCGGCTCAGTTCGCCGGTTGCGAGCGCAGATGGCCGAGGGCCTCGTCGGCATGCAGATCCATGTTGAGCTCACTGCTGACGCGGTGGACCACCCGCAGCTGCGGATCGAGCACGATGGTCTGCCGCTTGCTCGGCATGGGCCCGGGGCGCTTGGCCCCGAACGCCTTGGCCACCGTGCCGTCCGGATCGGAGATGAGCGGGAAGTCGAACCCGTGCTCGCTGGAGAACCGCGCCTGGGTCTCGAGGTCGTCGCGGCTGACACCGACACGGGACGCTCCCACCTCGGCGAACTCAGCACCGAGATCGCGGAAGTGACACGCCTGGGCGGTGCAGCCGCCCGTGAAGGCCTTGGGGTAGAAGAAGACGACGAGGTGGCCGCCATCGGCATGCTCGGTCAGACGCACCCGGCGGCCGTCATCCAGGGTGACGGTCAGATCGGGGATCGTGTCGGTGACGGTGGCCATCAAGGTCTCCTCGGCGAGCAGGTCTCGGAGGTCTCGCCCGCGGGCGGTCGCGGGCGGTCGCGGACGGTCGCGGGCGATCGCGGACAAGGGCAGGTGCCGGGTCGTGCGCCGGCGATCGCAGGCCGCCGCGGACCGCCCCCGTTCCTTCGACGACCTGCCACCGCGGGATCGGTCCGGGATCCCACGTTCCCCAGGGCCTGTTCCCGGTCACGGTTGGCTGACGACGTCCGCCTACGGCGACAGGTGACGCCCCACCTCGCCACAACGGCCGGTCGGTCAGCTCCCCGCGCCCTGGCGCCGATCGACCGCGGCCGCGAACTGGTGCAGCATCGACTCCTCCGGAGCACCCATGCCCCAGAACGCGTGCTGGGCACCCTGGCCGACCTGGTCGTACAGCTCCGCCAGGTGCCACGGCATCGGGTCCCAGACACCGATGGCGCGGACGTAGCTGTGCCCCTCGTGGGTGTAGAGCACCAGCTGGCTCGTCGCGTTGCCCATGAAGTGGCCCTCGTGCGAGACCAGCGCCAGGATCGCGTGGACCTCGGCCCCCTCGGGGACCGGCGAGGACTCCTCCGCGCGTGCGGCGAACCCCAGCCGCAGCTGCGTGAGCCAGGCGTCACGCGCTTCCTCGTTCTGGTCGGTCGCGAGCCGCTCCACCGTCACGTAAGCGCGCAGCAACACGGGGGTCCGAGCACTCGGGAACCCGATGACCTCGATCTCGAAGGTCTGCCCGAGCAGCCCCCCGCGTCGCAGCGGTGTGAACCGCCCCAGTTCGCTGCCGTACTCCGGCCACTGGTCGACGGCGTGCAGTGCCGCCAGAGCCGCCTCGGCATCGGCGACCTCGACCGGCGGGTAGCTCGACCAGATCTGTTCGGCGGCGGCGGCGCGCGGCGGCGCGAGCGGACCCGGCCGAGCCGACTCGAGACGCACCTCTGGGTCGTAGGCCCGCTTCGCCTCGGCGGTCCGGAACACGATGCCCCAGCCCCGCCGGGCGGGATCCCCGGCGGCCTGGGTGAACCAGTCACCGAAGAGCTGGTCCCCGCCGGCGAGCAGTGCGCCGGCATCGAGCGTCCCGGTCCCCCCGCCGGCCCGCCGCAAGCGAGCGGTCCCGAACGCCCGGTGGAAGCGCAACACCTCCCGGGCTCCGATCGGTCGATGGCCGTGCTCGTGCCAGAAGGTGGTCACGATCGCGAACGCGAGCCTGAGGTCCTCGAGGTCACGCTCGTCCTCGGCCCGGGCGTAGTAGGCAGCGTTGAGGAAGTCGGTGATCCACACCGCGGCGCTCGGCGCGGCCACCGTGGTCCCGACCAGCCGAGCCGTGACGGTTGGCCGTGTCCCCCGCAGCCGGTCCGAGAGGCGATCCGCTGCGACACCGACGCCGGCGCCGGCGGCAGCGGCCAGCAGGTGGGTGATGGCCATGATCCAACTCCCCGATGAGGTCGACGCCGTGGACCTCGGCTGGGCTCCAGGCGTGGCCGCCACTATGCCACCTCACCCGCCGGTCTGACGGACGGATCGGCCGTGCCTGCTCGCCACTGCGAGGCGACGAGGACGCCGAGGTGGAGCAGGGCCGGGGACGCCACCCGGTCACCGATGCACGGCCCAGCACCCCACCACCGCGAGGTGGCCGACGGCCTGGTCCGATGGGCCGCCGGCGCCCGTTCGGGACGCCGCGGACCAGGTGTAGGTTCAGGTGGCGCATCGGAACCGAGGCGCCACCCGCGGCGGAACGGAGGTCGAGGCACATGCGCACGCGAGCGATCCCACGGGCCGACCTGGAGGTCTCCGAGGTCGGGCTCGGCACCTGGCAGTACGGCGGCG
>CAYXJD010000077.1:0-12434 GCA_964465225.1 uncultured Actinomycetota bacterium
CACCGCCACTGCGCTCACGGTCACCGCCACTGCGCTCACGGTCACCGCCACTGCGCTCACGGTCACCGCCACTGCGGTCGCCCTCACGACCACCCCGGTCACGACCACCACGGCTGCGGCTGCGCGGCCGCTCCTTGCCGGTGTCAGCACCTTCGCCACCGGCATCGGCCGCACCCTCGTCGACCTTGGTCTCAGCGCTGTCAGCAGCGCTGTCGCCTGCCTTCTCGCCTGCCTTCTCGCCGACGTAGGCCAGCTTGAACTTGCGGCCACCGTCGAGGACGTCGAGCACCTCGACGAGCACCTGCTCGCCCACCTCGACCGCCTCCTCGGCGTGACCGAGACGCTTGCCCTTCATCTTCGACAGCTCGGAGATGTGGAGCAGGCCATCGGTGCCCGGCGTCAGGGACACGAAGGCGCCGAAGTCGACCGTCTTGACGACGGTGGCGTGGTAGCGCTCACCCTTCTCCGGCAGCTGCGGGTTGGCGATCGCGTTGATGCGATCGAGGGCGTCCTGCGCCACCTCACGCGAGTTGGCGTAGATCTTGACGACGCCGCGACCGGCCTCCTCGTCGACGTCGATCTGGGCGCCGGTCTCCTCGACCAGCTCCTTGATGATCGCGCCACGGGGGCCGATGACCGCACCGATCTTGTCCTGCGGGATGTGGACGATCTCCACGCGGGGGGCACCGTCGGCGACCTCCTCCCGCGGCTCCGGGATCGCGGCGTTCATCACGCCCAGGATGTCGAGGCGGGCCTCACGAGCCTGGAGCAACGCATCCTGGAGGACGCTGGCGGGGATACCGGCCAGCTTGGTGTCGAGCTGCAGGGCGGTGATGAACCCCTCCGGCCCGGCGACCTTGAAGTCCATGTCGCCGAAGAAGTCCTCGACGCCCTGGATGTCGGTCAGCGTGGTGTACTTGCCGTTCTCGTACACCAGGCCCATGGCGATCCCCGCCACCTGGGCGTGGGTCGGCACAGCGCCGTCCATCAGCGCCATCGACGCGGCACAGACCGACCCCATCGAGGTGGAGCCGTTGGAGCTGAACACGTCGGAGACGACGCGCATGGCGTAGGGCCACTCCTCCTGGTCCGGCAGCATGGGCTGCAGCGCCCGCTCGGCCAGAGCACCGTGCCCGATCTCGCGCCGCTTGGGGCTGCCGACGCGGCCGGCCTCACCGGTGGAGTAGGGCGGCATGTTGTAGTGGTGCAGGAACAGCTTCTCGTCCGCCGGGTCGAGGGTGTCGAGCCGCTGGCCCTCCCGGGTCGTCCCGAGCGCGAGGACGGACACGACCTGGGTGTCGCCACGCTGGAACAGCGCCGAGCCGTGCGTCTTGGGCAGCACGGCGACCTCAGCGGTCAGCGGGCGGATCTCGGTCGCGCTGCGGCCGTCGATCCGGAAGCCCTCGTCGACGATCAGACCACGCACGACCTTCTTCTCGGTGGAGCGGAAGGCTTCCGAGGCCTGCTTGCGCAGCGCGTCCTCGTCGAGGTCGCCGACGCCGGCGGTGACCACCGCGTCGATGACGGCCGACTTGACCTCGGCGATCGCCTCGTCCTTGCCCTCCTTGGAGAGCTCGGCCTGGCGGTAGACGTCGAGGACCTTGTCCTGGCCCTCGGCCCACACCGCGTCGAAGACCTCGTCGGTGTAGTCGAGGAAGAGGGGGAACTCACCCGCATCGCGGACCCCGACCTCGTCGACGAACGCCTGCTGCGCCTCGCACAGCTGCTTGATGATCGGCTTGACGTCCTCGATGGCCTGACCGACGACCTGCTCGGTCGGCGCCGGGGCGCCCATGTCGATCTTGATCCAGCTGTCGGCGGTGGCCTCGGCCTCGATCATCAGGATCGCCACCTCACCATCGTCCTCCACCCGTCCGGAGATGACCATGTTGAACACGGCCTCCTCCTCGAGCTCCTCGAAGGTGGGGAAGGACACCCACGAGCCGTCCCGCAGCATCGCGTAGCGCACCGCGGCGACCGGCCCCTCGAAGGGCAGACCGGACAGCATCGTCGACAGCGACGAGCCGTTCATCGCGACCACGTCGTAGGGATCGACCTGGGTGGTCTGGATGATGGTGTTGACGACCTGGACCTCGTTGCGCAGGCCTTCGGCGAAGGTGGGGCGCAGCGGACGGTCGGTCAGCCGACAGACGAGGATCGCGTTCTCGGACGGACGCCCCTCGCGCTTGAAGAACGAGCCCGGGATACGCCCGTTGGCGTACATCCGCTCCTCCACCTCGATCGTGAGGGGGAAGAAGGGCAGGAAGTCCTTCGGCTGCTTCGATGCGGTGGTCGTCGACAACACCTTGGTGTCGCCGAGGCTCATGACGACAGCACCACCCGCCTGGGCGGCCAGCGTGCCGGCTTCGAAGGTGATGGTCCGACCGTCGATCTCGACGGTGTGCTCGTAGGTCCCGAGCTTGCCCACGTTGGGCCTCCAATCGGTTCACGCGCCACGCACGAGGTGTGCGGGCGGATCTCGCGGGGCGCCACCGACCTCCGGCTCATCAGTGGGGGCGGCTCGCGGCGGCGAGCCGTCTCCACTGACGACCGATGGGGTGACGGGGTGCGTCGTCGCGACAACGGCGTCGAACGACGCGGGCCGGGGTCGCGGTCGCGCGATCCCGGCCCGGGGTGATCAGCGGCGGAGCTCCAGCTCCGCGATGAGCGCACGGTAGCGCTCGATGTCGATGTTCCTGAGGTAGTTGAGCAGGCGTCGACGTTGCCCCACCATCTTGAGTAGGCCGCGCCGCGAGTGGTGATCCTGCTTGTGCTCCTTGAGGTGCCCGGTCAGGTGGGTGATGCGCTGCGTGAGCAGTGCGACCTGGACCTCCGGCGAACCGGTGTCACCCGGCTCACGGGCGAAACGTTCGATGATGGCTTGCTTGTCGTCGGGCAGCGTGATCGCCACAGCGGTACTCCGTATCGTGGTCGGCCCTGCCGCGCCGGGTGGGGCGGTGTGCAACACCGCCACCTTGGGGTCCCGCCCCGGTGCTCGCCACGACGCGCGCACCGACACCTTGCCGCCACCTCGACGATCGGCGATCGGCCGATGACGCGATGGTGCTCGAGGGATCCCGACACCCGAACGGGCACGGTGGGAACGACCCGAGCCGGGTCGTCGCCGGCAGTGTGACACAGGGGCGCGGGTCCGGCAAACCCCCCGCACCCCGTCGGCTCGGGGCGCTCACCCCTCGCCGAGGAGCTCACGCGCCCGACTCACGTCGGCCCGGATCTGCGCCACGAGCGCATCGACACCGTCGAAGCGACGTTCCGCCCGCAGACGGTGGAGGAAGCGGAAGCACACGCGCTGGCCGTAGAGATCCTCGTCCCGCTCCAGCAGGTGCACCTCGACGGTCCTCGTCGTCCCCTGGAAGGTCGGCCTGAGCCCGACGTTGGTCACCGCCGGGGTCCAGGCACCGTCCCGCCAGGCGTGCCCGGCGTACACCCCGGCTGCGGGGACGACCAGGTCCGGATCGATCGAGAGGTTCGCCGTGGGGAAGCCGATACCGCGGCCCCGCCCATCACCGGCGACGACCTCTCCGGCGAGCTCGTAGGGCCGGCCCAGGGCCGCGGTCGCCCACGCCAGGTCGCCGTCCTGGAGGTGCTCGCGGATCGCGGAGGAGGAGAGCCGGCGGCCGTCGAGTTCGAGCAGGGTCACCGCCTCCGGGCGGAACCCGTGCACCTCTCCCAGTTCGACCAGTGTCACGACGTCGCCCGCGGCCCTGGCACCGAAGCGGAAGTTGGTCCCGACCACGACGCGGACGGCAGCCAGGGACCCGGCCAGCACCTGGGCGACGAACTCCGCCGGTGTGGAGGCGGCGAGGTCGTGGGTGAACGGCAGGATCAGGACGGCATCGAGGCCGGCGGAGGCCAACGCCTCGATCCGGTCGTCCAGGGTCTGGAGTCGCGGTGGAGCGGCGTCGGCGCGCAGCAGCACCGCCGGGTGCGGATCGAAGGTGACCGCGACCGACCTCACGTGGTGCTGCTCGGCCAGCGCGACCGCACGCCGCAGCAGCACCTGATGTCCTCGGTGGACCCCATCGAAGTTGCCGATCGTGACCACCGATGGTGCCGGATCGAGGGCTTGCAGCCCCCGGGCGACCACGCTCATCGCAGCTCCTCGGGTCGGGTCCAGACGAGCTGCGAGCGGGCGTGGGACCCGGCGTGCTCGTCCACCGCTATCGCGAGCAGCTGATCCGGGCCCGCCTGCCCGCCCGGGAGGACCAACGCCACGGGGCCGTCGTGGCCGGTGGTGGGAGCGACCCCGCCGTGGACGACCCGGCCGGCCACCTCCGCGTCGACCTCGACGACCGCCAACGTCCGCCGCACCGCGGTCAGCACGTCCACGCCCAGCGCGACGACGCTGTCGGGATCCGCCCGGTCGATCTGTTCCAGGGTGACCGCCTCGTCGACGGAGAACCCTCCGTTGGCGATCCGACGTAGTGACCGCAGGCTGCCACCGACCCCGAGGGCCACCCCGAGGTCGTGGGCGATCGTGCGCACGTAGGTCCCGGCGGAACAGGTCAGGAGGACACGCACCTCGGCGACCTCCCCACCGACGAAGCTCTCGAGCACCAGCGACGACACCTCGACCGGACGCGCATCCCGCACCACCGTCTCGCCGCGACGAGCCTTGGCATGCAACCGCTCACCGTCCACCTTGAGGGCGGAGACCATCGGTGGCACCTGCTCGAACCGGCCCTGGAACGCGGTCAACGCCGAGCACACGGCGTCCTCGTCGAGGTGACTGGCATCCCGGCGAGCGACCTCGACCCCGGTGGCATCCTGGCTGTCGGTCTCGATCCCCAGCTGGATCGTCGCCGCGTAGGTCTTCGACCCGGCCTGCAGGAACCGGACCAGGCGAGTGGCACGGCCGAGGCAGACCACCAACACCCCGGTCGCCGCCGGATCCAACGTGCCGGTATGGCCCACGCGGCTATGGCCCACCGCCCGCCGGATCCGCGCGACGACATCGTGCGAGGTCGGACCCGCGGGCTTGTCCACCACGAGCACGGTGTCGTGCACCGGCCCCCGCGGTCGCGGACGACGTCCCATGTCCTCATGCCTCCCGGAGCAGGCCGACCACCCGGTCGACGACCTCGGCAACGCTGCCCGCGCCGTCGAACCCGGCTGCCAGCTGGTGACCGCCACCCCCGAGCGCCGCCGCCACCGCCCCAACGTCCACGACACCTCGCGAGCGCAGCGACGCCCGCCACGTCCCGGGATCACCGGGTCGGAGCGTGAGTGCCACCTCGGTGCCCTCGGCGCTGCGCAGCAGATCGATCAGCTCCTCGGTGCTGCCCCCGGGTGCTGCGGCGAGATCCTCGGGGGTGAGGTGGGTGTGGACCAGGCCGACGTCCTCCACGATCGCTGCACGGGCCAGACCACGGCCGAGCAGCCTCAGATCGTCCCGACGCCGGGTCTCGAACAACCGCTGGCTCCAGGCCGCCTGGTCGACACCGGCTGCCAGGAGCCGGGCAGCGAGCAGATGCACGGAGCTGTCGGTCGCGGCGTAGGAGAACCGTCCCGTGTCGGTCACCAGGCCGACGTAGAGAGCGGTCGCGACCTCGGT
Source organism: uncultured Actinomycetota bacterium (assembly GCA_964465225.1). Lineage (GTDB taxonomy): Bacteria > Actinomycetota > Nitriliruptoria > Nitriliruptorales > Nitriliruptoraceae > T1Sed10-7. The sequence goes on from CAYXJD010000077.1 coordinate 5,576, forward strand.
GGTCAACGGCAGCGCCAGCTCGTCCAGCAGCAGCGTGACCACCTGGACGGTGGCGGCTGCCCCGGGTGCCACCAGCGTGATGTCGCCGAAGGGCGTGCTGCGGGCGTGGTGATCGAGCACCAGCGTCTCGACCCCCGCTTCGAGCAGCTCGGCGACCGTGCCCAGTCGGCCGGGGCTGGCCGCGTCCACGGTCACCAGCAGGTCGACCGCGCTCGCGGGGGGCAACGACGAGGCCGGGACCAGGCCGGCGACCCCCGGCAGGGCCGTCAGGGCCGGTTCGAGTTCGAGCGGCCGCTGCCCGATGGTGGGCACCGTGCGCGCCCCGGCAGCGGAGAGGGCCAGGTGCAGTGCCAACGCCGAGCCGAGCGCGTCCCCGTCCGGAGAGACGTGGCCCGCGACCACGACCGTGTGCCCCTGCGCGCAGGCGCTGGCCAGCCGCTGGCGGGCACCCTCCAGCGCCTGCGGCGCGAGCGCCGCCGCCCACGGACCCGCATCCGCGATGGCGGATGGACCGAGCGCCATCGCTGGTGAGCGCAGCTGGTCGGTCACCGCACGGTCCCGCCGTCGGCGTCGTCCTGGTCCTCGATCCCGCCGGTGCCCGGCGGGACCTCCCGGCGCGTGTCCAGGTCACGGAGCAGCTCCTCGACCCGTGAGGACTGCTCGGCCACCGGATCCGGGACGAATCGCAGCTCGGGAGTGGTGCGCAGGCCGACCCGGCGAGCCACCGGCCCGCGCAACCGCCCGGCGACCGCGGTCAGGGCCTCCGCGACGTCGTCCGCGTCAGCGATGCGATCTCCGCCGGTCCGGCGAGGATCGCGGCTGAGCACGCTCGGGTCGAGCGTGGAGTAGTAGAGCGTGGCCACGTCGTGGTCGGGCGTGACGTCGGCCTCGGTGATCGTGACGAAGGTCAGCCGCGGATCGGCCGCGTCGGTCTGGAGCAGATCGGCCACCGCTGCCCGTACCTGCTCGTCCACCCGGGGGTTGCGTCTGCGTGCCATCCATGGCTCCTGCGTCGCGTGGGGTCGTTCAGCTGGCGGGATGCCCCGGGGGCAGCTGCTCTCCCTCGTCGGCGTCGAGGTGATCGGCCAGGTCGGTGATGGCCAGTACCTCGACGCGTGGGTCGCGTTCGAGGACGACGGTGATCCGCTCCAGCGCCCGGTCCACCCCTGTGGCGGTCGACGCGGCGAAGGCGATGCCGAGGATCGCCCGCTGCCACCGGTCCTGCGCCCCGACCTCGGCCACCGACGCGCCGAGCTGGTCGGCCAACGCGGCCTCAGCCCGGCGCAGCGACGTGCGTTTGGCCTTCAGACTGTCGTTGCCCGGCAGGTGCAGGTCCACGCGGGCGATGCCGTAGTGGACCCTGCCCTGTGTGCGTGCGTCACTCACGGATGTCGTCCGGTCCGGATCAGTCGCGGGCGACCTCCACCGTCTCGTAGGCCTCCAGCTGGTCGCCTTCCTTGACGTCCTGGAACTTGGCGAGACCGATGCCGCACTCGAAGCCTTCCCGGACCTCCTTGACGTCGTCCTTGAAGCGACGCAGGGAGGTCATGGTGTCCTCGGCGACGACGACCCCATCGCGGATCACGCGCACGCCGGCATCACGCCGGACCTCGCCCTTGACCACCATGCAGCCGAAGACGAAGCCCTTCGGGGTCTTGAAGATCTCGCGGACCTCGGCTTCGCCGACGACCTCCTCGCGGAACTCGGGGGCCAGCAGGCCCTTGACGGCACGTTCGATGTCCTCGATCGCCTCGTAGATGATGCGGTAGGTCCGCACGTCGACGCCGGAGCGATCGATCTCCTCACGGGCGTTGGCACCGGGCCGCACGTTGAACGCCACGATGATGGCGTCGGAGGCCTCGGCCAGCCGGACGTCGCCCTGGGTGATCGCTCCCACCCCCTTGGAGATGGTGCGGATCTGGACCTCGTCGAGCTCGAGCTTCTGCAGCGACTCGTCGAGCGCCTCGGCGGACCCGGAGACATCGGCCTTGATGATCACGTTCAGGGTCGGCTTGCCACCGGCCTGCACGGCGGAGGTGAACTCCTCGAGCGTCGTCGGGCGCCGTTCCGCCAGCTCCTTGCGCCGCTCACGGGCGGCACGGCGCTCGGCGACGTCCCGGGCGAACCGCTCGGCGTCGACCACCCGGAACTCGTCCCCGGCTTCGGGCACCTCGTTCAGGCCGAGAACCTGGACGGGGCGCGCGGGTTCGGCTTCGGTGACGGCCTGCCCGTTCTCGTCGAACATCGCCCGGATCTTGCCGTCCGCGGTGCCGGCCACCAGGATGTCCCCGCGACGCAGCGTTCCGGCCTGGACCAGGATCGTCGCCACCGGACCACGACCGCGATCGAGGTTGGCCTCGACCACGCGCCCGCGGGCGGCCTTGGCCGGGTTGGCCTGGAGTTCGAGCAGGTCGGCCTGCAGCAGGACGACCTCGAGGAGGTCCTCCAGGCCCATCCGCTGCAGCGCGGAGACCTCCACCATGGGCACGTCACCGCCGAACTCCTCGGCGACGAGGTCGTGCTCGGTGAGCTGGGCCTTGACGCGGTTCGGGTCGGCGCCCTCGACATCGATCTTGTTGACCGCGACCACCACGGGGATCTCGGCGGCCTTGGCGTGCGCGATCGCCTCCCGCGTCTGGGGCATGACCCCGTCGTCGGCCGCGACGACCAGGATGGCGACGTCGGTCACCTGGGCACCACGGGCACGCATGGCGGTGAACGCCTCGTGTCCCGGGGTGTCGATGAAGGTGATCTTCCGGCCGTCCTTGGTCACCTGGTAGGCGCCGATGTGCTGGGTGATACCGCCGGCCTCACCGGAGACCACATCGGTCTGCCGGATCGCGTCGAGCAGCTTGGTCTTGCCGTGGTCGACGTGGCCCATCACGGTGATCACCGGTGGCCGTTCGATCAGCGTCTCCGGGTCCTCGGGGGCCTCGATACCGAACTCGAGCTCCTCCTCCGACAGGAAGTGGACGTCGACCCCCAGGTCGGCGCAGATGATCTCCACCGTGTCGTCCGGCAGGCTCTGCTGGACCGTGGCCATCTCGCCGACCTCGAACAGCTTCTTGACCAGCGCCGCGCCGGCGACCCCGAGCTTGTCGGCCAGTTCGCCGACCGTGATCCCGGAGATCACCTCGACGCGCTCGACCTCGATCTGCTCCTCGATCGGGACGTCACGACGCATGGGACCGCGCTGGAGCTCCTGCTCCTGCGGGCTCTGCCGCTCCCGCTTCTTCTTGCGCTTGGTCTTCCCGCTACCGGGACCACCGGTGCCGCTCGGGCCACCGCGACCGGCCGGCGGGCCGCCGGGTCCACCACCGGGACCACCACGACCGACCGGCTGACGGTACGGGGAGGAGCCCGGACCGCGGCCGCCACCGGGGGCGCCTCGCCCACCGGCGGGACCGCCCGGGGCGCCGCGGCCAGCGGGCGCGCCACGTCCGGCGCCACCGGGCGCACCGGGGCCACCGCGTTTGCCGGCAGGCGCGCCCGGCTGTGGCTGTGGGCGCGCGGGGGCCTGGCGCAGCGGTGGCGGGATCGACCGCTTGCCCGAGCCCTCCTGTGGCAGGACCTGGTCGCTGCGACGACGGGCCTCCGGCGATTCCCCGGTGACCGTCGGCGGGGCCTGCGGGGATCGCTGCGACGGCGGTCGCAGCGGGGCCTCGCCCGGCTTGAGCCGCGGTGGCGGGGCTCCCGGCATGCGCTTGGCGCCGCCGGCCTCGCCCTCATCCGTGGCCGGAGCGGGGGCGACCTGCCCCTCAGCCGGTGCACCCTGCGTCTCGGGCGACGCCGGCGCGGTGGCCGCAGGTTGGGCCGTCTCCGGCTGCTGCTCTGCGGCCGGCTCGACGGGCCGGGCACCCGGAGGTGGGGTCGCCGCCTGCTGCTCCCGCAGGTGGGGCGGGAGCACCTTGGCCGCCTTCTTGCGTTCCGGGGGTGCAGCGGCCTGCATCGAGCGGTAGCGCTCGAGCTCCTCCTGCTCCCGGCGCCGCTTGGCCTCCTGCTCCGCCTTCCGCTCGGCGTCGGTCTTGCCGAGCGACTCGCGGAAACGCGCAGCGTCGGCACCGTCGATGGACGAAGAGTGGCTCTTCGCATCGACGCCGAGATCGGTCAGGCGACGCAGGACCTCCTTGTTGTGGAGGCCGGTCTCCTTGGCCAGTTCGTAGACGCGGACCTTGTTGCTCACGCGTTCTCGCTCCTCACGGTGCCAGCCGGCACCTGGTGGTACACCACGTGGTTCTCGAGTTGGTCGAGTGCGACGGTTGCCTCACCCTGGGCGATGCCCTGCAGGGCGCGCCGCAGGGGGCCGGCGCCACGTCGTCGCGCCGCGGCGATGCAGTCGGGGTCGGGGCAGAGGTACGCCCCCCGGCCGGGGAGCCGTGCGTCGGGGTCGAACCGGACCCCATCCGGGGTGCGGGCGACCCGCAGCAGGTCACGCTTGTCGCGCGCTCGGCGGCATCCGATGCAGGTCCTGACCGGCGCTCCAGGCGCGGTGCCTGACAATGGTACGCCCTCCGCGGGGTTCCGGGGACCCTCGATCCCACCGATCGTCGCCGGCGGGACGGGATCGAGGTGACGAGGCGGTTCAGGAGGTCGTCGATGGGTCGGTATCGGCGTCCGGAGCGGCCTCCGGCTTCGGGCGGTGCTCGGGTTCCTCGTCGCCGGCGGGCGCCGGGGTGACCGGTGCGGCGTTCGCCGCATCGGTGACCTCCACGACCTCGGTGGGTTCGGGGACCACGGTGTCCGCTGACGCACCCACCGGCAGATCCGTGGCCGTGGCATCCGGCTCGGCGCTGAGGACGTCGTCGTCCTCGTCCTCGAGCGCGGAACGTCGCACGGCCTCGGCCGACTCGTAGGCAGCCTCGATGGCCTTGGCCCCCTCGTCGGACAGCGGGTTCCCGTACTCATCGATCAGCCCGGCGTCGAAGGCTTCCTGGAAGGCACGCTGCTCCTCGGCGAACTGCGTCTCGGACTTGATGTCGATCCGCCAACCGGTCAGGCGCGCGGCCAGGCGGGCGTTCTGGCCCTCCCGTCCGATCGCCAGCGACAGCTGGTAGTCGGGGACCACGACCAGCGCCGTGCCCTCCTCCGGGTAGAGGTAGACGTTGGTCACCTTGGCCGGTGACAGCGCGTTGCCGACGAGCTGCTCCGGGGCATCGGCCCACCGCACGATGTCGATGCGCTCGAGCTCCTCGGCGTGCAGTTCCTTCTGCACGCTGCGGGCCCGCTGACCCCCGGGCCCCACACAGGCCCCCACCGGATCGACGTCCCGGTCGTTGCTCATCACCGCGACCTTGGTGCGGTGCCCGGCCTCACGGGCGATCCCCTTGATCTCGACGATGCCCTCCTCGATCTCCGGCACCTCGAGGGCGAACAGGCCGACGACCAACGCCGGGTGGGTCCGGGAAGCGACGATCTGGGCACCGCGCAGCTGCTTGCGGACCTCGATCACCACCGCCCGGGTGTGGGCACCGTGGTCGAGCCGCTCGTTGGGGATCTGCTCCTGGAAGGGCAGCAACGCCTCCGTACGGCCGAGCTCGATCAGCGTGGCGTTGCCCTGCTGGGAGATCTGGCCGGAGACGATGTCGCCCTCGCGACCGACGAACTCCCCGTAGGTGGCCTCGCGCTCTGCTTCCCGCAGCCGTTGGAGCAGGACCTGCTTGGCCGTCTGCGCCACGATCCGGCCGAAGTCCTTCGGCTCCTCGCTCCACTCGGAGACCACGTTGCCCTCGTCGTCGAGCTCCTGGGCGAACAGGCTGACCTCGCCGCTGCTCCGGTCCACGGACACGCGGGCCTCGTCACCGGTGGCGTGGGGAGAGCGCTTGTAGGCGGAGGCCATGGCGGTCTCGAAGGCTTCGACGACGGTCAGGAAGTCGATCCCCTTCTCGCGTTCGATCTGACGCAGGGCGTCGATGTCGATCTTCACGTTCAGGCCTCCTGTGGGGTCACCACGGCAACACGACATGACCCCGGACGACGTCGTCCAGAGCGACGTCACGGTCACCGTCGTCGGTGGTGAGGGTCAACGTGGACGCGTCCGCCGCCGTGAGCTCGCCGACGACCTCGCGCTGCTCCTGCTCGGGAGCACGGAGCTCGAGCCGCACGGTGCGGCCACGGTTCCGGGCGAAGTCGCGGGCTCGGGTCAGTGGTCGATCCGCTCCCGGAGAGGTCACCTCGAGGAGGTAGCCCCCGACGATCGGATCGTGCTCGTCGAGCGCCGCTTCCAGCTCGCGCGAGATCGTCGCGATGTCGTCGATGCCGACCAGCACCTCCGGATCGAGGTCAGCGGCATCGACGGTCAACCGCACCATGCGACTCCCGCGCTGTCCCTTCACGACCACGTCGAGGACCTCGACGTCGAGCTCGGCCGCGATCGGCGATGCCAACTCCGCGATCGCCCGCTGGAGGTCGTCGTTCGACGGTCGTGTCACGTCAGACCTCCTGTGGTGAGGGGCTCGGGTGGGGTCGCGGTTCGGGCTCGTCGGTTCGTGGTGGGTCCGGGCTGCTCGGGGCGGACGGCCACTCACGTCAGCGGCCGGCCCCGTGGGGCCGGCCACCGCAGCGGTCTCTGTCTGCTGTCGAGCTCGTCGGTCGCGAGAGGCTCGCGTCGGCGGATCGGGTCGGCGGTACGGCGGCTCGTGCGCGGGGCGACGCGAACGGTCATCATGCGACGTCACGGCCCCGAACACGACACAGCGGGCCGTCAGGCCCGCCGCGAGGTTCGCTGCAGGACCGTAGCACGACCGGGTCGGGGTCGCCACGGCCGCGGGCGCCTCAGGCGACGATCGGCGTGCCCTCACCGCGCTCCGCACGGATCTCCTCGGCCATCTCGGTGGCGAAGTGGACCATCGCCTCGACGATG
>CAYXJD010000078.1:0-12402 GCA_964465225.1 uncultured Actinomycetota bacterium
GCCTCGCCCACGGCGAGCCACCGAGCGACGTCGACCTCGCGATCGGCCGGTCGGTCGGCCGGATCGCCCGCGACGGGCGCCATCGCGTACCACCGGACGCGCTTGGTGCCCTCGGGGACCTCGTACACCACCTGGCTGAGCTCCCCGAGCACCCGTGCTCGCACCCCGGTCTCCTCCTCGACCTCCCGGACGGCAGCCACGACGTGCGGCTCGCCCGGGTCCAGCTTGCCCTTCGGTAGCGACCAATCCGCGTGGCGCACGCGGTGGACCACCAGGACCTCGGGCCCGCTGCTGCCGTCTCTGAGCACGACACCACCGGCTGCCTCGACCGCTGCGGGTCCCGTCCACCTCGAGGTGATGACGCGCTCCTCGCTCACGACCCGGCCCGCCGCCGCGCACGCTCCTGCAGTGTCAGGTGGGTGTCGACGCCTCGCCGGCAGGCCACCCGGCGCCAGCGACCGTCCGCCCCGAGCTCCCAGGCCAGCAGGTCGTCGGCGAGGTTGACCGCCAGGATCTCCTCCAGCCGTCGCTGCAGCCGGGGATCCTCCACCGGGGTCAGGGCCTCGACGCGGCGGCTGAGGTTGCGGGTCATCCAGTCGCCGGAGCCGATCAGGTGGTCGAACCCACGAGCCGGGCTGCCGAACCGGTAGAGGCGGGAGTGCTCGAGGTAGCGGCCGACGATCGAGCGGACCGTGATGGACTCCGACAGGCCCTCGACCCCCGGCCGCAGACAGCAGATGCCGCGCACGATCAGCTCGATCGGGGTACCGGTGCTGGCGGCCTCGTACAGGGCCTCGATGATCTGGCCGTCGACCAGGCTGTTCATCTTGGCGACGATGTGTCCGTCCTCGGCGTCGCGCTCACGGGCGATCAGCTCGAGCATCCGCGACCGGAAGGTGGTCGGGGCCACGACGAGCTTGCGGTACTCGGACTGCTTGGAGTAGCCGGTGAGGACGTTGAAGAGGTCGCTCAGATCCTGCCCGAGGTCGGGGTCCGCGGTCAGCAGCCCGATGTCCTCGTAGATCCGCGCCGTCTTGTCGTTGTAGTTGCCGGTGCCGATGTGCGCGTAGCGGCGGACCTTGCCCGACTCGCTGCGCACCACCAGCGCGATCTTGGTGTGGGTCTTGAGCCCGACCACCCCGTAGGCCACGTGGACGCCGGCCTCCTCCAGCGCGCGGGCCCATTCGATGTTGGCTTCCTCGTCGAACCGGGCCTTCAGCTCCACGAGCGCGACGACCTGCTTACCCTCCTCCGCCGCGTCCAGCAGTGCGCGGATCACCGGGCTGCCGGGCCCGGAGGTGCGGTACAGCGTCTGCTTGATCGCGAGCACGTCCGGGTCGTGCGCCGCCTGCTCGATGAACGCCTGCACCGAGGTGGCGAAGGAGTCGTAGGGGTGCTGGACGAGCACGTCGGCGTGGGCGATCGCCTCGAAGATGTCGAGGTCGTCGGTGGCAGCTTCGGCCAGCAGCGGCTGGGTCGTGGGGGCGAACGGTCGCTGCTTGAGGTCGGGACGGTCGAGGTCGTACAGGGACCACAGGCCCGACAGGTCCAGGGGACCGGGGATCACCATGACCTCGTCGGCGGAGATGTCCAGCTCGCGGACCAGGAGGTGGAGGGCCTCCTCGCTCATGTCGGGGGTGACCTCGAGCCGCACGACCCGGCCGAAGCGGCGTCGGGTCAGCTCGGTCTCGATCGCCAGCAGCAGGTCGTCCGCCTCCTCCTCCTCGACCTCGAAGTCGGCGTTCCGGGTGACGCGGAAGACGTGGTGCTCGAGGACCTCGAGGCCCGGGAAGAGCCGATCGAGGTTCTCGGCGATGACCTGCTCGAGCGGCACGATGCGCTCACCGTCGGGCATGATCAAGAACCGCGGCAGGACGGGCGGGACCTTCACGCGCGCGAAGTGGCGCGCCTGGCTCCCCGGCTCGGCGACGAGCACGGCGAGGTTCATCGACAGGTTCGAGATGTAGGGGAAGGGGTGGGCCGGATCGACGGCCAAGGGGGTCAGCACCGGGAAGACCCGCTCCTCGAAGATCAGTTGCAGGTGCCGGCGGTCGTCCTCGTCCAGGTCCGCGACGTCGCAGAACCGCACACCTGCAGCCGCCAGGGCCGGGACCAGTTGGGCGCGGAAGACCTCGGCGTGCCGCACCGCGAGGTCGGTCACGACCTCGTGCAGGGCCTCGAGCTGTCCGGTCGGACTCATGCCGTCCGGGTTGTTGCCCGAGACCTCCGCGGCTTCCTGCTCCTTCAGGCCGGCCACGCGGACCTGGAAGAACTCGTCCAGGTTGGTCTGGAAGATCGCCAGGAACTTCGCGCGCTCGAGCAGTTCGAGCTCCGGGTCCTCGGCCAGGGCCAGCACCCGCTCGTTGAACTGCACCCAGGACAGTTCGCGGTTGAGATAGCGGACCTGGTCGGCCGGGACCGGGTGCCACGCCAGGATGTCCAGCGTCACGTCGCGCGGGTGGGGACGGCTCCGGGTCAGTGAGCCGGGTACCAGCACCTCATCGCGTGGGGCCTGAGGCGGTGGCGTCGGTGGCACCGCGGTGGCACCGCTCGCACCGCTCCGGTCGCCGGGACGTTGGTCTGCGACGAAGGTGCGGGACCGCTTGGTCCGCTCGGTCCGGCGTCGCGACCACGGCCACCAGCGCCACGGTTCGCGGAGCCGTGCACCGTCGGTCATCGCGTCGGTCCCTGTCGTCGTCGTGGGGTCGCCGCCGCCGCCGGGCGCGCCGGGTCGCCCGCAGCCGCGCGCCGTCGTCGTGTCGTGAGCGTAGGCGGTGTCGGGGGACGCGGCGTGTCCCCCGCAGAGGATGCTGGCCGGGGTCCAGGGTCCCCGGGTCGTCAGGGCCGATCGCCGGGTCGGTGAGGCCACCCTGACGTGCACGGCTACCGTCCGAGGTCTACAGTTGGTCGCGGCGCCCGTGCGGTCGTGGAAGATCGTCGGTGAGGGCGTGGACGGACACAGACCAGGAGGTCCAGGTTGACGTACGTGATCGCTGAGCCCTGCATCGACGTCAAGGACAAGGCGTGCGTCGAGGAGTGTCCGGTCGACTGCATCTACGAGGGTGACCGGATGTTGTACATCCATCCCACGGAGTGCATCGACTGCGGGGCCTGTGAACCGGTCTGCCCCGTCGAAGCCATCTTCTACGAGGATGATGTCCCGGACGAGTGGCAGGAGTTCACGCCCATCAACGCGGAGTACTTCGAGGACGAGGTCACCGGCCTGGGCTCGCCCGGTGGCGCAGCGGCCGAAGGGGCTTCCGGAACGGATCACCCGACCGTCGCCTCCTGGGAAGGCTGATCGCCGACGGAGGGTGGAACCTGGGGTGCGCGCCCGAGATCGGTCGCGCACCTCGCGCTGTGACGAACCCGACAGCGCGCAGGCCACGCAGCGCTGGACCCGGGGCTAGACTCCAGGACCGACCGCGTCCCTTCCCGAGTCGATGAGGAGCCGCCGGTGGCGTACGTGATCGCTGAGCCCTGCATGGATGTCAAGGACACGGCCTGTGTCCAAGAGTGTCCGGTCGACTGCATCTACGAGGGCGACCGGATGCTGTACATCCATCCCACGGAGTGCATCGACTGCGGGGCCTGCGAACCGGCCTGCCCCGTCGAAGCCATCTTCTACGCCGACGACGTCCCGCCGGAGTGGAACGAGTTCACCGCGATCAACGCGGAGTACTTCGAGCCCTCGGTCACCGGTATCGGCTCGCCAGGGGGCGCTGGCAGCGTGGGCAGTTCCGGGGCGGACCACCCCAAGGTCGCCGGCTACGAGATCGCGTGACGTCGTCGCCCAGGAACGGCGCGGAGCCGGCCTGATGCGGCGGCGTCACCGGCGGGTCGTGTTCCCGGCTCTCGACGCCGTGACGCCGCCGTTGCTCGATGAGGTGTGGCGTCCACTGGTCGAGGAGCATCTGGAGGCCGGCTCCCCGTGCGGCTGGTTCGAGCCGGCCTACCAGGCAGCCGTGGCCCGCGGTGCGCGGTTGCCCTGGCAGGAGGGGGCTGCGCACCCCTGGCTCGTGGACTGGTTGGATGCGCCGGTCCACACTCCACCGGGTCGGCGCGCCCTGGTCACCGGGTGTGGGGTGGGCGACGACGTGGCGCCTCTGGTCGCCGAGGGGTACGAGGTGACGGCGTTGGACATCGCGCCGACGGCGATCATGTGGGCCCACCAGCGCGCCGACGAGCGCGGTGGGGGCGGCGACGGCACCGTAGCCTGGCGCACCGGCGACCTCCTCGACCTCGAGGCGTCGCTGGTGGGCGCCTTCGATCTCGTCGTCGAGATCCACACCGTGCCGTGGCTACCCGGCGTGGTCCGCGACGCGGCCATGGCAGCGGTCGGTGCCGCGGTGGCTCCGGGAGGCGTCGCCGTGGTGATCACCGAACTCGCGACCAGCGAGGCCGAACGCTCCCGGCTACCAGGGCCGCCCTGGCCCCAGGCGCCCAGTGAGCTCGCCGCCTACCGCGCCGGTGGCCTGGTGCGCCTCGCTCTGGAACACCCACCTGCCGAGTCGGAGGCCACGATGGAGGTCCGGGGTACCTGGCAGCGACCGACGGGCACCGACCCGGTAGCTCCCCCCGTTCGTCCGCTGCCCACGGTCGGGTGACCCCGGCTCACTCCTCGTCGCCGAAGAGCTGCTCCGTGCGGTCGGTGACCACCTTGCGTGCCAGGACCACCGCGCCCGCGACCAGCGCCGACCAGAGCAGCAGATCTCGCAGCTCCGCGTCACCGCGCACACCCTCGGCGGTCGGCGGCGGCTCGTCCTTGGCGAACGTCCACCCGAGCTCCACGGCCTTGCGGGCCGCGACCGCGGCAGCAGCGGCGGCTCCGGCGGCGATCATCCTGCGCAGCAGTGCGTTCACGCCCGTCCTCCACCTCGGCGTCGGCGTGCCGAGATCGGCCGCCGTCGGCCAGTGACGCTAGTCGCGCGGCCGTGGATGTGTGGCGGTCCGGCACGCACCGGCCAGATCGGAGACAGAGCCGGTCAGGGGACACGTGGCGGTCACGGCGCGGTCGGGTGGGACTCAGACGAGCAGGCGGGCGGCGGAACGCTCCGTGGTCGGGGCGTACACCGCCCACGCCGACGCCAGTCGACGCACCCCTTCGCGCAGGTCCCGTTCGGGAGCCGTGAACACGATCCGCAGGCAGCGCCGGTTGCCGTCGTCGACCGAGAGGGCGGGTCCTGGTACGACCATCACGCCATGTCGCAACGCGACCTCGGTCAGCTCGTCCGCGTTGCCGTGCGGCAGGGTGAGCCACAGCGACAGGCCGCCGGTCGGACACGTGAAGCTCCAGTCCGGTAGGGAGGTGCTGATCAGTTCGCACAGCAGGTCGCGTCGGGGCCGCAACTCGGCCCGTCGCTCGGCCAGCACCTCGTCGGCAGAGTCGAGCAGCGACACCGCGAGCAGCTGGCTGACCAGTGGCGTCCCGAGGTCGGCGACGGTCTTGGTCGCCAGCATCCGTGCTCCCCAGTCGGCGGGAGACCGGATCCAGCCGACCCGCAGCCCCGCCCAGAACAGCTTCGCGGTGGAGCCGATGGTGTGGACCGCAGCGTGATCGGGCGCGAGCGCGGCGATCGGAGGTGGCAGGCGCTGTTCGTCCAGGGCCACCTCGCTCATCGCGAGATCCTCGAGCACGACCGTGCCGTACTCGGCGGCCAGGGCACCGATGCGGGCCCGACGGTCCTCGCTGAGCACCGCGCCGGTGGGGTTGTGGAAGTGCGGCGAGACGTACAGCAGCTTGGGCTCGGCGCGCTCCATCAACTCCGCCAGCACGTCCGTGCGTGCCCCGTGCTCGTCGACCGGCAGCGGGAAGGTGCGGGCGCCGAAGCGCCGGAACACGTCCAGTGCGCCCGGGAAGGTCGGGCTCTCGACGATCACCGGATCGCCCTGGCGCAGGGTCTGGCGTGCGACCAGCGAGATGGCCTGGTGGGCCCCGGTGGTGATCACCACGTGCTCCGCCGAGGTCGGCAACCCCGTTGCGGCGAAGCGGTGGCTCACGGCGTCGCGCAGCGCGCGGAGCCCATGGGGGAGGTAGCCGTGGTGCTCGGTCAGCGACCGGATCTGCTCCAAGGTCACGCTGCTGAGCAGCCGGTCGACCGTCGGTGTCCCGGCGACCGCAGCGACGGAGAGGTCGATGACGTCGTTCTGCTCCCCGACGTGCTCACCGGGACCGCTGCGCTGCACCAGGCCGTCGTCGGACAGGAACAGCCGTGCCGTGGCGACCGCGTCGACGCCGACCGGCGTCGCGGCAGGTTGCGGAGCACGGACCCAGGTCCCGGAGCCGCGGCGGCTCTCCAACCAGCCTTCCGACTTCAGGCGGTCGTAGGCGGAGACCACGGTGGCGCGGCTGACCGACAACGCGCGCGCCAGCGTGCGCTCGGGTGGGAGGACCGTGCCGAGGGGGACCTCGCCGCGGTCGATCGCACGCTTGAGACCAGCGGCGAGCGAGCGGTACAGCGGACCGTCGCCCTGGAGCGCAGGAGCGAGCAACCGGGCTAGATGCGGTCCGCTTTCACGGATTGGCTCATCCAATAGCAGTCCAAAGTCGTGAGACCATGCGGTTGGACCGGTGCGGTCGGGGCTGGTAACGTAGCATCCAACAGGCCAACCGGATCGGCTTCTCCCAAGCTGTGCAGGTTGGTCCGGTTCCACTCCAGGGCCATCCGGCCGGGGCAGCTGCTCCGACCCCCCGGTGGACACGACAACTGCAGACCGGCGTTCGACCTCCCTCCCAGGGGTCTCGCGCCCCGCTCGGACCGGTCGGGCCCGCATCTCTCCATGACCTGCGGCCCTCCCACCGCAGGCGAACGGATGCTCTCCCCATCCGCTCCCGCGAGGTCCGCACCTCCGAGCGCACCACGTCCCCCCGGCCCTCCCACCGGGGGGACGCTTCTTTCTCGAGGTGGTGGCCCCTGTGCATCGCGGCCCTGTTCAGGTGAACCGCAAGCTCGGTACCCCGTCGAAGCCGTCGAGGACCCGCACACGCACCCCGCAGGTCCGCAGGAAGTCCCGGACCTCGTCGGAGCCCTCGTAGCGGCCACCCGCCGCCACCACCTCCGACACGCCGGCGTTCGCGATCAGCTTGGCACAGCCGAAGCAGGGGACCCCGGTCGCGTAGAGGCTGGCGCCATCGCGTTCCTCAGGGGAGGAGAACAGTAGGACGTTGGCGGCAGCGTGGATCGCGATGCAGGAGTCGTCATCGGGTCCGGCCCCTCCTGGCGCCGAACCCGGGCAACCGCCCTCGTCACAGTGCCGATAGCCCGAGGGGCCACCGTCGTAGCCGGTCGCCACGATCCTCTGGCCCTGGACGAGCACCGCTCCCTGCTGACGCCGTAGGCAGGTGCCACGCGTCGCGGCCGTCGCGGCCAGCTGCAGGGCGTACTCGTCGAAGCTGGGTCGCTGCGTCGCCTGGCTGGCCACCTTCGGCACTCCCGTCCTCGCTCACGGTCACGCCGCCACGGACCGCCGGCGCGACCCTACCGGCCGGGCGTGGTCCGCTGTGGCCCCAGGAGCAGTTCCCGTGTCGTGCCGGCGCGCAGTGCGGCACCCAGCAGGTAGAGGAACAGCGCGAGGCTGCCGGTGATCACGGTCGCCAGGGCCCACGCCGCTGCGCGGACGGCGGAGCGCTCGCGCCAGGCGATCCAGAGCCAGCCGAGCAGGAGGGCGAGGTAGAGGTCGATCAGGGTGACACGGCCCCAGGCCAGGGCCAGCAGCATCGCGCCGTCGTCGGTGATCGACGCCACGCTGGCAGCAGCGAGGATGGTCGTGAGCATCGCGGCGGTCCCGAAGGCGGCCACGGCGCGCAGCGTCGGCAGCAGCCAGCGTGGCTCGTCGGCGCCGTTCACAGGTTGCCCCGCCGGGCCTGTGCACGTTCGATCGCGGCGAACAGTGAGCGGAAGTTGCCCGCGCCGAACCCCTGCGCGCCGTGCCGCTGGATGATCTCGAAGAACACCGTCGGTCGGTCCTGGACGGGGTCGGTGAAGATCTGGAGCAGGTAGCCCTCCTCATCCCGGTCGATCAGGATGCCGAGTTCGGCCAGGTCGTCCCAGGACTCCTCGACGTCGCCGATCCGCTCGCGTGCCTGTTGGTAGTAGGTGTCGGGCACGCTGAGGAAGCCGATACCGCGCCTGGTCAGCGTCCGGACGGTCCCGACGATGTCGTCGGTGGCCAGGGCGAGGTGCTGGACGCCGGGACCCCCGTTGGCGTCGAGGTACTCCTGGATCTGGGAGCGATGCCGACCCGCGGCCGGCTCGTTGATGGGCAGCTTGACGCGGCCCCGACGGTCGCTGAGCACCTTCGACATCAGCGCGGTGTCCTCGGTGGAGATGGACGCCTCGTCGAAGTGGCGCAGTTCAGAGAACCCCAGGATCCGCTGGTAGAACGCCGCCCAGCGCTCCATGTCGCCGAGATCGACGTTGGCGACGACATGGTCGACCGTGCGGAGGCCGACCTCTGGTCGTGCCTCGCTGGCCGGTGGCTCCGGGACCGCCATGTAGCCGGGCCGGTAGCTGCCCGCGTACCCCTCGCGTTGGACGAAGGAGTGGATCGTGTCCCCGTAGACCGCGATCGTGGCCACGGTCACCTCGCCGTGCTCGTCGACCAGGACCTCGGGTTCGCGCACCGCGATGGCTCCACGTTCGGTCGCCGCCGCGAAGGCTCCAGCGGCGTCGGGTACCTGGAAGGCGACGTCCCGGATCCCGTCACCGTGCCGCAGCTGCCACTGGGACACCGGGTGCTCGGGTGTGAGCCCAGCGGTCAGGACGAACCGGATCCCGCCCTGCTCGAGCACGTAGGACGCTCGGTCCCCGACGCCGGTCTCCGGTCCCGCGTAGCCGACGAGGCGGAAGCCGAAGCCCGTGCGGTAGAAGTGGGCCGCCTGGCGGGCGTTGCCAACGTGGAACTCGATCGCGTCGTAGCCGACGATCTCCAGCTCCCGGGCGCGCATATCACCTCCTGGCCGGCCCTTCAGGGTAGGACCCGGCCGCTCGGGGCGCCCACGGTCCGGCTCCCTCACACGGGTGGGATCTCGCCCGGGGGGAGGTCGCTGCGGCCGGCGAGTGGTGACAACTCGAACTCCGGCCGCCCTATCTGCAGGAACTCGACCGGACGGTCGTCACGCAGGTGCTGCTCGACGAGCAGCGGGACGTCCTCCAGGGTGACCCCGCCGTACCAGACGTCGTCGGGTGCGACGTAGATCGTCGGGCCGACCATGCACGGCTCCAGGCAACCGCTCGCCACGATCTTGATGTCGACCAGCCCCTGGGCTCCGGTCTCCTCCCGCAACGCTTCGAACAGGCCGGCGCTCCCGCGTCGGATGCACGAGGGACGGGGGTGCTCCTCCGGCCGCTCGTTGATGCAGACGAAGACGAACTTGCGGGGCATGCCGACGCGGGCCATGGACCGCTCCTGGTGGTGTGGGTGATCGGACGCCGGTGTCACCGTAGCCTGCGTGCCACCAGCCGTCGGGAGCCCGATGTCACACACCGAAGGGTCGCGACCCTGGGTCCTGTTCGACCTCGACGGGACGCTGTTCGACTACGAGCGAGCCGAGACCGACGCGGTGGCCGGCACCCTGCACAGTCTCGGGCTCCCCTCGGGGCCGGACGCTCTGGCCCGGTACCGGCGGATCAACCGGGGGCACTGGGCAGCGCTCGAACGCGGCGAGACCTCCGCGGCCCAGCTCAGGACCCAGCGGTGGGCCGATCTCCTGGCGGAGCTCGCACCGCACCGGTGCGCAACGACCGACCTGGAGGTCCTGGCGACCGGCTACCTGCAGCAGCTGGCCGCTGGAAGCCATCTCCTCCCGGGGGCTGAACAGGTGGTCGCGCGACTGGGGGTCTCGCACCGGATCGGCTTCGTCACCAACGGCTTGGCGGAGGTCCAGCGGCCGCGACTCGCCGCCTCCCCGGTGGCCGATGCCGGTGCGGTGTTGGTGATCTCGGAGGAGGTCGGCGCCGCCAAGCCCGCGGCGGCCTTCTTCGACGCCGCCTTCACTGCCATGGGACAGCCACCCCGCTCCCAGGTGACCATCGTCGGCGACTCCCTGAGCGCCGACATCGCCGGAGGGCGGGCCTACGGGCTGATGACGGTGTGGTTCGCGCCACGCTCGGCATCAGATCCAGACGATCCGGCGCTGCGTCCCGACCACCGGATCGGCACCCTCGAGCTACTGCCGGGCCTGCTCGGGACCTGACCGGCGTGCTGCGCCGGTCGGGCCATCCTCTCCGGCACCGGTGTCGTACCGACCGTGTCGCGTCCCCGCCGAGCAGCACGTCTGCGACAGGTCGCGACACCGTTGCGTGGGGCCCGACCCCCGACCCGCCCGACCCCCGACCCGCCCGACCCCCGACCCGCCCAACCCATCATCGAGCCGAGGTCCCTCCGTGAGCCTGCTGACCACCGCCGCTGCCGCTGCCGAGCTCGCCACTGCCGTGGACCTCCAGGCGGGAGCACACCGCTACCGCCTGCGTCCGGGTGCGCCGGCGGTGATGGGCATCATCAACACCAACCCCGGTTCCTTCTCCGACACCGAACACCTGGCCAGCACCGGGGCCCAGCTGGCCATGGCCATGGCGATGGTCGACGCCGGCGCCCAGATCATCGACGTCGGCACCGATTCCGGCGTCACCCACGGCGAGCCGATCGACGTCGACACCCAGATCGCCGCCGCCGTCCCGCTGGTGCGGGAACTGGTCGCCCGCGGGGTCGCGGTCTCGATCGACACGCCCAAGCTCGCGGTCGCCGAGGCGACCCTGGAGGCCGGTGCGGCCATGATCAACGACGTCTCCGGCCTGGCCGAGCCGCGGATCGCGGCGGCCTGCGCGGCACACGGCGCCGCGCTGGTGCTCCTGCACACCCGGGTCGGGCACAAGCAGGAGGCCTTCCTGTCCTTCGACGACGTCGTGGCCGACGTGGAGCAGCTGTTCTCCGAGCGCATCGCGGTGGCCGAGGCCCAGGGCCTGCCACGCGATGCGATCGTGCTCGACCCCGGCCTCGGCTACGCGAAACACCCACACGATGACGTCGAGGTCCTGCGGGCCTACCCACGGTTCGCAGCCCACGGTCTGGCGATCCTCACCGGTGCCTCCCGCAAGTACTACGCCGGCGTCATCACCGGGGCCGAGCCGCCCGAGCGCCTGCCCGAGACGCTCGCGACCGTGGAGGCGGTGCGGCCCTACCCCGGCTTTGTGAGGGTCCACGACGTCGACGAGGTGGTGCGGTACCTGTCGGTGATGGAGACGCTCGAGGGACTGCGTCCGCTGCCCGCGGTGGACACCTCGATCGCGCGGCTGAAGTGGGTCACCCCGACGGGTTGACCGTGCAGCGGTGCTCGCCCACGTGGTGGTCGTTGGAAGTTGGCGGTGGGGGAGCTCGCCGTCTCAGGTGCGGCGGTAGCGCAGCAGCAGGTCCCCCTCGTGCTCGTGCACGCTGACCAGCGCCAGGTCGGTGGCGACCTCAGCCTCACCGCTGACGATGCGCGGAGCGGGACCACCGACCAGGGTCGGTGCCAGGGTCATGAAGACCTCGTCGATGTGCCCGCCGGCCAGCATGACCTGGTTGAGGCGGGGCCCTCCCTCGCACAGCACCCGCGGGAGGCCGAGCGCGACGAGCGTGGACACGATGACCGCGGCTGACAGGTCCGTATCGGCGACGACGTGGATCTCGGCACGATCCTCGATGGCCGCCAGCGCCGCGTGATCCCCCTGCCGCGAGGTCAGCACGATCGGTGGCTCGTCGGGGTCTTCGAAGACCGCCAGGTCGGGGGCCAGGTGCCCCGAGGCGGTGACGATGGCCAGGCGGGGAGCGGGCCTCAGCCCCCGAGCGGCCCGGTCGGCCCGGCGTTCGGGTGTCCCGGAGAGCGGCACGTAGCCCTCGTCACGCACGGTGCCGGCCCCGACCAACGACACGTCGTTGGCCCCACGCAGGCGGGAGAGCGCCCGCAGGTCGGCCGCCCCGCCGAGCCCACCGGACAGGCCTTCCACCGCGACCGCCCCGTCCGCCGAGGACACCATCGACAACGCCACGTGCACCCCACGCTCGGGCTGCGGGTCCGCCAGCGTCAGCCCGGCGTACAGCTCGTCCAGTCCCAGGGTCGCCGGGGTCGGCAGCAGTCGGCGCAGCGTCATCAGGTGAGGAACTCCAGGATCGCAGCGGCGATCGCGCCGGGATCCTCCAGCGAGGCCCAGTGGCCCACGTGGGGGAGCACCTTCACACGGCTCACCGGGATCGAGGCCTTGAGCTCCTCTGCCATCGCCAGCGGCGTGGAACGATCGTGGGCGCCGGTCAACAGCAGCGTCGGCTGCCCCAGCTCATCACGGCGGATGCGGGGTGCCTCGGCCAGCGCGCGGCAGGACTTGGCGTAGTTCTGCGGCTCGTTGCGCAGGAACAGCTCCTGCAGCA